>CAZGDE010000279.1:0-9884 GCA_964524315.1 uncultured bacterium
ATGGGGCAGGCCAGGATCGTCGACTCATGTTTCAGGCGAATCCGGCAAGAGTTAAACTCATCCAGGTAAGCAAGGCAAAATTGCACATATTGCCCTTGCAACAATTGGTTATAAATACCCGGTTTGTCAGCCAAGACAACGGTTGTTCCCTTAGCAGGGAGAATCGCCGCCCGAATGAATTCATAGGAAATCGTGGATGTCCGGGCCACCAGATCGTACAAAGCGGCATCACAGCAGCTTAAATCTAACCCGATCGCCACTTCCGTCACTGCGGCTTGAAGAATCTGACTTTCATCCAGACTATCCCTGACCTTATCGGTGATGCGTTTTAGCAGTGCCTCAAAGTTTAGTGCTTGATACAGTTCATTGGTGCGTTGCTGAACCTGATTTTCCAGATCCGCATTCAGGCGACTGACCTGGTGGTAGAGTTCCGACTGTTGGATGGCGATTGCAACTTGGGTTGCCAATTGTTGCAATAAATTCAACTCAAATGCCTGCCAGTGCCGGGGGCCTCCACACTGATGGGCAATTAATAACCCCCACAACCGCTGGTCTTGAAGAATAGGTACAATCAAATTTGCCCGCACCTGAAATGGTTTTAGCAAGTCAATGTAGCATTGAGCAACATTTTCCGCATACAAGTCTGTACGTTGCGTAATCTCACCTCGTTGATACAACGCCACATAGCTTTTACCAAAGCAGGGATCGGCGATGTGCTGGTTCAACATAGACACCCAACCCGAACCAACTGATTCTACTAGCACCGTACCGCTAGACTCGGAATCCAGGCGATAGATCAACACCCGATCCGTTTGCAACAGTTGCCTGACTTCCGTAACCGTCGTTGATAGGATTTCATGGAGATTAAGAGACTGACGGATCCGCTGAGTCACCGTACTAATGATCCGTTCTCGTTCTGCCTGTTTCAGGAGTAAGGCTTCTGTCTCTTTCTGAACCGTGATATCCGTGATGGAACCAACCGCCCGCATGGGTTGTCCATGACTGTTACGATACACCAGTCCCCGCGTCAACAGCCACTTATAGTCGCCGTTTTGGCAACGCATGCGATATTCAGCGACATAGTAGGGAGTTTCCCCTTTAGTGTGTTGTGCAAATGATTGCTTTAAGACTGATACATCCTCTGGATGAACATATTGCAGCCATTTTCCAAATGTATCAATTTGCTGGAATTCGTACCCTAACATCTCCATGCAGCGAGGCGATAGGAAGTGTTCATCAGTGAGTAAATTATGATCCCAGATACCATCATTATTACCCTGAAGGGCCAGTTGCCAACGTTCTTCACTCGTTCGCAAGGCTTCTTCTGTGTGTTTGCGATCGCTGATATCTAACAAATACCCAACAATTTCGGATGGCTGTCCATCGTCATTCTGGAACAGACACATTTTCGTGTACAACCAGCAATACGTACCATCAGCACGACGAAAACGGTATTCCTGCGAATGGAAACCCTGCTCAAAAAATTGGTCTGAATGAGCTAACAGACAATCGATATCGTCTGGATGAACCTGCTGCAACCAAAAACCCGGTTCACTCAAAAAAACCTGACTACCATAGCCAAGAATTGCCCGAACATTTTCACTGATAAAGGTCATGCGGTAATTATCGTCTGGCTTACAGCAGAAGATAATTACCGGACTGGCAAGAAGCAGAAATTGCAGGCGATCGTTCATGGCTTGCAACTGCAGTTCTACCTGTTTGCGATCGGTGATATCTTCACAAACAACCATCACATAACGAATTGAGTTGTCCTCATTGAATAGCAGGGAAAGAGTTAAGCGCCCCCACACAATCCTTGCATCTTTACGAATATAACGCTTATCAATCGTGTAATAGTCTCGTTCACGCCGGGTTAGGGCAGCAAACAACTCACTGTCCAGCGATAGGTCATCGGGATGGGTAAATTCCGTAAAGTGCATGCCGACTAGCTCGGTTTGCATGTAGCCAAGAAAATTGCAATCTGCTTCATTGGCCGCCACAACATAACCATTGGTATTTATTAATGCAATGCCAACAGATACATTGTCAAAGATCGAGCGAAATCGTTCTTCACTTTCACGTAAGGCAAATTCTGTCTGTTTGAGATAGGTAATATCCCGCGTAATAGTTAAGAGACATTGTTGACCATTAAGCTGCAAAATCTCAGCTGAAATTAATACAGATTTGACCTGTCCTGATTTAGTTTTGAACTGACATTGGTAGTTTCGATTAGTGCCTGTTAAGCGGAGAGTTTTCAAGAACAGATCCTGTTGGCTGGGTTCCACCCATAAACCCAGATCATGATCCGTACAACCGGTTACCTCTGGAGCGGAATACTCTGTCAGCAGTCCAAAGCCATGATTCACTTCCAGATAGTGCCCTGCCGGAAAGGTGCTGATGGCGATCGCATCCGGGCTGAAATGAAATACGGACGCAAATTTTGCTTCGGAAGCACGTAACTCCTGCGCCTGTAATCGAGACAATAGCAACTTTTGTCTCAAGCGTTGATTTTCGCCAGTTAGGGAGGATTGGTTTCCCTTAATTACCGATTGCGTTGGGGAAAGGCTCGGCACTGCTTGGCTCTGTTTCAACTGGGTCAAATCGCGGCTGATCACTAAAACCGCTGTCACCTCACCATTTGGATGGCGCTCTGCTAAGGCAATGATCTGATAAAACTTGCAATCTTGGGTTGTTGGACAGCACTCAAACTTCACCGATTGCCCTGTACTCAAGACCATTTGGATCGCCTTATCCCAGGTATCACTTAGGACATTAGATATCCCTAGTTCCGCATGGGTTTTACCCACCAGCAGCACCGCCTGGTAGTTGAGCAGTTGCTCTACAGTCGAGTTGGCATAGAGATAGCGACAACAGTTGTCAAAACGGGAAACGCCATCTGGACTATTTTCTGCTAATAGTTTGAAGGGTAAGTCTTGATCCACAACAGATACCCGGCGATTCATCCAAACTACCCTACTATATGAAAAATCGTTACTATCCCGGTAAAGCAGGTCGGTCGCCTTGATTTAATCCAAGATTTAATTCAAACAGTGGTTTGAGCAGTGAACCCAGATCAGGATGTTCAGCAATTCAGGCATCCTGATGCCAGGCTACGAAAATATCGGCAGAGATTCTCTTTCGAGCAAAATTATTTGCGGCACAAACGATTTTCAGGGTAAATGATCCGTGTGAGGAGCTTATGAGGGATGAATTGTAAGTTTAACTTAAGAATTCATCCCAGAAATCTGTACTGGCAGGGCTTGTTTTATACGGTGGCAAACTCAGCGTGTTCGATCCGCGTACCTAAAATCGCTAAAAATTCTGCCAACCACGCAGGATGAGCAGGCCAAGCGGGAGCCGTGACCAAGTTACCATCGACAACCGCATCAGTTACAGGCACATCCACATAGTGTCCACCGGCAAGGATTACTTCTGGACCACAGGCGGGATAGGCAGAGCAGCGTTTACCCTGGATGACATTTGCGGCTGCCAGAAGTTGCGCCCCGTGACAGATAGCGGCGATCGGCTTGTTGGCGCTAGCAAAGTGTTGCACACAACGAATCACATCCGCATTCAGACGAATGTATTCCGGTGCTCGGCCGCCTGGAATAACCAAAGCATCGTAACTTTCTGGGGTAATGCTGGCAAAGGTAGCATTCAGTGTGAAATTATGTCCTGGTTTTTCGCTATAGGTCTGATCACCTTCAAAATCATGTACCGCAGTGCGAACCGTATCACCTGATTTTTTATTAGGACAGACCGCATGTACAGTATGTCCAACCATTTGCAATGCCTGAAATGGCACCATCACTTCATAGTCCTCTACAAAGTCACCCACCAGCATTAAGATGTTTTTCCCAGGCATAACAATCTCCTGTTTGAGTCACCAATGTTTAGTTTGATCAGATAGTTGATTGGGGAGATGTCTCGCTGTTAGAGGCGTAAATGACATCACAGGCGAGGCTAAGCTACTAGTTCTGCCCCCAGAGCTAAGGCTACCTAACCATTCATTGCCTATGAACCAGATTAGGGGAAGTGATTAAAATTGCCGTTTTTCGTTTAAGCAAATTTATTTTTCTAAATACTCCCGTCAACAAGGCTCCTGTTAACGAAATACAAGGAATCTGGACGATACCAATTAACAATTGTTACGAGCAAACATTCCAAACAAATATTGCAAACAGAAGATCCTGTTTCGCAAATTGTAACCAGAAAAAAATCCTGATAGATTCGGTCATAATTCCTTCAGTCCTGCTTGTGCCCCATCAACATGTTCCTTAACGATGCCCGTATTTACCAAATTTTGTTCCTGGTGATGTTCCTGCTGTTGGGCATCGGCACCCGGGACTGGACATTACATCTTGACAAAGTCGGAATCGCGATCGCGACCTGTTTACTCACCCAATGGGGTGCATCGATGCTTGTTACCCAATGGGCGACGTTACGAGGCACAACGACAACAACCGGGCAGGCAGCGGCAATTGTCCCACTTACACCCGCTGTGACAGTTGCGGCGAGATCGCCAATCAACCGTTTTCCCCCACCCGCTTTCTTTCTCAGTCCTTTGATTACCGGGCTGGGATTGAGCCTTTTACTCCGTGCTGATCATCACAGCACCATTATTCTGGCAAGTGTCGCAGCCATTCTCAGCAAATTTCTGCTCCGCTTTCAGGACAAGCATATTTTTAATCCAGCAAATTTCGGCATCGTCACAGCGATGCTACTAACCCCTGATGCCTGGGTATCGCCCGGTCAGTGGGGCGAAGAAGGATGGTATGTCTTGCTATTTTTAACCGCTGGCGGCATTGTGTTGCAAAAGGTAGGACGGTGGGATACAACAGTTGCCTTTTTAGGGACATACGCCGGGTTAGAAGCCATCCGAAATCTATGGTTGGGATGGACATGGGATGTTTGGGGCCATCGCCTGATGAGCGGTTCGCTGCTACTGTTTGCCCTGTTTATGGTAACTGATCCACGCACGATTCCCAATGCCCGTTTAGGACGGTTGATCTGGGCAGGGGCGATCGCCCTACTTACCTTCTTTCTCCGCAATACCTGGTTTATTTCAACGGCTGTCTTCTGGGCACTGTTTTTCCTGGCACCACTCACCATTTTGCTGGATGCGTGCCTGCCTGCCGCCCGATTTTCCTGGCAACCGCAGGAAGAACCTGTAGAAGAACAAGGGACAGTCAGAGCAACCACGGGGGTGAACCTCATCCCTCACACCTAACACCGACAGCCCAACCCCCAACCTCTCACACCCCACAAACATCCATGAAACCTTTACGAACCTTACTCACATTACTCCTGGCGTGTATCGCGTCATTGATCATTGCGCCGCAAGCCTGGGCATTTTGCGGTTTTTATGTCGCAAAAGCAGATGCCAAACTGTATAACCAAGCATCACAGGTAGCGATCGCGCACAGTGGCAAAAAGACTGTATTAACGATGGCAAATGACTTTCAGGGCGAGGTGAAAGATTTTGCGATCGTGGTACCTGTACCCGTCGTGCTACAAAAGGAACAGATCCGGGTGGCTGACCCCAACATTATTGAACGGTTAGATGCGTTCAGTGCCCCCCGCTTAGTGGAATATTTTGATCCTGATCCCTGCACACCGCCTTATCCAGCGGAAGCAGAGGATCGGGTCATGTCTGGGGTACCGCAAGCAGGGTCGGGCAGAGCACGGGGACGGAATGATTCATTCGGCGTCACGATCGAAGCACGTTATACCGTGGGCGAATACGACATTCTCATTCTGAGTGCGAAGGAATCGGGTGGGCTGGAAACCTGGCTGCTCCAGAATGGGTACAAAATTCCTAGCGGGGCCAAGGATCTGCTAAAACCATACATTCGCCAGAAACTCAAGTTCTTTGTGGCAAAGGTGAATTTGCAAGAGTTTGATAAAGCGGGTTATCAAAATTTGCGCCCCTTGCAAATCAGTTACGAATCACCCCGGTTCATGCTGCCCATTCGGTTGGGTATGATTAACGCCCAATCAGCCCAGGACTTGATTGTGTACCTGCTGACCCCTACCGGACAAGCAGAAGTAACCAACTATCGGACGGTGAAAGTTCCATCTGATGCGGAAATTCCCGCATTTGTGAAAGATGAGTTTAATAACTTTTACCGGGCCATGTTCCAGACTGCCTATAAACGGGAAGATCGCAAAGTTGCCTTTTTGGAATATGCCTGGGATATGGGTAGTTGTGATCCCTGTTCTGCCGATCCCCTCAATCCCGAAGAGTTACGGCAGGCGGGCGTATTTTGGCTGGATCAGCCAGAAACCTTCGTACCCCCTGCTGGGCGTTCGCGTCAGGCGGTACCGCCGATGCCATCCGGTGGCGTGTTCATTACCCGGTTACATGTACGTTATACCCGTGACAAGTTTCCGGAGGATCTAATGTTCCATGAAACGGGAAATCGTCAGCAGTTCCAGGGACGCTACGTTTTGCGCCACGCCTTTACTGGCAAATTGGATTGTCCGGCAGGGCGAGACTACGCGCGATCGCTCCCGCGTCGATTTGACCAGGAAGCCCAAACCCTGGCACGTTTAACCGATTGGAAGATCCAGGATATTCGCCAGAAATTACCCCAAATTCGGGCGGATCTGTTGCCCTGGTGGGAACGCCTGCGGTTAAGCTGGTTGGGCCAGTAGGAATGGGGTTGCATGGCCTGGGCCCTGCCCTCGATTGTCCCGATTTCACGGAAAGGGGGTTCCTGGTATGGGTTCCATCCAGGAACTTTCAGAAAACCAAGCTACAAAAGAAACTCCCGCATATACTGGTTGACCAGTTGGGGTTGCTCTTGTTGCGTCCAATGGCCACATTCAGAGATATAGCGAATGTAAAAATCTTTGACGTACTCGCTGGTGTCATAGGTGAGTTCTTTGCCCAACGCGCGATCGCCCTCGCCCCAGAGCATTAATGTCGGTACATCCAACACCCCCCATGTCTTTGCGAAAATGCCCTGTTGGAAGACATTGCGATAATAGTTCAGCGCAGCCGTCAGGGTACCGGGTTTGGCAAAGGCATTTTTGTAGGCTTCGATATCGGCCTTAGTAAATGCCTGCTGGTTCACCGCCAGGTTACGAAAACCCAGTTCCAGAGCCCGATAATCATCCAACTGAATGAGTAACTCTGGCAGGTTCGGTAACTGGAAAAAGAAAATATACGAGCTACGCAATAATTGTTGTGGCAGACGTAACCCGGCAGCAAATTTTGCGGGGTGGGGCATGTTCAGGATCACCAGGCGATCCACCATCTCTGGGTAAGCATCGGCAAACGACCAGGCGATCGCGCCACCCCAATCATGCCCAACCAGGGAACAGCGATTGTAACCCAGTCCAGTGATCACTGCTTTCACATCCTGAATGAATTCAGCCATCACGTAGGCATTTTGTGGTTTGGGTTTGTCACTCTCGTTGTAACCGCGCAAATCTAGAGCCACGACTTTATGGGTCTTGGCAAACTCAGGAATTTGGTGCCGCCAGGAATACCAGAATTCGGGAAACCCATGCAACATCAGCAATAGGGAACCCTCTCCCTGGGTGACGTAGTGCAGGTTAATACCGTTTGCGGTAATCGTATTGTGTGTCCAGACCGCGTTGATTGATGGGGTCATTCGGGTAGCGGGTGAAAAAATTCAAAATAGCTCTACCCTCATTGCGCCTTTTCTTTACAAAAAGTGTAGACATATCTATCTTTAGGCGCGTTCTGCAACACTTTCGATTCACAATAGATTCAATGAGCAATATTTCAGGTAGCAATTTAGACTAAATCACGTTTACCTGTACAGGGAGAGCTTAACAATGATTTTGACCACCGCTGGGCACATTGGCGATAAGAAAATAACAGCCCATCTTGGCATCGTTAGTGGTGAAGCAATTCTTGGTGCCAACATTTTCCGGGACTTCTTTGCCGGAATTCGGGACATTGTGGGGGGACGATCAGCGGGTTATGAGCGATCGCTGCGGGAAGCCAAAGATACTGCCATGCAGGAAATGGTAGACCAAGCCCGGTCGTTAGGAGCTGACGCGGTAATTGGCATTGATATTGACTACGAAACCATTAACTTGAGTGGCGGCGGCAGTATGTTAATGGTGGCGGTTAGCGGTACTGCGGTGAAATGCGCTTAAGCCGCAGCCGCTAAATCAAACTTTTACCTGATTCACACAGTCTCTAAAGGTCTCTATTTAATTACAGAAATTTCAGCCGTTGGCATCACCGAGGTAGCTTGGGGCAAATCTTTGGGTTCAAATGCCCAGGCAATCAAGGAAGCGATAATCAGAAAACCAATCATAGCAAAGGCAGATTGGAAAAAGAGGGGGAATTCAGTGTGGCGATCCATAGGACATCTCCTTGCTAGTGGCAACCCACTGGTAGAGTCGTCAATCCAGTGCCATTGGGTTCCCTTACTTACTTAATCATCGCGGATATATTGCTCTCCGCATGTGATAGACGAATGGGAACTGAGTGAGTTCCAACCGCTATTTGAGTGACAGCTATTACCAAAACAAGTGACGTAGTGAGTTGGTTTAGCTGATCCGGGTCACACATCCGTCCAAATCGTAGCAGGAAAAGGTGTTCAAACCGTCATTGGTGCAGATGCTTTTTGTCTATGCTCATACTATGCAACTAAATCATGAGGTTTTTATCAGGGAAACAACGGGAAATTTTACCCCCTTGTGCAGTCAATCTGTGCAAAATACGGATGAAACTCAATACCTTTGCGCTATGCCAGTTGCTGCTGGTTTACCCCCGTAGAACCAGGCATTTTTGCCAAAAGTCTCGCGGCTTAAGGATTCACACCCCATTGAGGCAGAATCATCACCGGTTGACATTGCGCTTTAGCTGCAGTAAACCGGGGGCTCTCAGGTCTACCAGTTCGCGACTTCCTGTACAAAACAAAGCTGTCATCAATTCTGCCATTAACAGCTCAACTAACTCATAGACAGCCGCTTCCGACTCATTCGCAGCCTGCAGAAAGGGTAATGCCATGCCTGCCAGATCCGCACCGAGAGCGATCGCCTTAGCCACATCCAACCCATTACGCAAACCACCGGAGGCAATCAGGGGAATCGTAGGGGCGATCGCTCGAACGGACGTAACACATACTGCCGTAGGCAGTCCCCAATCGGCAAAGGTTTGGCCGAGGCGGCGTTGCCGTGCATCCTTCGCCCGTTCTCCTTCGACTCTGGCCCAGGAAGTGCCACCTGCACCCGCCACGTCAATCGCGGCGACCCCAGCCGCAATCAACTTTTCTGCCATATTACCGGAAATGCCATTACCCACTTCTTTGGCAATCACCGGGATCGGCAACTTGTCACACAGGCGTGCAATTTTTTCCAGCAAACCACGAAAGTTGCGATCCCCGTTGGTCTGCACACACTCCTGGAGCGGGTTTAAATGCAGAATCAGCGCATCGGCTGCCAATAAATCGACCAGGCGTTGGCATTCGTCCAGGCCATAGTGGTAGTTCAGTTGCACTGCTCCCAGGTTCGCGAAGAGTGGAATGTCAGGGGCCAGCGATCGCACCGCAAATGTATCTTCCAACGTGGGATCTTCTACCACCACCCGTTGCGAACCGACCCCCATCGCCAACCTGTAATGTTGAGCAACGGTTGCCAGTCGTTGATTAATGGTTTTGGCAAGTTCGGTGCCACCCGTCATGGAGGAAATTAGTAGGGGCGCACCCAGGGGTTTTCCCAGGAAACGGGTTGTCAGATTAATGTCACTGACATCCAACTCCGGCAAACAGCAGTGCTGCAAGCAGTAATCATCCAACCCACTTGTCGTTTGTTGAAACTGGACATTCTCATCCAAACAAATCCGCAGATGGTCAGCTTTACGGGACTGGGTTTCCATGAACAAACCAGTTTAATAA
>CAZGDE010000280.1:0-1625 GCA_964524315.1 uncultured bacterium
TCGTCACCTCTGGTGAAATGATGGCCATGTATGCCGCTAACAACATTGCCCGAGGCGTTCTGAAGTATGCTCACTCTGGCGGTGTCCGTCTGGGTGGCTTGATTTGTAACTCCAGAAAGGTTGATCGGGAACTAGAACTGATCGAAACCCTGGCGAAGCGCCTGAATACTCAGTTGCTTCACTTCGTTCCTCGCGACAACATCGTTCAGCACGCAGAACTGCGCCGGATGACGGTAATTGAGTACGCTCCCGATAGCCAACAGGCTGAAGAGTATCGCGTCCTGGCTAAGAAGATCATCGACAACAAGAATCTTGCCATTCCAACCCCCATCTCCATGGACGAACTGGAAGATCTGCTAGTCGAGTTCGGCATCCTGGGTGGCGAAGAAGAGTACCAGAAGGCAATTCAACAAGGCACGAAAGCTCCTGCCGCCGTTTAGTAGCCGTCTAACGATGTGTAGGGTGGGTGATTCCCATCCTACAGATCAACTCCGAATTCTTTACTCTCTCCATCTCCCCTACTCACTCAGAGAGGCACAACATGACACCTCCCGAATCCGCAACATTAGAGCAAGGTACTGCTGCGGCAGCAACTCCCGACGTTGACAAGAAGGCGCTTATTCAAGAAGTTCTTGAGGTCTATCCCGATAAAGCGAAGAAAAAGCGGGAAAAGCACCTGAACGTTTACCAGGAAGGGAAATCTGACTGCGGCGTTAAGTCCAACATTAAGTCCGTTCCTGGTTCCATGACCACCCGTGGCTGTGCCTACGCCGGATCGAAGGGTGTAGTCTGGGGACCGATTAAGGACATGATCCACATCAGTCATGGTCCCGTTGGTTGTGGTTATTATTCCTGGTCGGGTCGCCGTAACTATTACATCGGCACCACGGGAATTGACACCTTCGGTACGATGCAATTCACCTCCGACTTCCAAGAACGGGACATCGTCTTTGGTGGTGATAAAAAACTCGCTAAACTGATCACCGAGTTGGAAGAACTGTTCCCACTCAATCGGGGTGTTTCGATTCAATCTGAGTGCCCCATTGGTCTGATTGGTGATGACATCGAAGCAGTAGCGAAGAAGTCCGCGAAGGAAATCGGTAAAACCGTTGTTCCCGTCCGTTGCGAAGGGTTCCGGGGTGTGTCCCAATCCCTCGGGCACCACATTGCTAACGACGCAGTGCGTGACTGGGTTTTCCCCCAATACGACAAAGCGAAGAAAGCCGGTAACACCCCTGAAGGTACGCCCTACGATGTCGCCATCATCGGTGACTACAACATCGGTGGAGATGCCTGGTCGAGCCGCATTCTGTTAGAAGAAATCGGCTTGCGTGTGGTTGCCCAGTGGTCAGGTGATGGCACGTTGCACGAAATGATCAACACGCCTTCCGTGAAGCTGAACCTGGTTCACTGCTACCGCTCGATGAACTACATCAGCCGTCACATGGAAGAAGCCTATGGTATTCCCTGGTTGGAATACAACTTCTTTGGACCGACCAAGATTGCGGAATCGTTGCGGGAAATCGCATCGAAGTTTGATGAAACGATCCAGGCAAAAGCAGAAGAAGTGATTGCCAAGTATCAGGCTCAAACCGATGCGGTAATCGCCAAGTATCGCTCCCGCC
>CAZGDE010000280.1:1635-9877 GCA_964524315.1 uncultured bacterium
CCTGGAAGGTAAGACGGTTGCGCTCATGGTCGGTGGTCTGCGTCCTCGCCACGTTGTCCCGGCGTTCTATGACCTGGGTATGCGCTTGATTGGTACAGGATATGAGTTCGGTCACAACGACGACTACAAGCGTACCACCCACTACGTAGAAGATGGCACCCTGATCTACGACGACGTTTCCGCCTTTGAATTTGAAGAGTTCATCAAAGCTCTGAAGCCTGACTTGGTTGCCTCCGGGATTAAGGAGAAGTACGTATTCCAGAAAATGGCACTGCCCTTCCGCCAGATGCACTCCTGGGATTACTCCGGTCCTTACCACGGTTATGACGGTTTTGCGATCTTCGCCCGTGACATGGATCTGGCACTCAACAGCCCTACCTGGAGCTTGATTGGTGCGCCCTGGAATAAGTAAGGCAATTGCGATGACGAGAGAGTGAGGCGACGAGAGGGTGAGAGAACGGGAATCAAGTCTGTTGATTTACTCTACCCTCCCACCCTCCTACCCTCCCACCCTCCCTTCCCACTCCCCTACTCTCATCAACTCGGAGAACAACAATGGCTCAGAATGACGTAAACAGAATTAAGGATCACGCCGAACTATTTCACCAGGACGAGTATCAAGAACTCTTTGCTGCCAAGAAAGAGTTTGAAGGTGGACATGACCCCGAAGAAGTGCAGCGCATTGCCGACTGGACAAAGACCTGGGAATACCGGGAAAAGAACTTTGCCCGCGAAGCACTAACCGTTAACCCCGCCAAAGCTTGCCAACCCTTAGGCGCAATTCTGGCAGCCGTCGGGTTTGAAGCAACGCTACCCTTCGTGCATGGTTCTCAAGGTTGTGTGGCATACTTCCGCTCTCACTTCACCCGCCACTTCAAAGAACCGTTCTCGGCTGTTTCCTCTTCCATGACTGAAGATGCGGCAGTGTTTGGCGGTCAGAACAACCTGATCGATGGTCTGGCAACCTCCTACAACCTCTATAAGCCCAAGATGATTGCCATCTGCACTACCTGCATGGCAGAGGTAATTGGGGATGACCTGCAAGCGTTTATCACCAACGCCAAAACCGCCGGTTCCGTACCCCAGGAGTTCCCGGTTCCCTATGCCCACACTCCTAGCTTTGTCGGCTCTCACATCACGGGCTACGACAACATGATGAAGGGCATCCTGACCAACCTGACCAAGGACAAGAAAGCCGAGACCACCAACGGCAAGATCAACTTCATCCCTGGTTTTGAAACCTACATTGGCAACCTGCGCGAAATCAAGCGGATTGCGAATGTCATGGGTGTGGACTATACCCTCCTGGCTGACAACTCGGAATATCTGGATTCCCCCAACACGGGTGAGTACAACATGTATCCCGGTGGTACGCCGTTGGATGTCGCTGCTGATTCCATCAATGCCGAAGCTACGATCGCCTTCCAGGCATACTCCACCACCAAGACCCGTGAATGGTTAGAATCATCTGGTCAGAAGACCTACGTGGCTCGTCCCGTTGGTATCCGTGGTACAGACGAGTTCCTGATGAAGCTGTCGGCTCTGACAGGTAAGCCCATTCCGAAGGAACTGGAAGAAGAGCGGGGACGTGCCGTTGATGCCCTCACCGACTCGCAGGCATGGTTACACGGTAAGCGCGTCTCCATGTACGGCGATCCCGACCTGGTGATTGGCTTGGTGCAATTCCTGTTAGAAGTGGGTGCTGAACCAGTTCACATCGTTGTCACCAACAGCAACGATGTCTTTGAAGCCGAACTGCGGGCACTGCTTGATTCCAGCCCGTTTGGTGCTGGCGCAACCATCTACGGTGGTAAAGACCTGTGGCACATGCGCTCCTTACTGTTCACGGAACCCGTTGACTTCTTCATCGGTAACTCCTACGGTAAGTACCTCTGGCGTGACACCCATACCCCCATCGTGCGGATTGGCTACCCCATCTTCGATCGCCACCACCTGCACCGCTATGCCACCTACGGCTACACCGGCACGATTAACCTGCTCAACTGGATTGTGAACACCATTCTGGATGAACTGGATCGGAACACAATCGTCCCCGCGAAGACGGACATTTCCTATGACCTGATTCGCTAAAACGATTGGGAGTAGGAGGAATGGTCATTCCCCTCTTACTCCTCCCCACTCCTGGACAACGTTGACGATCATTGCGTTCTTTTTCAAGACGTTGCGTGCTTTTGCAAGACATTACACGCAACGTCTTTCCTAAAAGAGAGGGGGTATTGGTTGAGGTAGTGCAGGTAAGGATAGCTATGAACAGTATTCAAATCAACGATACAACTCTCCGTGATGGTGAACAGGCAGCCGGTGTTGCCTTTACCTTAGAAGAAAAAATCGCGATCGCTCAACTCCTGGATGCCATGGGCGTACATGAGTTGGAAGTGGGCATTCCCGCGATGGGCGAAGAGGAACAACGGGCGATCGCCATCATTAATGACTTGGGCTTAAAAACAAAATTGTTGGGCTGGAACCGGGCAAAAATTGCCGATGTCAGTGCTTCGCTTGCCTGTGGTCTGCAACGCGTTCATGTCTCCATTCCCGTGTCGGACATTCAGATTGGCGTGAAGTTTCAGGGACAGTGGCGGGCAATGCTCGACCAGTTACGGGATACACTCCGGTTTGCTGTTGATCAGGGTTTGTATGTCTCTGTTGGCGGTGAGGACTCATCCAGAGCTAATGAAACCTTTCTGCACGATGTCGTGCTGGCGGCTCAGGAGTGGGGTGCATCCCGCTTCCGCTTCTGCGATACGGTTGGCATTCTTGATCCGTTCACTACCTATGAGAAAGTCAGCAAATTGGTGTCGGCGCTGTCCATTCCAGTTGAAATGCACACCCATAATGATTTGGGACTGGCAACTGCCAACGCCCTGGCAGGCATTAAAGCCGGAGCAATGTCCGTTAATACGACGGTGAATGGCCTGGGTGAACGGGCGGGTAATGCGGCACTGGAAGAAGTAGTCATGGCCCTCAAGCAAATCTACGGTGTCAAAGTTGGCATCCAGACGCAACGTTTTTTCGAGGTATCGCGACTGGTCGCCCGCGCCTCCGGGTGCGGCGTACCGCCCTGGAAGGCGATCGTGGGTGACAATGCCTTTGCCCATGAAGCTGGCATTCACGCTGCCGGAGTGTTGAAAGATCCTAATACCTACGAACCTTTTTCTCCCGAAGAAGTGGGTTTGCAACGCCGGTTAGTTGCTGGCAAACATACCGGACGCAACCTGTTGGTCAGTCTGTTGCAACAACAGGGCATTACGTTAGCGAGTGATGCCATCGACGACTTATTGGTGGCGGTGAGACGGCGATCGGTAGAAATGAAACGGAGTTTGACGACTGAGGAAGTGCTAAGTCTAGTGCCAGTAAGGAGGATTCATGCAATCTGATGAAATTGAGATTGATTTTCCACCCGCGTTTGAAATTGGTGAAAAAGTCCAATCAAAAAAATTGATTCGGAACGATGGCACCTTTCCCGGCAAGGATATCGGGGCAACTCTCGCGAAGAAAGGCGATGTTGGCTACGTCGTCAGTATTGGCACCTTCCTGCAAACGTCCTATATCTACGCAGTGCATTTCATGACGACGGGTTATGTCGTTGGTTGCCGGAAAAAAGAATTGGTGTCGTTAGATTACATCGATGACGATGAAGAGGTAGCCGTCGAAAGTGTTACGGCTTAAATTCTACCTCACTGTAAGTTTACTGCCCATCCCTATCCCGGAGATTGTTTCATGAAAGTAATGTTACGTAATAATGCTGCTGGTCATCTCGTCGTCTATGTTGCCAAAAAGGATTTAGAAGAAGAAGTCGTCAGCCAAACATCCAATGACGATGGCAAAGTTTACACACTGGCAAATGGCTGGGAACTATTTATCTCGGCAGCAGAAGCACCTACCAAATTACCCCAAACCGTTGAAGCCAAGCGATTAGCTTAGAATTGGCAATTAGTTTAATTAATTGATTCTCAAGCATTTTCGAGAAAGCATTTTACGCTGTAGGGGCGTAGCATTTGGGCAACGATCATGGCATTCACCATAATTGTCTGACCGAATGCTACGCCCTTAGAAGTTTCAAGTTTAGAATGCTGGTACAGAACTTGGAGTTTTTGGTTGAATACTGGGATGTCGCTAAGTATCTCTACCAAAACTCCGAATTCTAGAGATTCTAAGTTACTTCTCCATATACCTCTCTCGTTTCCCGTTGTCCTATGAACAGCATTTCTCCTGCTTCTGTGACGGAATTTAATCTGGAAGGGCAATTTGTTGCCTTTGTGGTTGATAACGGTAAAGTCAAACACTTACGTATGTCAGTGAATGACAACGAATTGCAAATTAAACTGACCAAACAGGCACGGGCTTCTTTGTATCAAACGTTGGAACGATCGCCCATTCGTCCCCTCGATACCATTCGTGTCTGCGGTGAAAGTAAATGCGATCGCCAAACGGGAGAATGCAAACTCAAAGCCTATTGTGTTGAGTGGGTAGAAACAACATTAACGGTTGGTTCATCATCAGTGCCAACGAAAAAGACTCAACCAAAATTAAAACTATTAGTTTGTGCTAAATCCGGTTGTCAAAAGCGAGGTGGCAAACAGCAGCATCGTTTAATCAAACGACTTTTGAGCGATCGCAACCTGAACCATGTCACCATCGAAGAAACAGGTTGTCTCGGTAAATGCTCAATGGCACCTAATATCATGCTCATGCCTGCCAAAAAGCGCCTTAGCGGTATGCGCCCCGAAGCGATGGCAGACTTGGTGGAAAAAATGAGTGGCGATCGAGCCTGATTTTGTAAGTAGGTTTAGGAAACGAAGACCTCGGAGGTTTGCCAAACTTCCGAGGTCTAAACCACTGTTACTACCAGGGAGATCGCTCCCACAAGGGGAAGCAACAGGACAGAAATTCCGGTTGCTAGCTCACGATCTCACCACAGTTAAAAAAGCCTCACAATCTTGGCGAGGTAATCCTCACGCGGGTTACTGGGTACTGCTGGGCTACCTTTGAAAAGTCATCAGCCACATTAAAACGCGAAAAGCCTGCTCTATGAGCAGGCTCCCTACAATCGGAGCGGCGGGATTTGAACCCACGACCCCTACTACCCCAAAGTAGTGCGCTACCAAGCTGCGCTACGCCCCGATGTGCTTAACAAGAATAGCACATAGAATATGGGGTTTGTAAACTGCTCTCGAAAAAAAGTTTCTAAAAACAGGTGGGTTGGATAGTACCTTTCGCCTGACTGTTTCATCTACCTGGGTGAGTCAAGTTCGTCCATTTGGCTGATACAGGTGCGCGAAGTTCAGAACGGGCTATCTGACGTACTTTTAAGATAGTTAGTTCGGGAGTGATAACTATGACAGTCTGGAAAGTTGGACAACGGGTGGTGTGCGATCGCCATAACGATTCCCTGACCGATTGTTTTATCCGCTCGGTTGATGTTGGTAGTATTGTTATCTTTTGTCCGTCCTGTAATACAGTCATTTGTGGTCAGCGGCGTAACCTGGAAAAACTGGGCTGGCGTGTGGTTGAGCCAAAGGAACTGGTAGATGCCGGGTACATCCTGGAAAAAGGCCGAGGCTGAATGGCCGATGGCGGAGGAACAGTTGTTTTGCTGTTGGGAGTGAGTGTCAACCATGACAGGTGACCTGGAGACTATGAACCATCGCCCGTTGGATACCCAACCTTTACTGCGATTATTGCAGTTAGCGAGTCCGGCATTGCCGGTGGGTGCCTACAGTTATTCGGAGGGGTTGGAATGGCTGGTTGATCGCCAGCAGGTGAATGGGCCGGAGTCACTGGCACACTGGTTAGGGCAGGAGCTTCAGTATGGGGCGGTGCGGTTAGAAGCCTCGGTCATGGTGCGGGCCTACCGGGCAATGGGGGTAGGCGACGGAGAGTGTGTCTTGTTGTGGAATCGGTGGTTGTCCGCTACCCGCGAGACGGAGGAGTTACGGTTGCAAAGCTGGCAGATGGGGCGATCGCTCCTCCGTCTCTGGCAGGATCTACACCCTGATCAGGTACCTTTCTGGTTGGCAGAACTACAGACGGATGGGTGTAATTTTGCGATCGCCTTTGGTCTGGTGGCAGCATCCTGGCAAATTGACGAGCGATCGGCGGTACTGGGTTATCTGCAAAGTTGGGCCACGAACCTGATCAATGCTGGCATTAAACTCATTCCGTTGGGGCAAACTGCTGGACAGCGATTGTTGCTCAATCTGACGATGTCCTTTAGCCAGGTAAGCGATGAAGTTCTAACCCTAACAGATGCCGACTTAAGTACCTGTGGCTGGGGGTTAGCATTGGCAAGCATGGCCCATGAAACCCAGTACAGCCGATTATTTCGTAGCTAATTGTGATGACCTTGACCGAAACGATTCTTACCCAAGTCCCCGGTAGTCTGGAGGGCTTACGGCGGGCGGATACCCTCTGGACGGCACTCCGCCAGCGCACCTTACCCATCCCCCAGGTTGTTCAGGAACATGACCAGCCGATCGCGCCGGACTGGGATGTGGTTATTTGTGGGGGCACATTGGGAATTTTGCTGGGAGCCGCATTGACCCAACAGGGTTGGCGGGTCGCGCTGGTAGAACGGGGGATGCTGCGTGGCCGTGACCAGGAATGGAATATTTCACGGCAGGAGTTACAGGTATTCGTGCGGTTGGGGTTGTTGACTGAGGCCGAACTGGCGACGGCGATCGCCACTGAGTACAATCCAGCGCGAGTCAGCTTTCTCGGTGGTTCTGATATCTGGGTCAGGGATGTGTTGAATATTGGGGTTGACCCGGTGTTTCTCCTCGAAACGTTGAAACAACGGTTTTTGGCTAAAGGTGGCACATTATTTGAACAAACCCCCGGTGAGTCTGTAACAATCCATCCTGATGGGGTCGTGGTGCGGGCCGGGGGGCAGGAACTCCGGTCGCGGTTGGTGCTGGATGCGATGGGGCATTTTTCTCCCATCGTGCAGCAGGCACGCCAGGCGCAATCACCGGATGCGGTTTGTCTGGTGGTTGGTAGTTGTGCCACAGGTTTTCCTGCCAATCAAACGGGGGATTTGATCGCATCGTTCACCCCCTTACAAAATCAGTGTCAGTACTTTTGGGAGGCGTTTCCGGCCAGGGATGGCCGAACCACCTACCTCTTTACCTATGTGGATGCCCAGCCGGAACGCCCCAGCCTGGAAGCTTTGTTTGAGGAGTATTTGCGGCTGTTACCGGACTATCAATCTGTGACGCTTGATCAATTGCAGTTCAAACGGGCGCTGTTTGGCTTCTTTCCCTGCTACCGGCAAAGTCCGTTACAGCTACCGTGGCACCGGATTTTGCCCGTGGGAGACAGTAGTGGGGCCCAATCTCCCCTGAGTTTTGGTGGGTTCGGGGCAATGGTACGCCATTTGGAACGGCTCAGCGAGGGGATTGGAGCAGCGTTAAGGACGGATGTGTGCGATCGCCGCGCTCTGGCACTGTTACAGCCCTACCAGCCTAATCTGGCCGTGACCTGGCTGTTTCAACGGGCCATGAGTGTTGGTGTGAACCAGATGGTTGAGGCCAATCAGATCAATGAGTTACTGGTGGGTGTATTTGCCGAAAGGGCGAAGCTGGGTGATCCCGTACTCAAACCGTTTTTACAGGATGTGGTGCAGTTTCCGGCCTTATTTCAAACCTTGTTCCGCACGGCCCTGTCCCATCCCGTTATGGTGTTGAAAGTATTACCCCAGGTTGGTTTCTCAACTTTGTTAGAATGGTCGTTTCACTACACCAATCTGGCAATTTACACCGGGTTGGCTAGTCTAGAGCGCATCTTGGCTCCCCGTTGTGAAGGGTTGCCACCTGTGTCGCAGTATTACGCCCGTCGCTGGCTAGAAGCGGTCAGGTACGGATCGGGAAACGATTATTCGGAGTAGGGGGGCGACGTGGGGTGGATCGAACCGTTGCGACTGGAATGAATGCGCGGTGGCTTCTTGGTTCATCTCCCTCTGGCTAAGACGTGGATTTTGTCTGAATCGGTTTCGTGCTGCCTCATTGCGGCGGTTGGCTGCCCGAACGCCACTCTTTTGTAACATTTCCATCAAATTCTCTTTAGTCAAGTCATACGTGGCTAAGATCAGCGTTTTAGGTCTCGTCCCGTAATTGCAGGATATAGGAGTTGCTGTATGAAAAGAGCGTTGTATATTCTGGCTCAGTTAAGCGATCGCGATTTCGATTGGTTGGTTACTGTCGGTAAACGGCGCGAGGTGCGGGCG
>CAZGDE010000281.1:0-9760 GCA_964524315.1 uncultured bacterium
CCCGAAGCCCTTTTGCTCGATCACTTGAATGGTTACAGGTCTACCAACCTGCTTCTCTACTTCAGCTTTCACCAGATTCAGGATGTCAACTGAAAACCCTACCCATTCCTGCTTGTCGTTAAAATAGGAATAAGGTACGAGATCTAATCTTGTACCAACGGTCAGCACCCCTGTCCGTCCTACTTTTTCCAGTACTGTTTCCGCCTGAGCAACTGTGGCTAGCCCCAAACTCCAGACGAGACTCAGAGTTGCAATCATCCATTTATGCATTATTAGAATTCCTCAATGTCTGCCAATTAATAAGTTTGGGGATATCAAAGATTCAACGACACTACTAATGCCCTTCTCGCCGGACTCGATGCCCCAGGAAACGGTTAACTAAGCCACGTAGCAAAGCATAGGGAAGGAGGGCTAGGATACAAGCCGCTATCAAAGCCGCCAGTGGTTTGATCGTTTTTAAAGCGATTAGTTGATAAACCACATCCAGAGTCATGGCCATCAAGAATACTTTGGAAATCCCTTTCCAGCCACTCTGGATCAAAAACTTTCGATGCTTTTGATCGTTAAATAACGACCAACCATAGGGCGATTGCCCTTTACGGGCATCACTTAACCCATCTCGAAAGGCAAATACCGTTGCGATCGTCGGTTGAATGATAAACCGAAAGTGTAAAGGACCATCTAACCGCGCCACAATACCGTCTGTAAATAGTGTCAGGATATCTACCATGATGATTCGTCTAATTAAAACTCAGTGCGCCAACATTCCAAAAAGTCCTTGAGTCGATGCACTTCCCAACAGTTTTTACGCTGTCAGCTTTAAGCTGAAGCAATGAGGATACAAGACTAATGGAAATCGTCTGGCATATTAAATAAATTGAATTCAACTTAATCAAAGAAACCAGACAATACCTAATGAACTTATCTCGGTTACAAGCGGAAAAAACATCCCGTTGTATAGAGCACCAAGAGATTTATGCCAAGACATTAAGCTGTAATCAATAAACACAATTGATTGTTGAGTAAGCACCAACTAAGTTCTTGTCATTTCACGCCAATTAAATTACAGAGGTTTTCAAGTTCATGCTCCTAAAGGCGGAGGAGAGGAAGTCTTATTTAATCTCTTGTCATTTCACGCCAATTAATAAGAGTTAACATCTCATCCAGCACAAATGGAATGCCCCTACGCTCTTGCTGGCTCCCGTTAAGAATCATGTGTTTTCCTTGTTAAATGGTGCCAGTAAAAGATTTTATGTTCGTAAGGAAAATTAAACAGACTCAAGATTGTACATCCCACATAAGGATCGTATAGTCTCTTTTTTGGCAATATTTTTAGGAGTTGATTGTGTGATCAGGGCAATTGCATCCTTCGCACACTCTTGGTGATCATGCTATGAACTCAGTTCCAATGGTTCGGGTAAATGTTATTTTAAGATTTGTCAGTTTTTTAGACCGGATCGGAGCTCCCTCTGAGAAGTATCTCGCTCAGGCTAACCTACCCATCAGTGCTTTAAATAACCCTGAGGGCTTACTGCCGTTAACCCAGTGCATGACCTTTGGAGAGATGGCTGCCCGTTCCGAAGGAATTGACTGTTTAGGTTTAATCGTTGGTCAACAGACTAAATTCTATGATTTGGGGAATTTCGGTAAATTAGTTTGCCAGTCGCTGACACTGAATGACTTACTGGGCAAACTGTTTCAGTTGCATGACACTTTAGTTACAGGTGTAAAGGTTTGGCTATCGGACGATGGAGATTATTACTGGTTGAATCACGAGTTCATCACTCCTGGCCATATTCCTAGATTTCACGCGGACTGCTTTGCACTTTCAACTTATTTAGATATTTTTTGCCTGATTGCTGATGCAGGCTGGCAACCGGATGAAATTCATTTTCAAGGCAGGAAAGCAAAAGTCTGCAAAGAACTAGATTGCTTACCGAACATAACCATTCACTTCAACCAACCAAATAACGCCATTCGCATTCCGAAAGCCTTATTCAGTAAACCAATCACCCATCCGCAAGCTATTTACCGCACCAACAGCACGGAAGCAGAGCTGATGTTAACAGCCCCTGCCACTGATTTTCAAAATTCTCTGCGCCAGCTCATTCTTGTTCTGCTGCCAGATATGAACCCCAATCTCGCAATTGCAGCAGAAGCTACAGGGATGAGCATTCGCACCTTTCAGCGCCGGTTAGAAGAAAGCGGTCTGATCTATTCAAACTTTGTAGAGCGGGTCAGATTTGAAAAAGCGATCGATCTCCTGAAAGATCCGTCCCATCAGTTGATTGATATTGCTTTTGACTTAGGCTATGCGGATGCAGCCAATTTTACGCGAGCTTTCAAACGATGGACAGGCGTTTCACCTCGCCAATTTCGGCAATTGCATTTGCAAGGATAACGTCTTTATCAGTCAATGGCATCAAATGACAAGAAAGTGAAAGAAAGGTTTGGTGCAATGAAGCTATAAACTCGATTTCAAAACTGTCATGACCTACATTCCCTTGGTTCGGGCGAATGTGATTCATGGGATTGTTTCATTGCTTCGGCAACTCAATTTGCCCATTGAGGAACGGCTTTTGGCAGCAAAGTTGCCGCCTTCTATCCTGCATGACCCGGAGGTTTTGATTCCCCTCAAACAGATACTGAAACTGACTGAGACGATCGCTGGAACTGAGGGGATTGAACATTTTGGTCTACTTGCCGGACAACAGACCCAAATTGCTAATTTAGGAGCATTTGGTCGATTATTATGTCACTCCATGACCCTCTATGGAGCGATCCATACGTTAACTCGATTAGTGCAACGCTATAACTCTGGAGATCAGGTCTGGTTAGTTCAACAGGGTGAGAAAGTCTGGTTGTGCCGTCGATTTATCCATGACTGGGAAAAAGCGTACCCCCAAGCTGTTTTTTACTCCCTGATGCTCCTGATTCATGTGGTTCGATTGGGTGCTGGTTCTGAGTGGAAGCCAACAGAAATCCGCCTGGCTGCACCTCCACCGACGCATTTCAATCAGATCGAATTGTTTGCAGAAGCAAAAGTCTGGTTTAATCAAGACCAAACTGCGATCGCCTTTCCCGCAACCTTCCTTCATGCACCCTTAACCACCTTTAGTCGGGAATCCTCTAGAACGGCTTATTGGACCAACGATTATGACATTCTCTTTACACTTGCTCCTGGCCTGGATTTCCCAACTTCCTTGAAGCAGACGATCGCAGTTCAATTAAAGCAAGGCTATCCTAATATTCACCTGACGGCTGAGATCCTGGGAACTAGTGTTCGGAGTCTGCAACGGCAGCTCAGTTACGTTAATATGACCTATTCTCAGTTAATTGACCAGGTTCGCTTTGAACGCTCCATCCAACTCCTGAGCAATCCTTTTTACAAAGTTGCTGATATTGCCATTGAAATCGGTTACACCGATCCTGCTAACTTTACACGAGCCTTTAAGCGGTGGGCTGGTGTTCCTCCCAAGGACTATGCTCAACAATATCTTCACTTATGATCGATTACAGTTTAATACCCCATTGAAAGTTGGGGGAGGCTTCATCCCTTATCCGAAACCAGGTAGCCATCCTCACAATGTTGATATGCGATTTTCTGTGACACGAAATGACAAGAAAGTTGTGGTTCCTTTAGTCAAAATTGGGAATAACCCGATCTGTATTTTATAGGAACTGCTTTCTTAGCATTTCGTATTATCCAGATTGAATTTTTTAGTGCGGTTTAGGAGTTTCTCACCCTTCGAGTATGCAAGTTCTTAGGGCAAAGATGGGCTGAGTCAACCAGCACTATCATTATTGACCTGCGACATAGGATTTACTGGGGAGCAGTGTTTTTATGAGCAAGGCTAAGCCCTTTCAATATGAAGGGACACTACCTGAAGTGGCTTTATAAACAGCCTTAACTTAGGCTCCGTGAAGCCAATCAGTTCCGAGAGGGAATGTACCAGAACATTTGGAGAAGATGGATTCAGATAAATATGAAGCACTTAAATATCCTGTTCATTTTCACTGACCAACAAGCCTACTTCAAGAAATGGCCGACTGGTTTTTCGCTTCCCGGCATCGAAAGGCTACAAGAAGCAGGCGTGAACTTCCACAAACACTATTGCCCCGCTACACAGTGCACATCCTCCCGGTCTGTGCTCATGACCGGGTTGCAAACAGCCGACAATGGCATGTATGAGAACCTGGATCTCCCATGGGTTACAGATCTGTCAACCGACATTCCGACGATCGGGCATATGCTCAGGAAAGCTGGCTACTACACCGCATACAAGGGCAAATGGCATCTAACCCGTTCGTTTGATCAGGAAGAGCCTACGCGCTTATTGACTCCTGAGATGGAAAAGTATGGATTTGCCGACTACAACTCACCGGGCGACCTTGTTGGACACCAACTGGGCGGGTATGAATTCGACGGACTGATCGCCCAAAGTGCCGTTACCTGGCTGCGGAGGCGTGGTCGTCTTCTAAATGACGATGGCAATCCGTGGGCGCTGACTGTGAGCCTCGTTAATCCGCACGACGTGATGTATTTCAACACGGATGCACCGGGCGAGAACTCCCAGGATAACGGGTGCCTGATGTCAAAGGCCGTTCGTGCCCCTGAGCATGAATTCTATAAGAAGGAATGGGATATCGAGGTGCCAGTAAGCCTGCACCAGTCCCTCACCGAGCCCGGACGTCCGGGCACCCATCTCGAATATGTGAAAGCTTGGGATTACTACCTCGGTCAGATTCGTCCCGATGCCGAGCGGTGGCTGCGGCTTAATAACTTCTACCTGAACAGTATTCGTGGGGTCGATCTACAGATCCTGTCTATCCTCAAGGAACTGGATGATCTGAAACTAAGCGATCGCACGATTATCGTCTTTACATCGGATCATGGCGAAATGGGCGGTGCGCACGGCGGCATGCGCGGCAAAGGCCCAACGCCCTATGAAGAGTGCATCCACCTACCATTGCTGATTGTGCATCCGGACGTAACAGGTGGTCAGAACTGTGAAGCTCTGACCAGCCATATGGATATTGCGCCAACGTTTCTCTCAATGGCGGGTGCCAGTGCCGATCAGGTTGCCGAATTCGCTGGTCGCAAGCTACCTGGTAAGGATATGACAAAACTGCTTGCAAACCCGTCTACAGCAAAGATCAATGACCTCCGCGACGGAGCGTTGTTTACATACAGCGGCCTTGTAATGGTCGATAGTGATCCGTTAGCAAATTCAGTGAAGCTCATGCAGGGAGGAATGAAGTTTTCGGAGGCCCTCAAGGGTGGGGGCAAGCCGAACCTGACAAAGCGTGGCAGTTTAAGGACTATTGTCGATGGTAGGTACAAATTCACGCGCTATTTTTCGCCTCTACAGCACAATCGCCCAAAGTCGATCGAAGACCTGTACAAGTACAACGATGTTGAACTGTTCGATCTCCAAAATGATCCGGCTGAAATGCAGAATCTTGCGATGACCCAGGGCAAGAACACAGAGCTTGTGACA
Source organism: uncultured bacterium (assembly GCA_964524315.1). Taxonomy (GTDB): domain Bacteria; phylum Cyanobacteriota; class Cyanobacteriia; order Leptolyngbyales; family Leptolyngbyaceae; genus CAZGDE01. The sequence goes on from CAZGDE010000281.1 coordinate 5,502, forward strand.
ACGATGAATGCCAAGCTCAATGCCCTAATCGAGGATGAGATCGGCCAGGACAACGGTCGCGAACTGCCTCATCTAGAAGGCGTTTCCTGGGAACTTCGTACAACGGGAAACGCGATCATTCTGGATTAGCGAGCGTGACTGAATCTTGAGTCAAAATCGGTTTCGTGGGGTTGCCGTTCATAATGATTACCCCACGATAACCAGGTTATCGTGACTAACTGCCGAGAATATTGATGGCACGGGCGGCAAGGGTAAGGGTTGTGGTGAGGGCAGTAGCACTTTCAAGCATCAATAACAACTTGGCGCGGGTTGTTAGTGGGATGGTATCTGTGGGGCTAAAAGCGGTTGCCGTTGTGAAGGACAGAAACAGATAGTCTACAAAGGTAGGTCGCCAATCAGCAGGGACATCATCAGCCTTATCTGCCTGGGGGAACCGCCAATCGGGACGCTTCTGACTATTGTTGACCCGGGCTTCAGGTCCACCCTGATCAAGTTGCCAGTAGAGCAGTGAGAAAGAGATGACATTGACTGTCCAGACCACTACGCTGGAGGCAAGGAGTTGAAGCCCAGTCAACTGCCTGGTAGCATACACCATCTCCAGGATCAAGGAGAACAATCCGATCACGAGCGACACCCCAACCACAGCACAAAAAAACAGCATGACAATGCGCTCAAACCTTAGCCATTGTGCCTTTGCTCCTGTTAATGGCACCATCGACATCGCCACCAGCAAGGCAATTCCGAACATATAGGGAACCCAAACTGGAACAAATCGAATCCGATCAGGTAGCACGGTCAGTAAGACCAACACTACCATGATCGTCAGAGCAACGGGCCAGCGTGGTTCAATTTGGAGTGGTGGTAGTTTCATTATCCAAGGAGGTTAGACTCGCTTAACGACTGGAGGTGCCCAGCGGCCGTCCAGAGCCAGGGCTTTCGGGCATCGCTATACCTAGCACCTGTCATTACCCGGTGAATCGAACTCAGCGGATGTTTTTGTTTTGCTGCTCTTTAAGCCTCTAAATGCACACGCCTTTGATCCCGTTCTCTTGCAGAGCAGAGGAGAACAAGAACTTGATGATCATAGCCTTGGCAGGTTCATCCCAAGACTCACCCATTTTTAAGTAATCGCTGTCCAAGTTCTTGTCATTTTGTGTCAAAGGGAAAAGCGATCGCAGACTGTATTAAATCTTTACAAGGCTTGTTGCCTACCCGCGATCGAAACACTCCAATCGCCTCTCTGAAATCAAGTCAGCGGCTTACATCTGGAGCCAGTTTTTGATCCGGTTACGATTTATGATTTGTGCATACCGATGCTGCTAACTGGACGCAGGTTGTCAACGCTGGATAGGGCCTTCTCTGGGTGAATTTCGCCGATTGCATTTACAAGGATGATGGTTTGAACGCAAAGACCTTTCGCACCATTGGTAGTCCTGGTGTAATCGGGCCTGTTTTTTGACAGAAAGTTGGTGGGTAACGCACTACGAAAATAGCCAACACAGATACAGATACGAGATACTTTCAAATCTGTCTTAAGATGCACCACCGTTAGGGAATCTCTACCTTGCTTTAGAGGTAGATTAAACCAAAGCTAATGACACTGAGGGTACACAGAATTTACAGGGAGGTATTTCGTCATGAACCGGTTAGGAACTATTGCAATGGCTGGTGCTGCCAGTATTATTAGTGCCACAATGTTCACCAGTCTTCCAGCCAAAGCACAGTCCTGTGTAGCATTACCGGTTGTGGATGGTCGGGGAACTCAGGTGCAAAAGTCAGTATCTCCTCCCGGAACAGGAGTGACTCGCGATAATTGGAGCACGGACTTTACCGTGCCGAGCAATCAAAGTTTTCGTCGCTATATTGCTCGTGTTGTACCAAGGAATGGGGGTGAATACAACGTTCTGATGGCTTTGAAATATAACAACGACACAGCAGATAATGTGTTTAATCGGACGCTGCAATTGGTAGAAGGAAGACCTTATAGCATTCAAGGCTCAGCGAGAGCAAACGCTACACCGTATCAAGTAAATGTGGAAGTCGGTGGTTTAAAGGCCATTGGAAACACCTACACGGTTTCCACTTTAGGCTGTTACTAAACATTTGGCATATTGCGGTGGGTGGTGCTGGGGAGCTTTGTGGCGTGGCGATCTCAGGTTCCGCAGCAGTTGGTGCTAATTGATCGTTAGCCGGAGCGGGTGTCATTGCTTTGCGGCGCACTTTCGTGGTTTTAGCGCGAACTGTAAGGTAACCCATCACCGTCTCGACATTACCCGCGTTATCCTCCGCGAGCAAAATGAGCGGTGCGATTGTGGAGGTGGGTGGGTCAGTCATAGTGACGCATTGCCTCTGTTGCGTGAAGTGAGGCCAGATGTAGTCTTACCATAGTTTTCTTAAGTTGCTGGTGGATTGAAAAATTAAACTTCCACTTGCCAATTGAGAAAATTGGCAAATTGCTCAACGAGGAAAAACGGATCAAAGGGTTTGGCAATGATGCCTTTGACATTCAAGCCGGATAGCTCAGCCGATTCAATGACACTGATTTTGGCAGTGAGGAGAACCACGGGGATCTGTGTTTCTTTGACGTAATTCCGCAAGATGGCGAGAAATGCCAACCCATCGATTCCCGGCATCATCACATCAAGCATGATAGCATCAGGTGCATCCATGATCACTTTGGCCAATCCGTCTTTGGCGGATTCTGCGGTCACTACATCCCAGCCGCCCACGTCTTCTAAGCACCCCTGGATGACGGCACGGACATCCACTTCATCATCAATAATTAAGATTCGTTTCGTTGCCATAACTGTTGCTGCTGCACAGGACAGGACAGCGGTATCGGAAAGGGCGCGGGTCATTAGTCATTCCTGCCAGTTGGAATGGGTAGGGTGAAGGTAGTAACGGTTCCAACCAACCGTTGCTACCTTCACCCTAGAAGCAAGTTTTGAACTAATTTTGAACTAATTTTGAACTTCAAGAAAATTTACGTATGCCAGCCAAATACTGCTGTTACCTGATCCACGAGGGTCATCGGGTCAAAGGGTTTGGTAATGACGCCCGCGATCGCCAGGGTGGCAAAGATTTCTTGTTCTTCTAGCAGGGCTTTGGCGGTCAGAAGCACCACCGGAATCCTTTGCGTTGTGCGATCTGTTTGAAGGTGATGGAATGCCTCCAGTCCGCTCATGCCGGGCATTGATACGTCCATAAGAATGCCATCGGGTTGCTCAGTGATGGCTAGTTGGATACCCGCTTCGCCAGAGGCAGCAGTGAGTACCTCCCAACCCGCAATATCCTCTAGGCAACCTTGAATGATTGCCCGAATATCTGCTTCGTCATCGACGACCAACACTCGTTTTGTGGACATTCTCGCCGATCTCCCCGAATCAATCCTCTACCCTCAAATCTTAGCCGACGCGGGTTGGGTGGATGGCAGTGTGAAATGGAAGGTGCTGCCCTGATTCAAGGCGCTTTCAACCCAGATTCTCCCACTGTGTTGCTGGATAATGTTGTGGCAGATTGCCAAGCCTAACCCGGTGCCACCTTTGTCACGCGAGTCAGACGCATCCACCTGATGAAACTGCCCGAAGATAGTTTCGAGATGATCGGCGGGAATGCCACGCCCCTGATCCTGAACGGAAAAGCGGATGGAGTCGTGAGGAGATGGGGCGGTGGGGCGATCGGAAGTGGCCGTGATCGTGACCGTAGAGTTGGGAGGGGAGAATTTGATCGCGTTGCTGAGAAGATTGGTGAGGGTTTGCACGATCGCATCTGGATCTGCCCAAACTTCAGCAGTTGTTGGCATCATGTCGAGAGTAACTTGGCTCTGTTCTGCTTGCGATCTCATCACATCAACCGATTGCTGAATTAAATCAGCGGCAGCACATGGTTGGAAATTGAATTTGGCTTGTCCCGACTCTAAACGCCGTAAGTTGAGAATATCGTTCACCAGTCGGACTAAGCGATCGCTCTGGCGCGCCGCGATTGCGATCATTTCCTTCATCTTCTCGGGTTTTTTGTCATACACACCGCCAACGATTAATCCCAGAGAACCGCGAATGGAGGTGAGCGGGGTGCGGAGCTCATGGCTGACTACGGAGATGAATTCCTGTTTCATCCGGTCAATTTTTTGCTGTTCGGTAATATCCTCGCCAATGCTGATTGTGCCAATGACGTTGCCATCAATATCTTGCAACATGGTGTTATTCCAGGCGATGAGCCGTTCTTCACCGGATTTAGTCAGAATTGAGTTTTGATAGTAA
>CAZGDE010000282.1:0-2342 GCA_964524315.1 uncultured bacterium
GTTAATGGCACAGCACCGGGTCAGTTCCATTGTGATTGTTGCATCCCCAACCGTAACCGCTTCAGATCGACAACAATCCACGTTACTGAAACCCGTTGGCATGGTAACTGAAGGTGACATTGTGCAGTTTCAGACCTTGAATTTGTCCTTCAAAGACACTCAGGCCCACAGTGTCATGAGTACGCCAGTTTTTACTGTGTATTTCAATGAGTCCCTGTGGGCCGCCCAGCATCAGATGCAGCAAAAACGGTTAAGCCGACTGGTGGTGGTGGGCGATCGCGGCGAGTTATTAGGCATTGTGACCCAGACTACGTTGTTGCAAGCGCTTAACCCAGTGGAAATTTATAAGCTAGTAGAAGTTCTAGAACAGAAAAATGCCCGCTTAGAGGCGGAAAATGCCGAGCTGCTGGAACGTCGGAATGTGGAACTGGAAGAACAGGTGCAGCAACGTATTGTCGAGATGAGGCAACAGTATGACCGCATCCAACAAGAAGTTGCCGAAAGACGACAGGCAGAACTGGCTTTAATGCAGAGTGAAGCAACCCGGCAAGCTATTTTTGATGGTATTCCTGACCTTCTAATGCGGGTGAATAGTCGGGGAGAACGATTAGAGGTGTTAAATGGTGGCGATGTAAATGTCCTCCATCCGCCACCGGGGACTGAACTTCCCACTCTGTTTAATACATTGCCCGAAGCAGTTGCTAGCAGGCAATTACACCATATTCAACAGGCACTAGCGACGGGCTGTTTGCAAACGTTTGAGCAACAACTGGAAATTAACCATCAGCTTTATTGGGAAGAAGTTCGTGTTGCGCCGTTGACCGACGATGAAGTAATCATCCTTGTGCGCAACATTACCGATCGCAAACAGGCCGAGATTGCATTTCAAAATTTAGTGGAAGGGGCAGCGGCGATCGGAGGAGATAACTTCTTTATCGAGCTGATGGAGTATATTGCCGAAGTTCTCAACGTGCGGTGTGTGACCGTTGCAACCCTGAAAGACAACCGGCTCGAATCGGTTGCTTTCTGGCTGGATGGTCAGCTTCAGGCCAATCCGATCTCCTACTGCCTGGACAATACGCCCTGCTATTTCAGCATTACCTTAGGGGAATACCTCTGCTTACGGGGTGTGCAGGCGCAGTTTCCGGGTAATCAAATTCTCCAAACACTGGAGGCTGAAGCTTATGTTGGCGTGGCCCTGACCGATGCCCAAAGGAAAACTATTGGCTGTCTGTATATTGTTGATAGTAAACCGCTCGTCCAACCGGAGTTAACTATCTCCATGTTGCGGGTCTTTGCCGCTCGTGTGAGTGCAGAACTCGAACGGCAGGAGGCGATGGATGCCCTGAAACACCTGAATGAGGAACTGGAAGATCGGATCGCGCAACGGACACAACAACTGCTCAACCTGACCAGCCTCCAGCAAGCCATTTTAAACAGTACCGCCTATTCCATCATCTCAACGGCCCCCGATGGGATAGTGCTAACGTTCAATGCTGCGGCTGCACAGATGTTGGGGTACAACGCGGACGAGATCATTGGTCGAGTCACTCCAGCCATTATTCACGATCCCGCCGAGGTGGAACAACGGGCAATTACTCTGTCTGCAGAGTTGGGACGGGCGATCGCGCCGGGGTTCGAGGTGTTCGTCGCCAAAGCGGCGGCTGGTATCAGTACCGAGGAAGAGTGGACTTATATCCGCAAAGATGGCAGTCGTTTTCCTGTGATCCTCTCGGTTACTGCCTTACGAGACCACCAGGAAAACATTACGGGATACTTAGGCATTGCCAAAGATATCACCCAACAAAAACAGGCAGAAGCAAAACTGCACAACACCCTCAAAGAATTATCTGATTTCAAATATGCGCTGGACGAAGCCGCCATTGTGGCCGTTACTGATGCCGAAGGGGTGATTACCTATGCGAATGATAAATTCTGCAAGATCTCAAAGTACTCTCGGGAAGAAGTGATTGGTTGCAATCACCGTGTCGTGAATTCGGGCTACCATCCCAAAGTGTTCTTCACCCAAATGTGGAACACAATTGGTCGGGGAGAACCCTGGCGGGGAGAAATTCAGAACCGGGCCAAGGATGGCACCTACTACTGGGCTGATACAACCATTGTGCCTTTTCTCAATGACACAGGTAAACCATTACAATACCTGGCTATTTGCACGGATATCACTGCCCGTAAACAGGCAGAATTTCAGGCAGAATCGCTCCAGAAACGGCTGCAATTTCTTCTTTCCTCCAGTCCAGCCATCATTTATACCTGCAAAGCAACCGCTGACTACGGCGTTACTTCTATCAGCGAAAACATTAAAACCTTTCTAGGATATGAAC
>CAZGDE010000282.1:2352-7224 GCA_964524315.1 uncultured bacterium
GCAGGGTTCTCGCCGAATTGGCTAACCTGTATAAACAGGGACACCACTATCACGAATACCGGTTCCGCCATCAAGATGGCAGTTATCGCTGGATGCGAGATGAGCTTAGACTCATCCATGATGCGGATGGCTATCCGACTGAGATTATTGGATATTTTGCTGACATTACAGAACTGAAGCAGTCCGAAGTTGAGGTGCGGGAACTTTCGGTCGCCCTGCAAAATGCGATGGAAGGGATTTCTCGCTTAGACCCGCAGGGACGGTATCTGGTTGTGAACCGCACTTACGCTAGTCTTTGTGGTTATGCCCCCGAAGAGTTGGTGGGTTCGGTATGGCAACGAACGGTTTATGCCGAAGATATCCCTTTGCTGGAAGCGGCCTATCAGACCATGCTGGAAACGGGCAAAGTCGAGGCAGAGGCGCGAGGAATTCGCAAAGATGGTTCCCTGTTTTATAAACATGTCACGATGGTGGTAGCGTTTGATCAGGAAGGGGGGTTTAACGGTCACTACTGCTTCCTCAAAGACATTAGTGACCGCAAAGAAACCGAGAAGACGTTGCAACGGCAGTTAAGCGCGATCGAAGCGGCCGTTGATGGTATTGCCATTTTTGAAAATCATGTCTATACCTACGTCAACCCGGCCTATCTCGCCCAGTTGGGTTATGACCGGCCAGAGGAACTGTTGGGCCAACGCTGGGGATTTTCCTATTTACCAGAAGAAAACCGGCGGTTTACCCAGGAAATATTGCCGCTCCTGACACAACAACACTATTGGCAGGGTGAGGCGATCGCCATTCGCAAAGATGGCAGCACCTTCACTAAAGGGTTATCGCTAACCATGACGGAAGGTGGGGCCTTAATCTGCGTCTGTCGCGATATTACGGAACAGAAGCAGGCGGAAGCAACCGTCCGGCAGGCCAATGAGCAACTGCAATTAGCGAATGCCGAACTGGCAAAGGCAACGCAGTTGAAAGCTGACTTTCTGGCAAATATGAGCCACGAAATTCGCACACCCATGAACGCCGTCATCGGGATGACCCATCTGGCACTCAAAACGGATCTAACCCCCCGGCAACGCGACTACTTGCAAAAGATTCAGACTTCCAGCCAACACCTGTTAGGCATCATCAACGATATTTTGGACTTTTCAAAAATCGAAGCGGGCAAACTCACCATTGAGCAGGTTGATTTTGAACTTGAAAAAGTCCTTGAAAACGTTGCCATGCAAATTACTGACAAAGCAGCGGCCAAAGGTCTGGAAGTAGTCTTCAATATCGATCAGAACTTACCCAGACACTTTGTTGGTGATCCCTTGCGGCTCAGTCAAATCCTGATTAACTATGCCAACAATGCGGTCAAGTTTACGGAACGTGGGGAGATCGATATCATCGTGCAGTTGCAAGAATATCGGGACAAGGATGTTGTCCTGTATGTTGCGGTACGAGACACTGGTATTGGGCTGTCTCAAGAACAGTTGAGTTTGCTATTTCGCAGCTTCCAACAGGGGGATACGTCCACCACGCGCAGGTTTGGTGGAACTGGACTGGGACTGGCAATCTGCAAGCGCATCACCGAACTGATGGGTGGGGAAGTTGGGGTTGAAAGTGAATCTGGCAAAGGTAGCACCTTCTGGGCAACGGTCTGTTTGGGCAAAAGCGCTGTTACTCCCCGCCGTCTGATTCTCAGCAGTGACCTGGAGGGTAAGCGGGTGTTGGTTGTGGATGACATTGAAAATGCCCGCCTGGTACTCAAAGACTTGCTGGAACAGATGAAGTTTGCGGTCGATACGGTCAGTTCCGGGCCTGAAGCGTTGGCCGCAGTCACAGCAGCAGATGCCAGCAATCGCCCCTTTGAAATCATCTTTCTCGACTGGCAAATGACCGGTATGGATGGATTAGAGGTTGCTCGGAAAATGCGATCGCTCCCCCTAGACGCCCCGCCCCACCATTTAATGGTGACGGCCTATGGACGGGAAGAAGTACTTAAAAGTGCGAATGAAGTTGGCATTGCCGATGTGCTGGTGAAACCGATCAATGCCTCAGTGCTGTTTGATAGCATCGTGCGGGTACTGGGGGACGCTCTCCTGCCCGATGATACCGTTACCTACGAGATAGCGGCAAATGTCTGCGATCGGCTCAACAGTATTCGGGGTGCCACCATCCTGCTGGTCGAGGACAACGAAATTAATCAGGAAGTGGCGATCGAATTATTACACGATGTTGGCTTTGCGGTAGAACTGGCAGAGAATGGCTGAATTGCCCTGGAAAAGGTGAAGACAGGTAACTACGACCTCATTTTGATGGATATGCAGATGCCAGAGATGGACGGCATCGAAGCCACGATCGCGATCCGGAACAATCCTCGTTACCGGAATTTGCCCATTGTGGCGATGACAGCCAGTGTGATGCAGGGCGATCGCGATCGGTGCCTGCAAGCCGGTATGAACGACCATGTGGGCAAGCCCATTGACCCCGACGAACTGTGGCAAGCCCTACTGCAATGGATTAAGCCACGTGCGGCGAGTAACCAACCAACGCCTCCAGTATCGCCCCAGGCCAACCGGGCCGATGTCCCTGTGATCCCGACTGCGATTCCCGGTCTAAACACCACCGAAGGCTTACGGCGGGTACTGGGCAAGCAGCCCCTCTATCTATCAATGTTGCGTAAATTCGCAACGGGCCAGAAAACCGTGATTGACCAGATTGGGCAGGCATTGGACGCGGGTGATGGGGCACAGGCGGAACGGTTAGCCCATACCCTGCGGGGAGTGGCTGGCAATATTGGCGCGATCGCCATCCAGGCAGCCGCTACGACCCTCGAAACCGCAATCCGTAACGGCCATCCCCGCGCGGAAATTGATGGCTGGTTGGCAACGGTGCGTCGTCCGCTCATGGCGTTAATCGAACAACTGGAACTCAAGCTACCACCCGAAACGATTGCCGCCAGAGTGGTAATCGACCCGGTTAAACTGGCAGAGGTTTGTAACCGTCTGGCAGCGCTGCTGGCTGACAATGATGCCGAGGCTGCTGACCTATTGCATGATCATACTGATTTACTGAGAAATGCCTTTCCCCAGCATTACACCACGATCGCAACAGAGGTGGAGTCGTTTGACTTTGAAGCTGCCCACATGGCGTTATTAACTGCCAGAGACACGCTCAAAAGTGATAAAAATCATTAAAAATTTGCAGTTTGGCGAGAAGTGCTTGGCTAAATTAATTATTTCTAGAAAAGGATATTTGGATTAAGTCGGTCACCAGAACGTCACGGAGTATGAATGGAGGACGCGGTTTAAATATGGATTCCTCTCAAGGTACGCTCCCTAAAGCGACGATTCTGGTCGTAGACGATACGCCCGACAATCTCGCTTTTATCAATGGCCTGCTGAAAGATACCTATCGGGTGAAGGTGGCAAACAACGGGGAAAAGGCAGTGGCGATCGCCCAATCAACGCCTGCGCCTGACCTGATTCTGCTTGATATTATGATGCCTGGGATTGATGGGTACGAGGTCTGTCAACAGCTCAAAGCCAACCCAGAAACACGGGATATCCCGGTTATCTTTCTCACCGCTAAGTCTGAAATAGAGGATGAACGGAAAGGACTGGAGTTAGGAGCCGCCGACTATATTACCAAACCGATCAGCCCGCCCATCCTGCTGTCCAGGGTCAAGACCCAATTGACACTGAAGGCATCCTATGACAACCTGCGGGATTTGCTCACGTTTCGTGAGGATATGGTCAATATGATTGTCCATGACCTGCGGAATCCGATTTCCAATATTCTGCTACTGGCAGAGTTGCTGGTGAGCCATCCTGACTTACCGCCGGAAAAATTCCAGAAAAACCTGGACATGATTTTGAAAGGTGGTCAGAGATTGCGGTTTCTGGTAGATGATTTGCTACTGCGGGCAAAGTTAGAATCCAGCAAATTAGTCCTTGATCGGAAGGACGTTGACCTGTGTGAACTGTGTGAATTGGCGATCGCCGACTTAAATGAAATTGCTGTTCGCAAAAACTTAAAGCTAATTACGAACATGCCCCCAGCCCATAGTCGCTCGGTCAATCTCGACCCAACGTTATTTCGACGTGCCATTGATAATTTGCTCACCAATGCCATTAAATTCTCACCCCAAAATAGTGAGATTACGCTGACGATTGACTACCCGCATGAACAGGGTGCCAGGGTACAGGTGGCAGATTTAGGCGGGGGGGTCGATGAAAAGCTGCGCGAAAGAATTTTTGAAAAATATGAAGTTGGCACCCTGATGAAGGGTGTTAGCCAAACCGGTTTAGGTCTGGCATTTTGTAAGATTGTCATTGAAGCCCACGGTGGCAAAATTGCCGTAACCGACAATACACCGCAAGGGGCAATATTCACGCTCGAACTTAATAATGCCCCTTAATTTCAAGGCGGTCATGATGCTAGTGCCGTTTCAGAAAAGCCGTTGTTTCAGCAATCATGCCACCCACATCCCCAACCCTTTTCCCAGAGGAGAAGGGAGCGATCGTCCAAGTCCCTCGCCTGCGGGTGCCTAAACCGATGACAGCATCGTGGCATAAACTTCAGCTACAACCTTCGCCAACCGGGGCATGGCTGTTTCAATATCCTGATCACTGGCAGTGAGGCTAATCCGCACACATTGGTGTGCATGTTCCCAATCCTCACGTAAGCCAGGGAAGAAGGGACTACCCGGCACCACAATCACACCAACCTGCTTCAGCTTTTGGTAAAAGTCCCAATCGGTGATGGGTAAATCCTTCAGCCACAACCAGGCAAAGAGGGCACCTTCCCCGCGATGCAGATACCAGGGCACATCCGGGGGCATCGTCTGGTCAAGAATGGTTTCAACAATATTGATCTTGCTCTGGT
>CAZGDE010000282.1:7234-9750 GCA_964524315.1 uncultured bacterium
CGAATCACATTGGTAGAAATGTCAGCCAGGGCACCCGAATTAATTGCCCGCGCCGCGATCGCCTGGCCATAACGGGGGGAATGGATGCACATATTCGTCTGGAAACATTCCAGCACTTGAATCAACTGCTCATCCCCAATGGCAATCCCAATCCGCTCACCGGGTAACCCTGCCTTCGACAGGCTCATACAGTGCAGGATGTTACCGCCAAAGATTGGCTCCATGTCTGTGAAGTTGAGGGCCGGGAAGGGAGGGCCGTAGGCAGAATCAATCAGCACCGGGATATTATAAGATTCTGCCAATGCAGCAATCTTTCTGACCTCTTCTTCGGTCATAACGTTCCCGGTTGGGTTACAGGGGCGTGAGAACAGGACACAGCCGACATTCTCGTTAATTTCTAGTTGGCTAAAGTCAGGACGGTACTTAAACCGATGGGTAGCAGTGTTAATATCCAACCGGGGTCGATAGGCAATCAGTGATTCCGGTACCAGGGTTACCCCCCCATAGCCGGTGTAGTCGGGGCTGAGTGGCAGCACAATTTTTTTCAATTGACCATCAGTGGTGTACCCACCAAAGGCATTGGCAGCATAGAAATAAAGACTCTGGCTACCGGGCGTGATGAGAATGTTGCGATCGCTCAAATTTAGCCCATAGCGCCGATTAAAGTCATTCACCACTGCCTCGATCAGCGGCTGATACCCCTGACTATCACCATAACGGCAGACGACTTCCCCAAATTCCGAACTGGCCAGCAAATCGGCGGTACAATCACGCCAGAGTTGCTCGACCTCTGGCAGAATGAGCGGGTTCCCGGCGCTCAAATTAATGAACTCACCCGCGCGCAATGTCTCCTTAATATCCTTCATAATCGCCCGCACACCGCTCAGGCGAGACATTTCATTACCAATTTGAGTTAGAGCAGTGTCCATAGAGGTGTTCAGTGTAAGGGCTAGATTTGGATGACACCGTACCAGTGCTGGCAGACAGTAAAATCTGTGGCACGTTTAATGATGTTAACTAATGCTACCCGGAGAATGCCATGCTGGACTAGCACTGTCACCGGGAATGGCAGTATGAGTATTTTCTCAGAGGAAATTTGGCGGGCTCTCAGGGTTGTCGTTTAGTTTAGAGTCAACCATAGAGCAGGCACCTGCCGTCAAGCGGGTTGGTCATACAAACCACACGATAACTTCGGTCAGGAGCCAGAAATGTGGTCTACTATGAAGAAAGGTAAAGGTTATTCAAGTTTCAGTTAACGGCATAGAGGCAGAACGTATGGGGCTGTTTGGATTTGGCAAGAAGCTGACATTACCAACTCGGGAAGATGCATTACCTGGGCGATCGCAGGTTATGCCCGTATCCGATCGCCACTTTGTCAACGGTCATCCCCTCAAGCCACCTTTCCCCGGCGGTCTGGAAACAGCCATGTTTGGCATGGGCTGCTTCTGGGGGGCTGAACGTAAGTTTTGGCAAAAAGATGGTGTTTTTTCAACGGCAGTTGGTTACGCTGCGGGGTTGACTCCTAACCCCACCTACCAGGAGGTCTGTAGTGGCATGACGGGGCATAACGAAGTGGTCTTCGTCGTTTTTGACCCCAATGTCATTAGTTACGCTGACCTGCTCAAGGTCTTCTGGGAAAACCATAACCCGACCCAGGGAATGCGTCAGGGCAATGATGTGGGCACCCAATACCGCTCTGGGATTTATACGTACTCAACCGAGCAACGGCAACTGGCAGAGGCATCCCGTGATAGCTACCAGCAAGCCTTGAGTCAGGCGGGGTATGGTACCATTACCACCGAAATTTTGGATGCACCCGAATTTTACTACGCTGAAACCTATCACCAACAGTATCTCGCCAAAAATCCCAATGGCTACTGTGGTTTAGGGGGTACCAATGTCGCCTGTCAAATTGGTTTGACTGGTGTGCCAGAAGCCGCGAAATAATTTCGGTTTCTGACGTACAGGAATAATTTTCAAATATTCATTCCCACTGTAGGGGCAGTTCGCGAACTGCCCCTACAGCGTTTATGCATCCAAAGAGCACTCCTTCTGATCAGAGTGCTTTTTGACTTAAGGAGAAAGTTTGTTCCGAGGGCTTTCCGTATCAACCTTTTAAGTTGCCTTAACCGAAGAAAAAATTTGCTGAAATTAACAATTTGTGTCATTCCACAAGATTTTTGCACCATGAGGGCACGTTAAGAATGTAGCAATTCCACTGAGTTAATTGGAGAAGTTTGCCAGGAAATCTGTTAGAAAAATAGATAAATTCTCAGGTTTTTCCTTTTTCTGATTCCATTTATTTTCTGATACAGGATTGCTTGATTAGCCTGATGCATCAGGGACTTCAAGGAGGTTTCCCTACTACGAAAGGTGTTCCTAGTCGGATGACATGAAGTTTTAAGCTGTTGTTTGGCAACCGAGCCTCCAGCGTTTCAGTTAAAAATGCGGCAAGACGTTACAGAGCGTGGCTTAACTGTCAGCAAGAGTCATTGCCCCCCGCCACGTAGTTGTTG
>CAZGDE010000283.1:0-9722 GCA_964524315.1 uncultured bacterium
CTAATGATTAAGCGGCTTGCAGCCTCTCCTCAAGATGTCAAATAGGCTCTATAAGTTAGGCGGGTACACTTTTTTGATCAATTTGACTAACCGCTTGTTTTAGTGCTTCGGTTCGATTATCCAAAACATGCTCAGCCTTGATCAGATCAAATAACCCCAGACGTTCCAGGCGATTTTGAATTTTGGTGCTGGCACCGACCACATAAATCTGAAGACCTTTATCGTAAGCATCCCGAATTGCATTTTCGATCGCCAGTGAAGCCGTTACCCCCAGTAAGGGAACATCACTCAGATCCATCACCAGCGTATCGGCATCCTTCATGGCATTGTGTTCCCGGGCGATCGCCTTCGACAACCCAAAGATCATGGGACCGCTCAGGTAAAACAGCAGCACCCGGCCGGCTCCTTGATCTAAAAGTTGCTTCTCTTCGTTGGTGAGGCGAGCATCGTCATCCGTATCGGAAATCAGTTTGACTTCCTGAGATTGCAGGTTGCTCAATCGTTCGATTGTCAGGATATTGGCGATAAATACCCCCACGCCTACGGCCACAATCAGATCGACAAAGACGGTGAGCAGTAAGACGCCGTACATGATTAAGGAACCCTTGACCGATACTTTGTGCGATCGCTTCAAGAAGCTCCAGTCCAGAATGTCAATCCCCACCTTGAGGGCAATCCCTGCCAGCACGGCCATGGGAATGGGTTGAGTATAGCGGGCAGCGCCCAGCACCACTACGAGTAAAATCAGAGCCCGAGCGATGCCCGAAACGGCTGAGATGGCACCCGTTTGGATGTTCACCACCGTCCCCATCGTCGCACCCGCACCGGGTAAGCCACCGCAAAAACCCGATACAATGTTACCAATTCCTTGACCAATCAGTTCCTTATCAGACTTGTGTTCTGTCCGGGTTAAGCTATCGGCAATAACGGCGGTTAACAGGGTATCAATGCACCCCAGCATCCCCAGCATGACCGCATCGACAAACATCGTGGTTAACTGCCCCGCCGTAAAGGTTGGGAGTTGAAACTGGGGCAACCCCATGGGAATTTCACCCAGATCGCCAATCCGCCGAATGTCGATATTGCCAAAAATCGTGAGTGAAACAATGGTACCGACAATCAAAGCGACCAACTGGGGGGGCACCAATCGCTTCAATTTCTTGGGCATCAAGAAAATGATAGCCAGCGTTAATGCTCCCAAAATAACTTCTGGCATTTGGGCGGTGGTAACCAGTTGGGGAATCGCCATGACGGTTCCTAGTACCCCACCTTTAGGGGCGGCGTGACCCAGGAAGGGGGCAATTTGCAGAATGATCAAAATTACCCCAATCCCTGACATAAAGCCAGAAATGACGCTATAGGGCATCAGGGTAATGTACTTACCAAGCTTGAAAACCCCGAAGATGATTTGGAAGATCCCTGCGAGCATGACTACGGTAAAAGCCATTGCTAAACCGTTTTCCGGATTGCTGGCAGTGAGACTGGCGACGATCGCCGTCATCACAACCGTCATGGGGCCCGTTGGTTCTGAAATTAGTGTGGGCGTTCCCCCAAATAAGGCCGCGAAGAACCCGACACACACTGCCCCATATAACCCGGCAATCGGCCCAGCACCAGAAGCGACGCCGAAAGCGAGAGCAAGGGGTAAGGAAATGATTGCGGCGGTGAGTCCGCCAAAAATATCGCCACGCAAGTTGTTAAAGCGAATCAGATTCGTAATTGCCATCAGGTAAATAAATTAACAATAGTCCGAACAAAATTTCGACAAGAAAGTGACCCATCCCTTAGGGTGCAAACAATCACAAACACACCGGATGGATAGCTAGATGGATGCTATTGTACAAAGCCTACTTGCCGAAGTGAGCTATTTCGCAAACCTCAGACGAAATTCTTAATGACCTTATTCACGACGATACTCCTTGTGTGTGGCAAGGTCAACTTTACGAATCTAGGTCGCTACAACCATTTGAATGAGCGGACGTACCGCCTCCAGTATCAACAAAGCTTCGAGTTCGCTGCACTGAATCCAGCGTTGCTTTGCCAGGCCGGACATGCAAGGGGTGGAATTTTCAGGTGTCCTCAGAGGTCTCCAGTTGCAGCAATCCTTCCAGGGCTTGCTTCTGGAGTGATATTGATGCCCGATTAGCATAGTCATCCAGGATGGCAAACCGCTCCTGGTCGCTCAGGTCGAGGTAATGGTCTTCCACCAGGGATTGCATCGCCTCTTCCAAAACGCTTTTACGCACAAATGCCCCCACCATAGTGCTGGCTAATCACCGTCAGTACCTCGGTCAACGCCGGTGTCAAGAGTGGGGCATTCGGTGAGCGCAACAAGTCCATCGCTGGTTGGGGCAACACCAGTTTGTCGAGCGGATCAGCCTGGTCGTCATTGCCTTGCGCCTCAGTATCAACACACTGATGCCCCACCCAAACGGTCAGATGGCTCAACAGGTTTAACGATGACACCAGCAAATAGAGCCACGGTCGATGGCATATACCAGACGACAAGGGACTACCCGGACTACATCAACAGGTGCAAATAAGGTAGTCGCAACTCCAACAGTTGATGACCTGGATGAGACGGAACAGGGGCAGGAAGAACTGGAAGAGGGGGCAGAATTGGATGAGGACGATGCAGAAGAAGAGGAAGAACCGGAGGAAGAGGAAGAAGAGACTGGGGCAGAAGAGCAAGATGAACCTGCTGTGGTTGAGACGACTATCCCAGTTACGGCACCTGCTCCAGCTAATGCTACTGCACCTGCTATGGAGCTAGAAGTACCAACTGGCACCCCCGTACAGATTATTCACCAGTGCAATCACAAACTTGGCGAACTTCTGGAAACATTAATGTCCAATCCACAGCATCAAAAGCGCGTGGTTACGCTTCTTAATAGCAACGCCCCCGTTGAGGGAAGGGGCAACCGCCCTGGTGACTACTGGTTGCAGGGTATCAACCACTATCAGGGCATCAAACGCCAGGCAACCAATGACCTGGTAGCACAGGCAATGCGGCAATAGTTACCATCGGACTATCACAGTGGCAGCACTCAGCCCCGAGTGCTGCCTGCCACGTTTCCCTAGCGGGTATTGAGATGGGGATGTGGCAGAATCAGATGCCAGGTACCAGGACGCCGGTACGGGAATTGAAGTACCTCCAATCCTTGGTAGAAGCATCAACTTGATGGATCATCATTTGGAATGGAGCCAGCTACCACCACTCTCATAAAGCGAAGGCGTTTCTAGCTCAGGTGAATGGCAAGCGACCTGATGCGGCATGGCAAATGACCTTGGTGCGGTTAGCCCCGAATGTACGGAGGAAAGTCCAGTGGAAGATGTGTGGTTGCAAGCTAAACAGTTCGTGCGGAAGTATGCGCGGATGTGCAAGAAATTCAAGTCAGCTAAGTTGCTATTTAGACTGGTAACGCATTTGCAAACCTTCGCTTTTCCCAAAGCGTTTATGTACAGCTACTATTCATGTCCGATTGAGGAACGCTGTCGGTCATTCAGGATTGGGAATACCAGGAGACGAGCGATCGCTTTGCTGAAGCTGTTTTAATAACGCTCTTAATTCAGTCACAAGCCAGATTTGTTCCCTTGAAGTTAACGCAACACTGATCAAAAAATCTTGGCGCTGTCCTCGAACGATACAATATCGGTCACGCTGCCGCCGGAGAAGTACTGTATATTGCTCGTCGAACTGATCAATGGAAAGTATTTGTCCAATCGGAATTTCCACCCAGCGCCGCCGAAAAGGCGTAACAAGCTGAAATTGGAACGATCGCGGATTGACTGCAAGGGTCCTCACAGCCCACTGCACGTGAACAGTGCCAGTTTTGCCGGGAGGATCAACATAAAAAACAGGCTGACTGACCAGCAAGATGAGCGCGATCAGCCCTAATCCCAGTGCCATCGCCCACGGAATGATCACGGCTCCTGTCCATAAAGGTTCGGTTTGTAATGCTACCCAACCAGATCGACCGAACTCAACACTGATCCATGCCAATCCAACGCTCACCAACCAATTGAAGGTCAGGTTGTGGGGGAGCATTATTCTCACCTGTTGAGGCGTTTGATGGATTTGGATGCGGCTTTCTTGAGGAGGACGACTCAGTTGGTACATAGCAGCAAATCTCGGATTCTACTTGGATGCATCACGCCAATCCTTCACAACAGGGAAAAACTTTCACAGCTTCCCTTGTTCACCAACTTGTTCAGCGATAATTTAGAACGACTATAGTGAGGATTCCAGAGTGAGGATTCCAGACCTGCCGTGAGACCAAATTACATGAATGGATCTCCAACCCCGATATTTTTCAGCACCTCAGCCGCTTAAACATTTTTACTCTTTATAGAAGTAACAGGCTCCCATATTAATCGTTACTCAATATCAATTCAATTTATCTCAATAGAGTTTATCTCAAAGACGTTTAATCCTCAGTAAAAGCATTATTCTACTTATTAGCCGAATGTGAATCTTTTGTAAGAAAGGATACATTTATCTGCATTGCATGTAGGATTAAGACAATATTAAAATCACGTATTTCCCGGAAAAATGTCTATTAGAGAAATAGTCAAACGTTTGTAGCTTAATCAGTTGAGCTGTCTACCTTTGAGGTGATTCTTCCTTAAAGAAAGTTTTTGTTTGATCAGGTCTGCATCTATTTTCTCAGAAAAATTATTTATCTCAATAATTTTAGATCACGTTCCTTCGCCTCTGGAATAACACTGAGTTGAGGTGTTGAATTAACAACTTCTCCTAAATAGAGATGAGTCGTTTTAGAGATTATTGAGTTCTCGGATCTGTCAATTTTCGCTCTTTGAGGTGCAAGCAATGGCATCTATACATCGCCGTATTCGTCCAAAACAACTGTCGGGCATGTCGCGTTTAGGACTAGGCGAAAAGAATGTCAAATCACCAACTCAAAGTCAATCAATTCCTCCAATGTTTCAGTCAGGCGAACCTGCTTGTCAGCAATCTACTGCCGAGTTCAATACGTTGCTCGCCACTTTTCTGGAGCTGACGCCACTACCTATTGCCATTGTTTGCTTGGCAAGTCACCGGATTATTGTGCAGAATTCTCTGGTTGCACCTTTGTTTAGTGCAGCCAATCATCTTAGCTTTGACTATTTCACAGCCGACTTTTACGAACGGTCAATTGACCAGATTCAACTCATCACGCGCTTAAAAAGCGGAGAAACTATCACAGGTTGCAAGGTCCGATTGAGACGCTGCAATCGACAGACATTTGATGCCGTAATTTCAGCCAAAGCAATTACATATGACGGTGTTCAAGCCGCACTTTTCATCTGGACTGATGCAGTCAATCCAAATCAACAAGATAGGCTGCAACGACAACAACTAGAAACAGATTGGCAGAAATTTGTGGCGCTGGTCGAAAATAGTAGCGACTTTATTGCCATGTCTTCGCTCGCTGGTCAAATTCTGTATGTGAATGAGGCGGGGCGGCGACTCGTGGGATTGGACAGCCTGGAGGAAGCTCGCAGTAAAGGCATTACCGATTACTTGCCCCAAGATGATTTGGCGCATTTTTGTGAGGTGACGCTACCCACTCTGCAAAGTACAGGGCGACATGAAGGTGAGGGGCAATTGCGTCATTTTAAGACGGGTGAGTGCTTTGAAATGCACCGAAGTTGTTTCACTGTCCGTCATCCTGACACGGATGATGTCCTCTGTTTGGCAACCATTCAACGTAACATCACCGCTCAAAAACAGGCAGAGCGGGTCTTGCGTGAGAGTGAAGAGCGTTCTAAGTCTCATGCCAACCAGCAGGCAGCCATGGCAAGGTTAGGGCAGCAAGCACTGGCAGGCATTGACTTGGGAACTTTGATGCAGGAAGCAGCAACGCTGGTAGCCCAGGTCTTAAATGTGCCCCTGTGTGGCATTTTAGAGCTATTACCTGGTGGGCAGGCATTACAGTTGCAGGCAGGCATCGGGTGGCAGCAAAACCTGGTGGGCATCGCCCGCGTCGGAGTCCAACCCACTTCCCACCTGGGTTATACCTTGTTGACTCAGGCACCCGTCATGGTTGAAGACTTTCGGGTTGATATCCGCTTTGGTGGACCGCCGCTATTACATAATCATCGCGTCGTTAGTGGGATCAGTGTGGTGATTCCTGGGAAAACACAACCATTTGGCGTGCTGGGAGGATACAATACGCAATCCCAATTATTTACCCAGGACGATATCTACTTTCTACAAGCAGTGGCAAATGTTCTGGCAACAGTCATTGAACGCAGACAGGCAGAAGCACGTCTGCGATTAATGGAGCGGGCGATCGCGGCGAGTAACAACGGCATTGTGTTGACGGATGCGAGTGCTACCGATAACCCGATTATTTATGTAAACCCGGCATTTGAAACGATGACTGGCTATTCCGCCAGTGAAGTTTTGGGACGTAACTGTCGCTTCTTACAAGGTTTAGACAAAAGTCAACCTGAGCTTAATGAATTACGCGCAGCACTGCAAGAGCACCGTGAATGTCATGTGACGTTACGCAATTATCGTAAAGACGGCACCCTGTTTTGGAATGAACTGCATATTTCGCCTGTATTTGACGAAACCGGTTCCCTAACCCATTTTGTTGGGATTCAAACCGATATAACCCAACGCAAACAGGCAGAGGAGGCGTTGCGGAAACAGGAAGAGCAATACCGCTGTATTGTCGAAACTGCGGTAGAGGGGATTTGGGTGCTGGATCAAAACAACCAAACCAGTTTTGTCAATCAGCAGATGGCAATGATGTTAGGCTATACCGCCGCCGAGATGCTAGGTGAAACCTTGTTTTCCTTCATGGACGAAGAAGGGATTGCGATCGCAAACACCTGTCTGGAACGTCGTCGTCAGGGCATCAGCGAGGCACACGATTTCAAATTCCGGCGCAAGAATGGCACGAACTTATGGGCGATCGTGTCCACAGCTCCCTTGTTTGATCAGGAGGGGCATTACACCGGTGCTTTAGGGATGGTAACTGATATTACTGACCGCAAGCAGGCAGAAGCCGCATTGCGCCAAAGCGAACATCAACTCAATAGTATTCTTCACTCATTGAGTGATATTGTGTGGTCCGCATCGGCGACGGGTGATCAGTTTCTTTATATCAATCCGATGGTGGAAAAGGTTTATGGTCGCCCAGTCTCCGATTTCTTAAGTAATCCCAATCTCTGGTTAGAGATGGTACACCCCGAAGATCGGGATCGGGTAATCGCTGCATCGCAAGCACTCTTTGATCGAGGTCGGAAAGACTTGGAGTACCGCATTATTCGTGCCGATGGCGAAGTTCGCTGGCTGCGAGATCGGTGTTATATGATTTGTGACACTGTGAGTAAAACGATGCGGTTGGATGGGATTGCCACCGATATTACTGAGCGTAAGCAAATCGAGACACAATTAGCCCATAATGCTTACCATGACGCCCTGACTGGGTTACCCAATCGACTGTTGTTTATTGATCGGCTCCAGCAAGTGATCGCCCGTCTGCAGCGCCACCCCCAGGAGCAATTTGCTGTGCTCTTTCTCGATTTGGATCGCTTTAAGGTCGTGAATGATAGCCTGGGGCATCTCGTTGGTGATCAACTGCTGATTGAGATTGCCCGTCGTCTCCAGACCTGCCTCCGGCCGGAGGACACCGTTGCTCGCTTGGGCGGTGATGAATTCACGATTTTGTTGAATTCCATCCAGGATGTCAATGATGCGATCGCGATCGCTGAACGGTTACAAGCGGTAATTCAGTCTCCCTTTTACCTGGGTCATCACGAGATATTCACAAGTGCCAGTATTGGTATTGCCTTGCATGACACGGGCTTTACTCAACCAGAGGAACTGTTGCGGAATGCCGACACCGCTCTATATCAGGCAAAGGACCAGGGCAAGGCTCGCTCTGCGGTTTTTAATGCCGAGATGTACGCACAGGCGGTGAACCTGTTGCAATTAGAAACAGATTTGCGCTGGGCGATTGAACGCCAGGAACTACGGGTTTATTACCAACCAATTATCTCGTTAGCAACCGGAACCATCACCGGGTTTGAAGCCCTGGTGCGTTGGTTACATCCAGCAAAAGGGTTGATTTCGCCTGCCGAGTTTATTCCAGTCGCCGAAGAAACTGGACTCATCACTGCAATCGGTCAATGGATACTGTATGAAGCATGTCAACAGTTACGGCAATGGCAAATCCAGTTTCCGAACTATACGTCACTCACCATGAGTGTCAATTTATCGAGTAAGCAGTTATCCCAGGTGAATTTTGTTGCCCAGGTTGACGAGATTTTGCAACAAACTAAACTTACCCCGCACAGCTTAAAATTGGAGATTACGGAAAGTGCCATTATGGAACGACCAGAAGTCGCTGCAAAGGTGCTAGAACAACTTAAGAAGCGTGGCATTCAACTTTGTGTCGATGATTTTGGTACAGGTTATTCCTCACTAGCCTATCTTCACCAATTTCCGATCAATATTTTGAAAATTGATCGCTCGTTCATTCGTCAGATTGATGAACAGGTCGAGGGGTTTGCGATCGTCCGGGCGATCATAACTTTGGCGGAAAATCTGGGGTTAAGTGTCGTTGCGGAAGGGATTGAAACAGCCCAGCAGATGGCACAACTACAAAATCTGCACTGTGACTACGGGCAGGGCTATTTTTTCTCCAAACCACTCAATCAGCAGGCTGCAGAAACATTATTGCTGAACGCCCTTCGATAACCTTTTGACACCTGTTCTTTTGATACCTTTTGATCAAGGAGGGTGCAGTCAGTCGAGGGGCAATCAAGGACACACCTGTCATGAAGTGCCCTTCCATGGGCGCTATCAAGCGCGGGGAAGACGGCTGTTTGTGGATTTTTGGATTGATTAGAAAAGCTGAATTCGCTATATTAACCGCAAGGAGAAACCGTCATGAATCAGCAAGCGATCGAACAAGAATTAGCTGCCCACCGCGAACGCATCGACGGGATAGAGCAAATATTGGCTCAAGTGGGTCGGGACATGAGCCAGTTTTTATCGGGGATGCTTGCGATCCAAGCCAACCTTGACCCTATTCTTCCAAACGCGCTTCAAGCGGGCAATGACCTATGGGGTAGAAGAGCTTGCTCCCGATGAATTGCGAGTTTATAGAAAACTCGCGTGAAAACCCTGGTCATTCATGCCGGGGATGAAACGCAGCCGCAGGCTTTAGCCTGCCCGTTACTTTCCGGTTTGAGATTCAATGTACTGCTTAACGATGGCAGTTGACACATTCCCCACGCTCCCAACGAAGTAGCTAGGAGTGGCAGCTTTATTAACGGGTCTGGAAATTCCTGCTGCAGAAATCTGGTTGTTCCTCCCTTGATACGATGAATGACTTGATAAGGGGCAATCGTCGGAGGGCAGTTGATAAATAGGTGAACGTGGTCAGGCTCAATTGCTAACGAGATCACCTGACAATCGATTTCTTTTGCGGCTTCCCATATCAACTCCCTGCAACGATTAGCAATCTGCCCTCTCAAAAAGGCTTTTCACCTTCTCGGAAGCCAGACAAAGTGATAGTTCAACAGGTAGGTGGCACTGCGGCTTTTTTATAGACCATAGTACATTTGTTCGTCTATATACGCTATTTTATAAACAAGGTGAGAGAGCGGATCAATGGCTGACAGACAAGTAGGCACCATTCAAATCAAACTGCACCTAGAAGGGTTTGAACTCGCCGCCATTGCAGATATGTGCCGCGAAG
>CAZGDE010000284.1:0-9690 GCA_964524315.1 uncultured bacterium
CAGATGAGACTGACCCAATATCAACCCTTCCAATACTTTTCTGCACCACTAAGCAAGATATCCTATTGCAGTTATTGAATTTAAATGAATACGTAGTAGAACCGGAAGCTAAAGGTTTACCAGTTGTTGGATCTTGGGTTCCTAATTAATCGTCGTATTTGTATTTAACTTTCAAGACGTATTTTGTTTCACCTTGGCTTCCAAGGGTTGCATTGACACCCTTTATTCCCTTTAGATTAAGTCCGTTAGCTACTTCACGGCTCATTTCAATTTCCATTTCATCAACTTTCTGAGTGCGTCCCTCTTCAATGATTTTCCTTATATTCTCAGTATCATCTTTAGTGAGACCACCAGTTGAATTTAATTGATCGGAAATATACTTTGCAGCTTCTAGCGCTAAAGCAATTGTCCCTAATGACGGTACAAGATAGAGATAGCGATGCCATCCCTTAGCTTCCACAGCCTCAAATTTTTTAGTTTCTTCATTGTAAATAAAGCTTATGGGATCGAAGAACATGTCAGCTACCTAGCCTATACAGCAGTGCCTGCATACCATCTAAACCTAAGTTCAGGGTAGATGTCCAATCTTCAAGACTGTCTGTAAGTGATAAACCCTGCAAGGACTTGGGACTACAGGCGCAATAATCGTGAAAAAAGAAATTCCAATTTAATGCTCACGATTATTGCCACTAATAAGGGGGAACTTCCTATTCGGATTCTTCTGTTAGCTAAGAAGGGTAAAGTGACGGAAACACTCTTTTCACTAAAAGGGGAGCCTACCTTCCAAAACCCTTTGGCTTGCGTTTCACCTGTTTAAGATATTTCTTTAATTCTTTTGATAGGGCTCTCAGAAACATTGGATTAAGCTGCACAGTCTCATAATTATCATCTGGATCATCAGCAATCCAATAACCATCTTCATCTAAACGAAGATTCTCGTATCCCATGAATTTCACAATCTCGTTAGCAGCTTTAGCGTCAATATTTCCAGTTGCAGGCTTCTGCTCAGTCATAAATATTAATACTCGTTTCTACTTATACTTATTAAGTTTTGCATTCGCTTCACCTCTATCGTCCGCAAGCATAATCTAATGCTCCTTCTATTATCGAACCTGGAGGTGCAATCTTTAGGGGTGCTCGATCTCCTAGTACTTCTTTATCTATAACCTGCCCTCGTTCAATATAGTAGGTTTCCCTTTCTCTATATTGATTACTGGAGCAGTTAGCAGAGATCAATCTTCTAGCATGAAAAATCAACCCACCTGAGTAATCATATTTTACAATCTCAAGCCACGCAAAGGCATTTCCCCCACCCCTCCTGATAGAATGCCTATCTACATAAACAGTTAATCTACCATCTGAATCAGACCCCGAAGCTGCTGGAACCCAATCCGCTGCTTTAGCAGATAGGGGTAATCCTAAACATAGAGCCAACGCCCCTAATCCCAACAATCGTCTAGGCACGACCTTCATAACCATCTCCTCTAGATGGAATAACTAGCGTAGTATTCCTAAAACTAGAACTAAAATCCGGGCACTCAAAGAAAATTGAAGATTCTATTCAGGTTTGCTTCCAAATAGAAAACGGGTTCCTAAATTAGGAACCCGCCATAGCTAATATCTATACTGCTGACACCAGTATAGATGTACTTTTAAGATTTAACCCTCCATCTGGCGAGAATGGCTGTCACCCTGATTGGGCTTGATCAACTTCAGCTGTCTGCCTGGGGTATTGAGCGCTGCCTTCATCACCTTGTCAAAGTAAGACTGGGTTGCGTTCTTACCAGGTTGAGCCTCTGCCTTCAACAGCTTGGCGAAGTTCCGCATCACGGCCAGGTCTAACTCCTGCTTCATCCCTTCCGCGATCGCCGCCCCCATGTTGTCTAACGCCGCACCATAATTGGCACGAACGATAGCTCCAACTTCCAGGGCATCTTCTGTAAACTCATCCCGCTCATGTTCAGCATCTGGAACAAAGGGAGCTGCGCTCTCACCTCCTTTTTTAGGAGTGTGACGTCCATGCTCTTCCCCAGGTTGAGGCTGAGCAGTGAGCTGATGAATGTATTCCAGATAGCGTTCTTTAGACCAGTTCTTAGTCTTAGGGTGAACATGTTCGTAGGCGTGGGTGAGGCAGGCAACTTCATCAGGGGTGTAAGGATCTTTGGCTGGGTCAATGCCCCAGAGCTGGCAATACCCTTTGAGCGTGTTGACGCTGGTGATACCCAGCTTCTTCATCAGCTCCTTGCGGGTAGTGTCGGTCTCAGTCGGCAGAGTAGGGATAGCTTCAAATTCGACTTCAGGGTGAACGCGCCCATTGGTCTCAGCAGCAGTAGCAGTGAACATAGATGGTGTCCTGTCATTGGTCAGCGACAGATCAACTGCATCAGTCAGCCAGCAACGACAAAGTAACCCCTGGCGTCAATCATCACTGATAGTCAATGACGATCACTGATGATTGAGGGGTGGTTGATTGCTGGGCGAATGACTGACTTGGTTGCGCTGTCATTCCTCATTGATTGCAGTCTAGTACACGCGATCTAATGATTACAAGGTTGCTTGTATTTGGATTGCTGATCGCCTGAATGACGCGTCAAGGCCATCAATGAACGATGCCAGTTGGATGACAGTTAAAAAATTCTGCTCTGTGGGGATCTGGAGATCAAATTCGTCATTGGGCGTTGACAGAGCAATGACATCCTCGGGCTTGAATGACAGATAAGTTTTTAAAATGATTCAGGATTATAGAGTGATGCGTCAATCCTGACAATGATCGATGATGGCTACCTTCTAGCTTGCTAATAATTTGTTGAGAAGCAGTCTTCCACGTAGGAAAACTGGATACGGTTAGAGCAATAAAGATTGCGATCAATCCGTCAACTATGGATGCAAGTCCAGAGATACACTAATCCACTAGCGTTGTTTGTGCGTCTTCATGAATTGCCCATTGAGGATCTGCATGATGGCTAGTTGGGAGGAGCAGAAGGAACACCTGCCTCGACTCGATTAGCTGACGGCAACTTAGTAAATTCCAACTCCAATCCAACCGACTATTGATTCTCAATCTTCTGATGTCTGTTAAAAGCCTTCCGAAACGCTACTTCAAGCGTAGTATACTTTCTACCTACATTAAGTTCTTCGATGAGTCCGTAGTGGATTTGATACGTTTGATGCGTCTTAATCTTTGGAGAAATGTTAGTAGGATTTCGCTCTCTAAGGCAGAGTCTTATGAAGTTTCCACCTGAGACTTTCTCAATATAAAAAATAACGTTTAGCTCATAAAGAAACTGAAGAAATACGTCAGGTGCTTCAGAAAATTTCGGTCTTCTAATTGAGTTTGAATCCAAATACTCTACAAACGCTTGATAAGCACTAATATATTCATCATACGAGAATTGACTCTTTCCCTTCAAATACTCAAAGAATTTAAGAAAAAGTTGATAATCATTTTCTGTATAGTAAAAAGATAACTGATCTTTTATTTCACCCAGCAAATATTCTGAATACTTTCTGATAAATTCAGCATTAAAGAAATCCGCCTCAGAAAATACTCTATTAGGTTCTTGCCTCTGCTCAATAAAATTCTCTTTAAGAATGACGAGCATTGTAACAATGTCTCTAGGACGATAAAGCGAGTATCTCAGGAAACCAATAAATGAGGGATCGTTTTCGCCTTGTTTGTTGTTCGCTGTATTTTCAATCGTGTAGGGAAAATAGTAATCCCAAGCCTTATCATACTCAACTTGTGGAGTTTGCTGTGTCCCTACTAATTTTCCAGCCATCTCAAATAGCTTTGAATTTCTGTAATTTTTATAGGTTGTATTCCAATTGAGTAGGACAGAGTTATCTCTAATCTTATTGTTCCGATTCTGTAAGCCTATAGAATCAAAAATATCAGGTCTTACTAAAAGCACAACTTTGAGCCGTCCTCTTGAATCTTTCACTTTGGGAAACACATCGTTATTAATTGCCCATACTGCGTTTGCCAATCCTTTGACGCATTCAAGATAGTCTTCATAGTCAATTCGTGATGGTCTAATATCAATCCCATCTATAAACAACAGATGATTCATCTGTAATCTTAGAGATAAGAACGCTTCTTCAAATTTCTTCTGGACATACATGAGATTGATTTGGAAAAGGCTCTCAGAAAATGCTATTTCTTCACTCTCTTCACCGCTAGCTTTGGCATATTTTGATACGAGTTCAGCGGCTGTTTTTGACTTTTCTACAAACTTGATCGCATTTATGATTTCTGGAGAAAAGGCTCTTGCATAATAATCATCTATAGCCGAATTGATATTACGAAATTTGATAGCTTTAGGCAGAAGCAAACTACTCGGCTCATTTTCACTAACGTTTTTACTAATTAGTAGATAAAGAATTACTTTCCAGATATCTACATAATCAGAAAGAGCGAGATGCTCTTTCTTTTTCATCTGAACAAACTTCTGATAGTCCGTTTCTCTAATATAGCTAAGCGAAGATAGCGTGTCTTTGTAATTGTTATTTGACAAGTAGACAGCACAAGCAGTTTTTCCAGTCCCCTTCTCACCAATCAGGAAAAAGGTGTTTCTCTCACACAGCCTATCAAGTTCATCTGTCCTAAAAAACACCTTATTTAGGAGGCTTTTGTTTTCACTTCTTTTGTAGTTTTCAGCGTCGTTAAAACCAAAATTTAGATCTTGAATTGTTAGCATAATTCTATTTTTTATAGTCAAATATCCGTTAGTATAGCGCCTAATTTTCTGAATAGCTATCGCCCTTAAAGGCTCGCTAGAGGATTGAAGGCTAAACAGTAACCTCACAACCACGATCGCCACCAATAACTGAAGCCAGCTAACGGCTCAAATTAGCGTCGGAAGATAACTTTGAACTCAGCACTAGTGGTTTCCTTTAATCCGCTGCGCCGGGATTGTTATGCTGCCGACACTCACTGCATGGATTCAACTATTTGGTTGTAACCAGCCTTTAACTACAGCTTTCACGACTTTGAGATATTTATTCTCTAAAACGAATTCATCAATTGCTGCCTCACCACCTGATTTCAATGCTGCAACTGCGCGCTGCTTCAAGTCCTGCTTGGTAGCAATGTTGATGTAAGCCACTTGCTCTGGTTCAGTTGCAGTGGGATTTGTTTCCTCCAGTTGTTTTAACAACCGTTGAATTTCAGCCGCAGCTTCTGCAAGAGTTTGGTGTTTTTGGGTGTTGTATGTGTTGAATGAACTCACATTTTTGTCGCCAAATGTGAGATCTCCTACTAAATCCCCACCAATTTGGACATTGTAAGGTTTTTCTTCCATCTATTATCTCCTGGTTTTCTAGACCTCTACAGATTTTGATGAACATCACCAAAGGTAATGTTTCCTTGTACATCCCTTCCAATTGTGACATTGATAATTTTGCCTTCTTTTGGATTCTCCATAAAATCTTTGAGAGTTTGAACAACATGTTTTAGAAAATCCATATTTTGTGTTACGAAAATTATCTCATTGCCGGAATTAAGGTACAGTGATAACCCATAAAGTTTTGGAAGCGAAAGGTTGTATATAACTGCACCAATAAATAGTATCCAGATTATTACAGCCCCACTAGTTAAGGTAGGAACTGACATTAGCCCAGGAACAGAAACTGTAAGGAGTCCAAGCAAAAGCAGTATAAATATGAATACAAAAGGAATACCTTTCATCTTCACATTGCTAACACCAAACCCTGTGACATTACGAAACTGATAAACATCATTCTCAAGCCTAACCGTATGACTCGTGACCTCAATAATTGCTTGCGTTCTAACGGTCTGTCTGTCACTGCTTGGCAATATGGCATCTAAAAGCAAATTTGTTCCGCTTTCTCCTCCGTAAACAGAACCCTTAGGATTTGACTGCGGCTGTCTAAGGTCGGATTTACATTTAGAGCAGTTCCACGCTTTTTCGTGATTCTTAAAACCACACCTTGGGCAAACCTTCATTCTCGCTCTCCCCTCATACTCAATGGCTTTTGCCAGAAAACGGAATCGTGTATTTTCCTTTAGGAATTTAACCTTCTCTATAGAGTTGCTCCTTGCAGCAATTCCCAAGGTATCTCACTATCAGAAACCAAGTGGTATGACAGCGCAGTTGGGTCACGAACGCAAAGTTAGGGTATCTGATACGATCCATAGTATTTCTAGGCATTCACAGTTAATACCAGGAAAATCAACCATTAAAAGCCTAAAAGTTTCTGCTTAAGATCTCATAGTACGTGTATGGGCAGAATGATTCGACATAACGTCCCAAATCTACTGCTTATGTAAATTATTTCTGCATAATACACTGCTCACCCTAACTAGCCAGAATCCTTCCACATGATTTTAAATTTCCTACGACATCCGCATTAATCTTGGTCTAGATGCCAGCTGATAGCTTCACGCTTAAACATTTGCCCTTTTACTGACATTCACACAAGGAGCGTTCTCATTAAGTTATCCTTCTGTCCCAACGTGTTGTGCTTATGAGAAAGGAACAGGGTAAGTAAAGAAAGGAGGGATCATTATTTTCAGGGAAAGTGCGATCGCCATCCACCCATCAGGGCAATGGTACCCCTGCCGAACGTAACGCCAACTTGACCACTCCCTTCACAACATCAGTTACGGTGGCATCACCTAACTTCTGCCCCCATTTCATCAACTTCCCTAAGAGGGTGGGATCTTGTTTTGCCTGCTCTGCCAAGTCATCTGCCACCTGTTGTTGGGCCGCTTCAGGAGATTGTCCCTGTTGTTGGAGTTGGGATAGCAGGGATTGGATTTGGGCAGCTGCCTGGGTTAAGTCTTGGGTGTTGGAGAAGTCATTGAAGGTGTTATTGCTGGCAATCCCTCTGGGCGCAAAGCCTGCGGTCTTCAATTCACCAATGTTGTAGGTGTCGCCTGTGTTCTCTGCCATTATTTCAATAATCCTATCGAGTCGTGTATTTCGGTTTCGCTCAATCTCGGTCTGTTGTCGATAAAACTCAAGCTGATCGCCTTGTAATTGCAATCGCTCTTGATAACGTGATTCCAGAAGACGCAACTGTGCCTGATACTTCTCCATCGCTGCTGCTTCAATGGCCGACTTATCCACCTCAGCAGACACTTCCAATCGAATGACGAAAGCACCACCAGTTTTCTTCTCGATCGATTGAATGGATAGCTCCTGGTCGGCATATTGAGTTTGGAGTTCCTGGAAGGACTGAAAGAAAGCTTTCCAATCAATGCCATCTGCAAAGATGAGGTCTACAGTCTTTTGGGCTTTTTGGAATAGCTTAGTGAATTCACCAGGAGCAAAGTTCCTGTTGGGGTCATTGGGGCGGCGCTCTTGGGGAGTTTTAAGCAGGTAAACATAATCGCACAGCGCCCCATCAAGTTTGGTAGTGCTGTCAATGTTCCAAGCTTCTAGGCAAGCTCCGGTTAGGTTAGCTTGCCGAAACTCGGTACCTAGTATCTGGGTCTTGGTCAGATTAGCGTGCTGAAGTTCTGCCCCCTCCAGCGTAGACTGACTCAAATCCGCTTCTGTGAAGTCAGCACCAACCAAGTCTGCTCCTGCTAGATTTGCCCCTTTCAAATTTTTACCCAAATAAGCCTTTCCTCTACCCCGCAAGGTGATCAACAGGGCTTGCACAGCAAAATCAGACAAGAGTGTTTTGCCCAAGCGAGCCAAATGAACTTTTTGAGCTAAATGAAATCGTGTGCGAATCAGCTTTGCATTATGGAGATGAGCACTTTTGAGTATCATTCTGGAGCAATTTGCATCAGTTAAATCTGCCATCCTTAAAGTGGTTCCGCCCAATCCAATAATCCAGATGCAAATACTACGAATTATTCGATCACGGGAAGCATCTTCGAGTGTTCTGCGACTAATCAAACAGCTAAATATATGATTCAAAATAATGCCAATCATTCCGATCACAGTGCCGACTATATCGACACTCACTTTAGAAGTAAATAAACCAGAACTAGTGAAGAAAGCAAAAAGAGCATAAAGAGTAATAGAAAAAGGAATGATAATATTAATTAAAGAAATGAAAAGACGAGAATTGCAGGTAATAACGACAGTGTTAGAGATAATCGAAACAGAAGTGCCCAAGATGTTGAAAACAGCAGTTAAAGACACAAGTATAGTGAAAACTAAGATAGCAGCGGAAGAGAGATTAAGGAATTTAGGACCAATGGCAGCTTGAATAATGTGTGGAATTAGATAAATAATTGAAAAGCCAACAAAAATTAGAGAAATACTGAAAGTAGCTGAAATACCTCTGCTATAACCCAAGAAAAGCAAACCAAGTGTTACTGTTAATCCTACAATGGCAAGAATTTGATCTCCGTTAGCTGTCCCTGTATAAGTACTTGATCCAGGTGAAACAAGTGTCTGCGTCATTATTAGCCATGGAAATGACATTAGTACGAGTGCTAGCGGCGAAACTGCTAAAGCTACTATTACTTTGATCACAACCCATCGCCGTAAGACTCCAGTTTTAGCTCCACATAACCCAGCATCAATTAGTTTTGCCTCTGTCAAGTTGGTGCCTCGCAGGTCGGTGTGGCTAAGGTCGGCTCCACTGAGGTCAATGCCGCGTAGGTTCAGTCCTCTCAGGGATGCACCGCTCAAGTCGGTGTTGGCAAAGTGTCGTTCTCCTTTGCAGTAGCGGCGGTGTAGGTCTGTAGCAGTTAGCTTGGGACGATCCATAGGCATCAGGAAAAGAATAGCGCTTCTATTAAAGCCCAAACCAATGGCGACAGCCAGGGATAATTCAAGGTTTATGTATGGAGCCAGCTAACGGTGAAGTTGTGCGGCGGCAGATAACCTTGAACTCTCACTGATAACCTCTGTACCGTCCGCACCAACGCAGTGTTAGCCTGCTGTTTGGAAGACAGGTAGACAGGCACTAACTTATGATACAAGGACAAACACTGTTGGATTGTGCAGTAAGTATATATGCTTGGACAGCTTACCCCTAATCAGGTCTATCACATGGACTGCCTAGAAGGACTTAGGCAAATGCCAGAAAACTGTATTGATATTGCCATAACCAGCCCACCATATTGGGGGCAACGAGGTGACGCAGGGATTGGTCTTGAGGAAGACCCAAGGGAATATGTCAATAACCTAACTAATATTTCTCTTGAAGTCATGCGAGTCCTCAAACCCACAGGACTTTTTTGGTTAAATATTGGTGATGCTTACAATACGCCCATTAATTGGCGGCTTGATGATCTTCAATATTCAACATTAGGTGCAGACGGTGAAGGTCTAGCACCACATAACTCTGCTTATACAAAGGATCGAGGAACAAGACGAGCCTTTATTGACAAGGAAGTAGGTTGGTTACAATATGGAAACCTTTTAGCCCTCCCTTGGCGAATTATTACTAATCTATGTGACCAGGGTATTTATTACCGAGGTGAGATCATTTGGTCAAAAAGAAAGGCAATGCCAGAGGGTAGGTGTCGCAGACCTCATCGAAAGCATGAATCAATCTACATCCTTGCTAAAGATGAGAGGCATTACTTCCGAACTAAACCTCCAGTATCTTCTGTTTGGGACTTAAAGCCTGACCCAGCAGAGAGCAAAGGACATACCAGTACTTTTCCTCTCAGCTTGCCGCTTACTTGTATTGAATCTAGTGGAATTGAGCAGGGAATTGTGCTTGATCCATTTATGGGTAGTGGAACTACTGCAATTG
>CAZGDE010000285.1:0-4775 GCA_964524315.1 uncultured bacterium
GGCTTCCTACTATTACCCGCTAAGCAACAACATTGCTCTAGTACCCGCTCTGTACACTATCTTCAATGCCAACAATTTTGACAGTAACCCAACGGTTTTCATCGCGAACCTGCGGGCCCAGTTTAGCTTCTAACCCATCAATCCGATAAAGCCATGTAGAGGCTTAGCAGTCGGTCACAGGAGACGGATAATTCCGTAATCTTTGCCCAAATGCTAAGCCTCAATCCGTCTATAGAGTAGCGTTTGCTGTAGGGGCGTTAGCGAAGCCATGCCGTTAGGCTATACGACCGTTCGCCCTTACTTAGAGAGGATGAAATAATGTCAATAACACCAGATCTTTAGTGTTGTACAGTCCTCCAGACCACTCTAAATCTGCCATTTGGCATCGACTTTACCTTCCTTGCTGGTGACAGTTAGGGTGGCCGTTCCCTTTTTGCCATCTTTACCCGTTAGCTTGCATTGGAAGGTTTCCCCAATTTTCTGGGGAATTTTGACCTTACGATTACCACAATTGGCTTTAACGTCGATTCGATCGCGTTTTTTGATTGATTCCTGAAGTTCTTTTTCGGCTTCGGGTAATAACAGAATTTGCCGTGTCTTGAGGGTGAGCAGCCCGCTGGCATCCTTTACTGTGACATTGACCGGAAAGGTACCTTCAGCAATTTTGACATTACAGGCAAACACTTTGCCGACCTCTAGTTTGACCGTCGGCGGACAGGCGACCGACTGAAGAGGCACACCAACTTCCTTTGGTAAATATGCGGCGATCGCCTGTTCTACCTGAGTCTGGGTACTAACTGTGGGTGAGGCCGCTGCGCTGGATGGTGATACCTGCACGGCGGCATTATTTTCCATGGGAGACTGCTTCCCACTACAACCAACCACTCCCAGCAGACAGGGAGTGAGGAGGAGGAGCAATCTCAGGCGTAGCTGCAAAATTTTCATTAATACCCGGGGAACTTGCGAATGGAAGACATCCATGATTTGGTCTGTCCCGACCCGAACTTGCCCAATTA
Source organism: uncultured bacterium (assembly GCA_964524315.1). Classification (GTDB taxonomy): domain Bacteria; phylum Cyanobacteriota; class Cyanobacteriia; order Leptolyngbyales; family Leptolyngbyaceae; genus CAZGDE01. The sequence goes on from CAZGDE010000285.1 coordinate 1,017, forward strand.
TCAAGCAACACCTATTTATAGAGTGGGTTGATAGAGCGCGACTGGGGCGGAGGACTGAATAGCTGTCATTGCAAACTTTCACTGATCCCAAAGAAAAGCTAAAGACCAGAATTGAATGAGTTGCGGCATTAATCCTAGCTTAAATAGGGCGATCGCCTAAGGAGTTACGACACTGTCCTCGGGCAGAAATCGGTAAAGCGACCAGGTTTTAAACTGCTACCTCCTCACCTATCAAAAACTAAGTAGAAATATTACAGCCGATGTCTCTGTAGATAGATATATAACCCTGTGCAAATGCCTAAACTACTGTTGAACCAATGGAAATCGCACTTAAGTAGAGATATCCGTATCTCAAGGGTGTAGTTACCGTACATGACAGATTTGCATCATCTTAATTACATTTTGTTTAAAATCTCGTTGAAATGTATTGCAAAATTTACACACTCATGGACAGGGCTCCGTAAACTGGAGCAAATAGTTCCGAAATAGGTGTTAATGCCTATTTGTTTTTTAATATCTTGGAGGTTCAACTTATGCGGATTGCCCAAATTGCCCCTCTTTGGGAGCGTGTTCCACCTCCTGCTTATGGTGGCACCGAGTTGGTCGTTAGCTTGCTGACTGAAGAACTTGTCCGCCAGGGGCATGAGGTAACGCTGTTCGCATCGGGAGATTCAATTACCCAGGCAACCCTTGAATCGGTTCATCCCCGCGCCCTGCGGTTAGATAACACCGTCAAGGAATACGGCATCTACGAAATGTTGCAACTGAGCCAGGTTTATGAACGGGCTGGTGAGTTTGATATTATCCATTCCCATATGGGTTGTGCTTCTTTGCCCTATGCCAATCTGGTGAAAACCCCGACGGTACATACCCTGCATGGCATTTTCACCCCCGACAACGAGAAAATGTTCAGCCGGGCACGGAAGCAGCCATTCGTGAGCATTTCCGATGCCCAACGGGACGATCGCTTAGGGCTGAATTATGTCTCAACCGTTTACAATGGGGTGGACACCTCGACCTACACCTTCTACCCCAAACCTAGCGATCCGCCGTACCTGGTATTTTTAGGCCGACTGTCGCCAGAGAAGGGCACGCACCATGCGATCGAAATCGCGAAGCGGACCGGTTGGCACCTGAAAATTGCCGGCAAAATTGATGCGGTGGACGTGGAGTATTACGAAACTCTCATTAAACCCCACATTGATGGTAAGCAAATTGAATATCTTGGCGAAGCTAACCATGTGCAGAAGAACATTTTGATGGGTAATGCCTATGCCACGCTGTTCCCCATTACCTGGCGAGAGCCCTTTGGCCTGGTGATGATTGAGTCAATGGCAAGCGGTACCCCAGTTGTGGCGATCCAGATGGGCTCCACCAGGGAGGTCATCCTGGATGGTAAGACGGGTTTCCTTTGTCAGAATGTGGACGAATGTGTGGCTGCTATTGACAAAGTTGCTCACCTGGATCGGCAGGATTGCCGTCGCCATGTCGAAAATACGTTTAGCGCCAAGCGTATGGCCGAAGGTTATCTGGCAGTCTATCAGCAAATTCTGGCAGAACGCTTTGCTCAGAATGGTCATGCAAAAATCGTGGCACAGCTGAGTCGGGAAGTCTAATTCCCATTCTCAAATTTCTGTTCGTCAAATTCTGTTGAGAATGCTACGTAGGGGTGGTTCGCGAACCACCCCTACAAGCGTTAATGCCCCCTCAAAAGTCCCTAACTACTTGCATACACGCCGCGATCGCGCAATTGCTGAATGAAGAATTCTTCCAGGGTCGGACGTGCCAGATTGACGGTCAAAATTTGGGCACCCATCAGGTTCAGAGTAGCAAGGAAATCGTAGGGGTCGCCCTGCAAATGCCCAAACCAGCAACCATCCTGAAAGGATAGATCCAGCATGCGTTTCTTCAACACATCCAGACTGCCACCCTTGCCTTTAATAAAGTAGGTGTCAGCCGTACCCAAAAGTTCCTGGAGGGAACCGAGGCAAATCAGTTCACCCTGGGCCAGGATACCAACGCGATCGCAGATTAACTCCACATCCGACAGGACATGACTGTTAAAGAAAATTGTGCGTCCCTGCGACTTTAAGGACAGGATAATTTCCCGAATCTGGTAACGACCCAGGGGGTCTAGACCGGACATCGGTTCGTCCAGAAACACTACGTCGGGATTGTTGATTAACGCCTGGGCCATGCCAATCCGCTGGAGCATTCCTTTTGAGTACTGGCGCAGCTGCTTTTTCTTGGCTGCCGCCTGGGCCAATCCCACCAGATCCAACAATTCGGGAATTCGCTGTTTGGCAACCGACCGGGGAATCCGAAACAGACCCGCCGTAAACTGCAAAATTTCCCAACCCGTCAGGTAGTCATAGAAATAGGGGTTTTCTGGCAGGTAACCGACCCGTTGCTTGGTGGCACGATCGCCCAACGGTTGGCCCAGTAACTTCCCTTTCCCACCGGAGGGGCGCACAATGCCCAGCAACGTTTTGAGCAGGGTGGTTTTACCAGCTCCATTGGGGCCTAACAAGCCAAAGGTTTCACCTTCATACACTTTGAGGGTGCAGCTTTTTAACGACACCAGCTTTTGGGTTAACCAGAACCCGGTTCGATAAGCTTTCTTCAACTCATAGGTTTCTACCACCGGGTTACGTTCCGGTGGCATCGGTTCGTTTATGACTTCAGGCGCGGCATCCATACTAATTCGCTGACTGGTAGCTGCGGAAAGGATTCCCTAACTGCACTGCCTAATTTCACTGATTTTTACTCAGTTCAGAATAGCAGACAAAATTTTGCTTAGACTTTGTTTATGCGGATTTCCACACGGCGACTGAAGGAGGAACGATGGATCGCTCAAAAATTGTTGCAATTGTCACTGGTGCGATCGCCCTCGTACTGAGCATTGCTTATTTACTGCTGGTGCAGATCCTCGATTTCCGGGGAGAAATGGTGCCTGCTCCGGTTGGGCTGGTATCACCAACGGTCATTATGTTTCCCAGTCATCTGACTCCCGGCGGGGTTGGTGCCAATCATCCATAGGGTTGGCAGGGGCATCATCCGACTCCAGCCTTGCCTGTAACTCTACCGGAGGGGCTTGCCACTCTCCGGTTAGGGCAGTTTGCGAGAGGCGCGATCGCAACTCCTGCCAGTCAATTTCCTGCTCCTCATATTCCAGTTCCGGTTCGTTCGGGTTGGGTTCATCCAGATGGAGTGGTTTCACCACGCGGGTAATGGCATCCTGCACGAAGGATTTGATGAACTCGTCCCGCCGGTTCAGTTGAAACTGACGTTGCACGACTTCGGTAATGCCACCGTCCCCCCAGTCCTGGTCATGCCGGAAGTATTCGATAAAGCTCTTACCGGCAATCCGCGTCAGGTAGGCGGCGCTGACGGCTTGAATTGCCCGACCGACGATCAAACCGCCCACGCTCAGTTGTAATGCGGTTGCTACCAGACTGATCGCACCCTTGACGATGCCCAGACTTGCCAGGGTTCGGCCCAAGGACAACGCCAGTTCCCGTCCCCGGTCGGCATTGATATCACAGCCATACACCCGCCCAATTTCCACTACCATCTGGGCATTGACGGCCGCCGTCGCCAGCAGATCCACTACGGGTAACGGTGTCACGGCAATGACGCCAGCACCGATCCACTGGAACCGTTCGATAATTTTGTCGGCCTGCCGCCGCCGTTGCAGGTCGATGAGCTGGCGGGCTTTTTCACTCAACCGTTGCGATTGCAGCAGAATGTTATCGGCCA
>CAZGDE010000285.1:4785-9665 GCA_964524315.1 uncultured bacterium
GCCACCAGGTCTTCGCCCTCTGCCCGCAGGACTGCGACCATGCGTCGGATCAGCGGCATGATGTCTGGATCGGGGCGAAACATCTCGCCGTTTTCCAGGATGAAGGATTGGGGATTCGCCGCTACAGCCACCACATCCTGCGCCGATACCAGCCCCCGCACCCGTTCTCGCAGACGTGCCAGAATCATTTCCCGGTCATCGTTCGGAAACAGATCGGACTTGTTGAGGACGACGAGCGATCGCTTACCAATTTCGGCCAACGCCTGCAACGGGTTATATTCCGACTGGCGCAGGTCATTGTCGAGGACAAACAACAACAGATCCGCCTCAGTTGCCAGTTGCCGTGCCAGTTGTTCCCGTTCGGTACCGGCAATCCCGGCTTCTAAAATTCCCGGTGTATCAGTAATGACGATATTCCGATTGAGACCTTTCAACTTCAGTAAGTAGGTTTCCCCAACGGCGGTTGTCCCCATCGTGGCACCGACATCACCCACCATGCGCCCAATCAGGGCATTGACGATGGAGGTTTTCCCGGCTGACCCGGTACCAAATACAACGACCTGAATTTCTCCCCGCGAAAAGCTTTGCTCAATCTCGCGGGAGCGGCTCAATAGTTCCTGCCGGGCGACCTCGTCCTGAATTTGATCGACCTGCTGCCGAATGGCCTTGAGGGTTTCTTCGGCAGCTTCGGTTTTGGCAACGGGAATGCGGGGTAGCGATCGCCGGGTTTGTTGTCGGCGCTGTTTTTGCTGTCGTGGTAGCCAGAAGAAGTAATAGACGAATGCGGCGATCAATACCCCAATCAGAATAATGATCAGGAATAGCAATGCCTGGGACAGCAACGGGTAATAGGAGATCTGCCAGAACAATTTCTGGAGCGAGTCGATCAGCCAGATCGCCAATCCCAGAATGAGGATGAGCCCGATGATAAGAATCAGAAAACGCGGCAGTGGCATGGGTCAGAGGGAGCTACTGCCTCTCATTCTAATTCGCTCGTAGATATCACTTAGAGAATGCCTTGAGCGGGCTGTCTGAATGTACGACATCCTCGGCGTTCAATGTTCTACTGTATTAGGGGTTCAATCGTAGGAGGCTACAACCGAATGAGATAGTTTGAAACGCGATGGGGTTGATGTCAGCCTGTACTAAATGAGGCTTTATGCTAAAAGCAGCAAGTGTCTTAGATAAACTCAATATGACTTAGATAGACTCAATATGAATTCGATCGCCGTTGAAATTCTCATAATTCTTCTGCTAACCATTGCAAATGGGGTCTTTTCAGGCTCAGAAATAGCTGTAGTTTCTGCCCGTAAAGTCCGATTAGAGCAGTTAGCCGACCGGGGCAACCGGCGGGCGCGAGTGGCGCTGAAGTTAGCAAATGAACCGAATGATTTTCTTTCGGCGGTACAAATTGGTATTACGCTGATTGGCATTTTAAGTGGTGCGGTAGGTGGTGCAACCATCGCGCAACGGTTAAAACCCGTGTTTGATCGCATTCCTCCGGTGCAGGCTTACAGCGAAGGGATTAGTGTGGCGATCGTCGTGACCATCATTACCTACTTATCCCTGGTAATTGGTGAATTGGTACCTAAACGAATTGCCCTGAACGACCCGGAACAGATCGCCTGTACCGTTGCGCCGCCAATGCGATGGTTGTCCCGCATTACGGCTCCCCTTGTGCATATTTTGGGGGTGTCGACCGATGGGTTACTCTCACTTTTGGGGATTCGGGCATCCGATGAGCCCGATATTACCGAGGAGGAGATCAAAGTTTTGATCCGGCAGGGTGCTGAATCGGGTATGTTTGCCGAAACGGAACATGAAATGGTCGAACGGGTTTTTCGTTTGGGCGATCGCTCGATCAAAGCCATCATGACTCCACGCACGGAAATTGATTGGTTAGATATTGAATCCCCGCTGGCCGAAAATCTCCAAATTGTGATGGGTAGTAACCACTCGCGCTTTCCGGTGGGACGGGGAAGTTTGGATCGCTGTGTGGGTGTCATTCGGGGTAGTCATCTGTTGACGGCTCAGTTGGCGGGGGATGCGGTGAACCTGGAGGCGATCGTGCAATCGCCGCTGTATGTGGTTGAGAGTGCCCGTGTCCTGAATGTCCTGGAACAATTCAAGGAAACCGGCGTGCATATTGCCCTGGTGACAGACGAATACGGCGGTATTGATGGCGTGGTGACCCTCAACGACTTGATGGAAGCGATCGTGGGCGATTTGCCATCCGCCGAGGATCAGGAAGATCCGCTGATTATTCAACGGGAGGATGGTTCCTGGTTGCTGGACGGTTCGCTGGATATCAATGAATTGAAAGGCGTGATTGAAAAAGAGTCGTTGCCGGATGAGGCGACGGAGAGTTTTCATACGCTGGGCGGTTTTGTCATGCACTTTTTAGGCCACATTCCGCGATCGGGCGAGCATTTTGAATGGAGTGACTTGCGCTTTGAAGTGATGGATATGGATGGCACACGGGTTGATAAGGTCTTAGTCACACCAGCGGTTACAGACGATACTTCCCCTGCCCAGGAAGCACCCTAATGAATCGCCGCCACCCCTTACTGGCGGCGGCGATTCATCCGTATGACAACGACGAAGGCCCCCAAAACACCCAGGAACCGGATCAGGGCCTCTGTATAATCTGGCTTCAGCGGTTCTGCTGTGGCTTTAGTTGGGTGCAGTTCTGAGGACGCGTGGCTGGGTGGTGTCATTGCGGCAGCCGCGATCGCTTCCTTGACTGTGGCATGTAATATCGTTACGTGGAGAGATATTAGCCCACTCAATCCCAGGATGATTATAAGGTGTGTGATCGCGCGGCGACTGAAATTCACGTCTTCCAGGACATAGACCCTTGCTCAGTATTATCGTTCTTGCTGCTGACAGTTGCATGAGTGATCAGACTGTGTGAAGTGGTCTGAATCAGATCAGTACAGTCATTTGCGATCGCGCAGAAAGTCGTTGACGATACCCACCAGTTGGTTGATTGCCTCGGACTGATGGTGGGTCGTTTCCATTGAAGCAGCCGTCAGTTTGATGCTCTGGCTCTGTTCTGTCACGGCATTAGCCAGCTTATCGATCCGGTCAGCCTGTTGTTGCCCAATTTCTACTTGCTGCTGAATCAAGAGTTTAAGCTCGGTCAAGCCCTCGGTGAGATGCCCAACTTGATCCATCAAGATGCCAATTTTTTTTCGGGTTGCCCGTTGTTGGTCATTACTCTTGCCTCGGCTTGGGGCAGGCGATCGCTCCCGACTGTTCTAGAAAGTCTAGCTGACACCAGGAATATTTGAGTACGAATGGTCTATTGACTATTAGGTAGGGCGGCTTGCAGGATGGTGATCGTATCAGCAATCATTCGGTCTTCCTGAAAAAGCTGTTCCGCCCGTTGTTTGCCTGCCTGTCCGATCTGTTGCCGTAAATCCGCATCGCCTGCCCAGGTTTGGAGGGTTGCAACTAACTCGCGAATCGTCGCCTGGGAATCACCGAACACGGGTGAAGTGAGCAATTTACCCGTATCACCCAATCCTTCGGGCACGCCACTTACCGCTGCTGCCGCGACGGGCAATCCCTTGGCCATGGCTTCCATCATTGCCAGGGGTAATCCTTCCGACTCGGAGGGCAGCACAAAAATATCGCTGGCATCCAGCCATTCATGAATGGCATCCAGTTCACCCACAAACCGGATGTGATCGTCCACGCCTGCCTGTTTGACCGTTTGTTTGAACTGTTGCTCCAGCGTACCCGTGCCAGCCCACACAAAGTACAGCTTTGACCAGATGGGTAATTGCTTCAGTTGTTTGATGGCCGCAATTTGATACTGATATCCTTTAATAATGTCCATCCGGGCAGCCGTAAAACAGACCACTGCATCCGTTGGAATTTGCCATTGCTGACGCAGGCGTGATCGCACTTCTGGCTGGGGTGGCTGAAAATAAATCGCTGGTCTGCCACAGTAAATTACCTGCCCTTTATCTTCTGCCAGACCAAATAACTTCCGTAGCAGGGTCAGGTTGTCCTGGGAGACGGCAACTACCGCTGTTGCCTCGACATACTGCTGTGCCAGTTCGGCATAGGCTTCGGGGATCTCCCTTGGTTTAATCGGATGCACCAGATGTTCGATGATGACGAAGGGAATGCCCTGCTTCACGGCTGCCCGTTTTGGGAAAAAGTTAGCAATGGGTCCACCATTACTGAGGACGAGCAAATCTGGTTTAGTATCAGTGACCAGTTGTTCCTCTGCTGCAGGTTGGGCCGACTCTTGCCAGATGTGCTGAATTCCCAACGGTCTTTGCTGAGCCATGAACCATTCTGCTCGTTGGCGTGTCCGCTCCATGCCTGCTTCGCCGAACATTGTCACCAGTCCAATCGGGATATCTTGAACATAGGTGAGTTGATATCCCAGTTTCGCCAAAGCGCACAGGATAGAGTGGTTATATTGCAAAACGCCCCCAATCGCGGGTGACGTGTAAAACAGGATATGGTAAGGCACGGGAGGTCAGTGGTAGGTGTCCTATCTACTTACTATGCCCCCATCCCCTATTTACATGCCGCCAGTTGGCATTTCATTTTTGGCATTTCATTTATTACAGAGAGGAGAATCGTGTTCTTTAGTGTTGTCATTCCCACCTACAACCGCCAGCCGATTCTAGAAAAATGCCTGCGCGCACTGGAACAGCAGCAATTTAACCCATCCCAAATTGAGGGGTATGAGGTGGTCGTAGTGGATGACGGCTCCACCGATCGCACCGTCGATTGGCTACAGCAGTCAACAACCGAGTACCCCCATGTGCGGCTGTTTCAGCAAGACCATCAGGGGCCAGCCGCCGCCCGTAACCTGGGTGTGCAACAGGCGCAAGGTGACACGATCATTTTTATTG
>CAZGDE010000286.1:0-3761 GCA_964524315.1 uncultured bacterium
GCGCAACAATGTGTAGGTCTAGGTGGCGCTGCAATGGTTAACCGATGCCTATACCGATAACCTGCTGGGGTTTGCCAACAACATTCGCACGATTGACGGTGGAACCCACCTGGAAGGTTTGAAAGCGGTGTTGACCCGGACTCTGAATGCGACCGCCCGGAAACGCAATAAATTAAAAGAGAACGACTCTAATCTGGCGGGGGAAAACATTCGGGAAGGTTTGACTGGTGTAATTTCGGTGAAGGTGCCGGATCCAGAGTTTGAAGGCCAGACCAAAACCAAACTGGGTAATACGGAAGTTCGCGGTATTGTTGATTCCCTCGTGGGTGAGGTGTTGACCGAATATCTGGAGTTTCACCCCAACGTTGCCGATTCCATCCTCGAAAAGGCAATCCAGGCATTTAATGCTGCTGAAGCGGCCCGTAAAGCGCGGGAACTAGTACGACGCAAGTCGGTGCTGGAATCTTCTACCTTACCCGGTAAACTGGCAGATTGTAGCTCTCGCGATCCGGGTGAATCTGAGATCTTTATTGTTGAGGGTGATTCGGCAGGTGGTAGTGCGAAGCAAGGCCGCGATCGCCGTTTTCAGGCAATCCTGCCGCTGCGGGGTAAGATTCTCAACATTGAAAAAACCGATGATTCTAAGATCTACAAAAATACTGAGATCCAGGCACTCATCACCGCTCTGGGGTTAGGAATTAAGGGCGAGGAATTTGATGCGTCCCAACTGCGCTATCACCGCATCGTGATCATGACGGACGCGGATGTGGACGGTGCCCACATTCGCACCCTGCTCCTTACCTTCTTCTACCGTTACCAGCGGGCCATGGTCGATCAGGGTTATGTCTACATTGCCTGCCCGCCTCTCTACAAGATTGAGCGGGGACGAAACCATTTTTATTGCTACAGTGATCGCGAACGGGATCAAATCGTGTCTGGCTTCGGTGAGAATGCTAAATACGAAATCCAGCGATTCAAGGGTTTGGGTGAAATGATGCCGCAGCAACTCTGGGATACCACCATGAACCCGGAAACGCGTACCTTGAAGCAGGTCGAAATTGAAGATGCAGCAGAGGCGGATCGGGTGTTTACGGTATTGATGGGCGATCGGGTAGCCCCCCGACGCGAGTTCATCGAAACCTATGGCCCCAAACTGAACTTGACCGATCTGGATATTTAAAATTGGGGCATTGTCGGTGCTTTGGCATGACAAGAGCCTAGGGGAGTGATGCCAGATGAGGCATTGTAGCGATAAAGGTTGGTGGGCGATCGCCTAACCAACCTTTGGTCATCTATCAGCGCTTCACCAATTTCTGCACTTCAACAGCCCAAAATCCGACAGTACTAATGCCCAAACTGATCAACAATTCCTGGGTTGTTAAACTTTGAGTGTTAAATAGATTTTGCAACCAGGGTATATAGATTACAGCGATCTGCAATGCCAGGGTTACCAGGACTGCTAACAACATGGGTTTGTTGGAAAACAATCCCTGCTGAACCAGTAAATCGTGTTCCGATCGCATTGCCAGGGCCAGGCTCATTCGGGAAAAAGCCAGAGTAGAAAAAACGATTGTTTGCCAGTGCTGCCAGCCCGCTCGCCAGAAATAGTAACCGGCAAACAGGAACGTCAACCCCATCAGCAACCCCACCCAAATAATGTCACGCCCAACGCCGCGACTGAAGACGCTTTCATTGGGTGGGTAGGGTGGTCGGCGCATGACGTTGCTTTCCGCTGGTTCCACACTCAGCGCCAGTGCCAGCAATCCGTCTGCCAGCAGGTTAATCCATAAAATTTGGGTAGGTTTTAGGGGCAGGGGCATTAGTAGCAGTGGCGCAAACAGCATGATTACCACACCGCTGGTATTGCCAGTCAGGTTATAGCGAATGAACTTACGGATGTTGTCATAAATAACCCGCCCTTCCTCGACTGCGGCAACAATGGTGGAAAAGTTGTCATTCAACAGCACCATATCCGCCGCTTCCTTGGCGACATCCGTACCGGTAATGCCCATTGCAACGCCAATGTCAGCTTTACTCAGGGCTGGTGCATCATTCACGCCATCGCCGGTCATGGAAACGATGTGGCCCCGGTTTTTCAATGCCTCGACAATTTTTAGTTTCTGCTGGGGAGAGACACGGGCATACACGGCAATAGATTCTACCTGTTGTTCTAATTCAGCCGTTGTCAGTTTGTTAAGATCCTGCCCAGTCAGGTATTGGCCGTTATGGGAGATGTCCAGTTCCTCAGCGATATGTTTGGCCATCAGCGGATGGTCACCCGTAATCATCACGGTGCGAATCCCGGCTTCCTGGCAGGTATGAACAGCCATTTTTGCCTCCGGGCGGGCCGGATCAAGCATACCGACCAGACCAGCGAAAATCAGGTTTTGCTCGATCGCCACCTCCGTTCCCGGTTCGGGTAAGCTATCCAATGGCCGGAACGCCACACCTAAAACACGGGTACCTCTACCAGCAAGGCGATCGTTCCGTTCCTGAATTTGCTGAGCCCAATGGCTATTCAAAGGTTCAGTCTTTTTATCAATCCAGACATGGCTGGAGATTTGGATGAGGCCATCAACTGAACCTTTGGTAAAGGCAACATAACGGGCCGAGGGAAACGTTGCCAGTGATGGTAATAGTTGGGCAGAGGCATTTTCCTGTTTCCAATGACCATTCTCCTGCTCAATGATATGAATCGTGGTCATTCGTTTGCGATCGCTATCAAAGGGCGCTTCGCCACGGCGCGGTAGCAGTTCTTCTAATTCTTCCTTATCCAACCCCAGGCGATCGGCCGCAACCACCAGAGCAATTTCCGTTGGGTCACCAATCGCTTTGGGCACGTCGGAGTCAGAACGGTCAGCGATCGCCTCACTGGAGGGTAGCCCTTCCGTATCAGGCACCAGGGCATTATTGCACAGGGCGCTCCCCACAAGCGTCAGTGCCATTGATGGTGGTAAGGGAGTCCCCTCACCGGGTTTGAAAATTGACTTTTTTCCATCCAGGCGAGACGTAATTTCTGCCAGAGATTCGCGTAACTCCACCTTCTGCCCTGCCAGGGAAAGGATTGTTACCGTCATCCGATTTTCCGTCAGCGTCCCTGTCTTGTCAGAACAAATGGTTGTGACGGAACCAAGTGTTTCCACCGCTGGCAGTTTGCGGATTAGTGCCCGCCGTTTCAACATACGCTGGGAACCGATCGCCAGCGCAATGGTGACCACTGCTGGTAATCCTTCGGGAATAATTGCTACGGCCAAGCTAACTGAGGTGAGAAAGATATCTTCTGCGTTTTCGCCCCGGTAAAGACCAAAAACAAAGATAATCGCGACCAGGATCAGGGCTGCCAGCGCCAATCTGCGGCCTAACTGGTCTAACCGACGTTGAAGAGGGGTTTGCTCCTGCCCAACGGATTGCATTGAATCGGCGATTTTGCCCAACTCTGTGTGCATACCCGTTGCCGTAACCACGGCCTGCCCCCGCCCATAGGTGACGATGGTACCCATAAAGACCATGTTGAGGCGATCGCCCAGGGGTAAATCATCCCCTGAAAGCGTGGCTACTTCTTTTTCAATGGAAACAGCCTCGCCAGTAAAAGCCGATTCCTGGGTGCGAAGGTTCGTACATTCCAACAGGCGGGCATCAGCGGGTACCTGGTCGCCATCCTCCAGTTGCACAATGTCACCTGGTACCAGGTCGTAAGCAAAAACCTGTTGCCATTCGTCGTCTCGCAGGACTCTGGCCTTAGGCACCGCCATCTTTTTCAG
>CAZGDE010000286.1:3771-9647 GCA_964524315.1 uncultured bacterium
TGCCGCAAAATCTTTCCCAGCCCGATACTCCTGGGTAAATCCCAAAATGGCATTAAACAACACGATCGCCAGAATTGCGGCGGCATCCTTGAAGTCTCCCAAAATGGCGGAAACCACTGCTGCTACAATCAACACCACAACGGTGGTGGCAATGAGTTGTTCCCACAACATGACCCAGGGGCTTTTCGGCGGCCGTTCCCGTAACTCATTGCGGCCATACCGGGTCAGTCGGTAGTTGACAGCATCCGTACTGAGTCCAGTCTCAGCATCGGTTTCGAGTTGCCGCAAGACATCGGGAACGTCCAATTGATACCAGTTAGGCATAGCTTTAGCGGGGCGATCGCGCTCATTGACACCCCGATTAAACCATACCCGACACTTCCGCCTGGCAATATCGCCTGAAGGATAGAGGGACTAAAGATCAAACTGCGCCGATCACACTTCCCCACGAATGGTAAATGAATAGTCACTACCAGGTTCTAGCTGGTAGTCCTTCTGTTCCAGAAAGCGCCCCAATGGTTCCTTGATCAGTGCCCGTCCTAACGATGGCTCCACTGACAGAATCCCCCGACGAAAACACCACTCAAATTGCCATTCAAACTGATTTGCCCGTACCTCTCCGGCAATCTTCCCCTGTTGCCAGGATTGCCGGGTAATACGAACATAGGCGGTTGTTTGCGGTAAACGACGCGAACCCACAATAATGTCAAGGTCTAATATCTACATTTACACAGTAGCCCCAACACCATTGAAATAGCGATAGGGCAGCAAAGGGGGAAACGTAATCCCGTTATCCCAACCTTAATGTAATTCAGGTAAAAATGAGGTTAAGTGCGGATAGCAAAATGACTCGTCGACAAAATGATTTAATTGCCTGGATCGTTGAATTACCTGTTAAATCATTTTGCTGCATTTAGCATTTAATTGTTGACACGTTGAGCGTCTGGCTCAAGCACCCACAATACCAGACCTTTAGGTACCTGCGTCAAGACGACTTTATTACCATGCTTCATCATCCGCTCAACGGCTCGTTGGGCCGCATCCGCTGATGTGTAGAACCGGACGTAGCTATAAAGCTGGTTGTTATAAACGATCGCCCCAATCGGTTTGGTGCTATCCGGTAAGGAGATGTGGCAGGTTTTGACAGTTTTACGATTGAGAACAGGCGGGGGAGGTAATGGGTTCGTGGTGGAAAACATCGCATCCAGGTCACTAAGCATAATGGCTGCTCCAGGCGCAGAGTAAAAGCGAATGGGATTTGGCACCAATTGGAGCTTTGGCTACCAGCGAACCGCCTCTTTCAAATTTGCGTTGCCACAGTTATACGCTCTTAAGCAGTTAAGCATCTATGCGACAACATATGAAAGTTTTGGCATAGCAAACCCTCTGTGGGATTCTCGGATTGTTCCTCAAAATGGTTTGGCAATGTTACCTGGCAGCAGAATAGGAACTGGGGGCAAAACTGCTGTAGGTTAAATTTGCTAGTAAGGTCTCCAGCGACACCGGGTTATATCTTGAGGGCAGAGAAATAACTGATGTGCCCGATCTGGTAGTCTGCTCCATCAAATGTTGTCAGGCAAAAAAACCGCTTGGTGCGGTTGAAGGGAAGAACCTGGGTTACTCCAGGTGATATACCACGGGCGTGGTCTACCAATTCTCCCCACTTTAAAACAGGTGGTGCAGTTGAACCAACCGCTAAAATACAGAACTTAAGAGATATTTCGGATTTCTAATCGGCCGTCTCCGCAACATTGCGGCTATTGTACAGACTCATTGCCTTTTCCACGCCGTGTTTCAGGCTGTACTCAATTGCACCGACAACCAGGTGCATGACCTCTGCCATGACCCGATTTTCGTCTTCAGAGAATCGTCCCAGCACGTGGGAAACAGCATCTTTGTCGGGATGAACAGTTTTGGCACTACCAATACCAATGCGGAGACGGGGGAACGTCTGGGTACCCAGGTGGGAAATCGTCGATTTCATACCATTATGCCCCCCTGCCGAACCCGACAGGCGCAGACGGAGGCGTCCAACGGGCAAGTCCATTTCATCGTAGACAACCAGTACTGACTCGGGTGGCAACTTGTACCAATCCGTAACTGCCCGGATGGCCTGCCCCGAATTGTTCATGTACGTCGTGGGTTTCAACAGACGTACTTTCATCCCGCTGACTGCAATTCCCTCACCGAAGTAACCGCTAAATTTGCGTGTATCCGCGAGGGAAATTTGCCAGACCTTCGCCAGGGCATCGATCGCCGCAAAACCAATATTATGTCGGGTGCGATCGTACTTCTCGCCCGGATTGCCTAAACCAACGATTAACTGGGGAATAACCAGCTTGGGGGCAGTTGTTTCACTTTTCGCTGTCATGTTTACTGGCATGGCCACCGCCAATTAGCTCCCGACTTCACTGGTAGACGGTTCTGTGGCTGGAGCCGATGCATCCGTGGCAGGTTCAGCGGTTGCAATGGTTGCTGTTTCTGAAGTAGCAGGTGTCAGAGCGGGTTGGTCAGGAGTTTCCAGGGTTGCCTTCATGGGTTCTTTGACAACCTGTTCCAGATGGTCAACTTCGCGCTTGAATTCTGCCTCAAACTCCTTCGATGCGTCCTGGAAGCCACGGATTGCCTTGCCCAAACTACGACCAATTTCTGGTAGTTTCTTGGGTCCAAAAATCAGCAGGGCCACAACCAAAATCAATGCCATTTCAGGCAGACCAATACCAAAGATATTCACAGAACTGTCTCCTAAAAGGGGAGTAGGGACTAGGGACTAGGGAAATGGGGCAATTAGGGAAACTGAGTACTGATACTTACTCTCCCCAACCCCATTCAAAGTCTAAAACACAAAACCCCTAAACAAACAAAACCCCCGAACAAACCGGGGGCAGCGAATCGTCTATCCAAGTTGGGGAACTGGAACGGTCTGATGGACTAAAGCTTACCAGCCCACCCGGAAATCATTCAGGACGAGTGAGGAGTTGTAGATTTGCAGGATGATCAGCAGGAATACGAGAAACAGTGCCATGAAACTCCCCATCACAATGGTGGTGCCCCAACCGGGAACAACTTTACCGTATTCAGAGTTAAGGGGTCTTAAAACGTCTCCCAACCGAGTCCGAATTGCCATGAGTCACCTATGAATGATTATATTCGACAGAAGTTGTTTTCTTTTTGTAACATTGTACAGGTACGGTACTCATAATTTATCACCTATATGGAACCCGCAATAGCTCTTAATATTTCTATCGCCGCCATACTGGTCGCGATCGCTGGATATTCCATCTACACAGCGTTTGGGCCACCATCGAAGGCGTTAGATGACCCCTTTGAAGATCACGAGGATTAACAGAGTTCGGGTTCAGGGGGTGCGATCGCTTCCGATTGCACCTTTAATACCAATTCCAACCATACCCAGTCCTGCGGCCAGACACAGGTAACTGTAAACATTCATGGGCAAACGACGATTTTCTAAATCGCTTAACTTAAAGGTGCCGGGGCGGTCATTGTCTGACTGAACAAGAATTTTCGTGGCATTTTCGAGGTAAGAAACCTGGGCGATGTGATGACTGATTAAAGGGGCAATTGCCAAAACACCCCCAGTGACAATCAGACTGATTGCAATAGATGGCTTCATGTTGATGTTTAATCAGATCGGGGAATTTGCTGGATTAAATTTTGGATACCAGATTCAGATATCAAATTTAGATACCCAAATTTCCCATTACGTTCCGGCAAAAGAAAGATGCCGGAGTTCACGACTCTGGCTATCATCTACAATGCTGGCAATCTTTCACATTAGGTCATTGAAACAGGCAGTATGGCGTTAATTGTCCAGAAATACGGTGGCACATCGGTCGGCACTGTTGAACGTATCCAGGCAGTCGCACAGCGAGTTGTGCGATCGGTGCAGGCAGGTAACTCGCTCGTGGTAGTTGTTTCGGCAATGGGCAAAACGACCGATGGTCTGGTCAAGCTTGCCAATGAGATTTCGCCCAACCCCAGTCGCCGCGAAATGGACATGCTATTGTCCACCGGAGAGCAAATCTCGATCGCCCTGTTAAGTATGGCTTTGCAGGAACAGGGACAACCAGCCATTTCTCTGACCGGGGCACAGGTGGGCATTGTCACCGAAGCGGAGCATACCCGCGCCCGGATTTTGCGAATTCAAACTGATCGCCTCAGTCGCCACTTGCAGGAAGGGAAAGTTGTCGTCGTGGCTGGCTTTCAGGGAATTAGCAGTACTGATGACCTGGAAATTACCACACTGGGACGGGGTGGTTCCGATACGTCGGCAGTGGCTCTCGCCGCCGCCTTGAAAGCTGACTTTTGCGAAATTTACACCGATGTTCCTGGCATTTTGACCACTGATCCGCGCCTGGTACCCGATGCGCAGTTGATGACCGAGATTACCAGTGATGAGATGCTGGAACTCGCCAGTTTGGGGGCAAAAGTTCTCCATCCCCGCGCGGTTGAAATTGCTCGTAACTATGGCATTCCCTTAGTGGTTCGCTCCAGTTGGACGGATGAACCGGGTACCTGGGTGCGTTCGCCCCAACCCAACCCCCGCCCCTTAGAAGGGTTGGAACTGGTACGTCCCGTGGATGCGGTGGAGTTTGATACCGATCAGGCGAAGGTGTCGTTATTGCGGGTACCCGATCGCCCCGGTATTGCCGCGCGGTTGTTTGGTGAAATCGCGTCCCAAAAGTTGAATGTCGACCTGATCATTCAATCTATCCATGAAGGCAACACGAATGACATTGCCTTTACCGTCACACAGCAGTCACTCAACCACGCTGAGGCTGTTGCCAATGCAATTATTCCTGCCCTATGTGCGCCTGCTGGCGATACTGTGATTGCTGTGGAGTCGGATGCTGATCCCAAACTGGCGGCAGCGGAAGTGATGGTAGAACAGCAGATCGCCAAAGTAGCGATCGCTGGAGCCGGGATGATTGGCCGTCCGGGGGTGGCAGCCCAGATGTTTTCTACCCTGGCAGAGGCCGGTATCAACATTCAAATGATCTCAACCTCCGAAGTGAAGGTGAGTTGTGTGATTGCTCAGTCCGATTGTGACCGAGCGATCGCCGTTCTCTGCGAAGCATTTGAGATTAACAGTTCCCCCGTTGATCAGGCAACCAGTGGCACACAACCCTCCCTACCGACAACTCCGCCTGTGCGGGGTGTGGCGCTGGATCTGAAACAGGCTCGTCTGGCCATTCGGCATGTCCCCGATCGTCCCGGTATGGCGGCCCAAATTTTCCAATTGCTGGCAGCTCAAAATATCAGTGTGGATATGATCATCCAGTCCCAACGGTGCCGGGTAGTGGATGGCATCGCGACCCGTGACATTGCCTGTACGGTGGCACAGATGGATGCGGAAATTGCCCGAACTGTCTTAGAAAAAGCCAGGTCTACCTTTGGTTACGGTGAGATTGCGGTGAATCCGGCGATCGCCAAAGTCAGCATTGTTGGTGCTGGAATGGTAGACCAACCCGGTGTGGCGGCCCGGATGTTTGCAGCATTGGCAGAGCAACAAATTAACATCCAGATGATTGCGACATCAGAGATTAAGGTCAGTTGCCTGGTGGCTGAGGAAGATGGAGTGAAAGCGTTACAGATTATCCATGCAGCCTTTGATCTATCCGGTGCCAAAACCTTTCAGGTGCCTGCGTAATCCTACTTAAGTGGGAATAAGCCGTGGAGGAAGGATGATCTTCGTTTACGTATTTATTGGGTCTTGAACTAGTTCAGGAACCTTTAAATTTGTCTTATCTTCCCAGTTCCTCCCTTAGGTAGATGCCATGTCAGAATTGACATTTACTTCTGATCTATGCGTTCCCGAGAATAAAAACAAAATCGATCGCCTTGACCACTCTCTC
>CAZGDE010000287.1:0-9632 GCA_964524315.1 uncultured bacterium
CACCGATGGATTACAGGGTTGCCAGGCAATCTTGTCCAGGTTGAGGGTCAGCAACAACGTTCGACAGCCTAACCGCGCCGTTGCCAGGGCCGCTTCACAACCGGCGTGTCCGGCTCCTACTACCACCACATCAAAGGCATCAAGAAAGTCAACAGGTGCAGTCATGAGGTAACCACTACGGAGATTCAAGCCTCTATTTTAGCGGGTTAGAATGATGGGCAAAGCGGTCTGCTTTCCCCCTTAGGATCACGGATTAAATAATTTCCGCTAAATACCGCGATTCTTGTACGGGCGTAGCATACCCTGCGGGAAGCAAGCTACGGCAGCCGTCCTGGGCGTGCTACCAAGGATTTTGCCCGAATGCTACGCCCCTACCAAATCTTGAACTTATTTAATTCTCATCCCTTAGCCCTTTAATTGTGTCTGACTCCATGCACCCAACTCCGCCCCATCACCTGTTCCAAAAGATTGAGCAGAGCCGTCGTCAGCGTGGCAAAGTACGTGATACAACGATCACCCTGGCCCATGGCAGTGGTGGTAAAGCCATGCGCGATTTGATTGATGAGATCTTCGTCAGTAACTTTGATAATCCCCTACTGGCACAATTGGAAGACCAGGCTAGTGTTGACCTGGCGGAACTGCTGGCAATGGGCGATCGCCTCGCCTTTACCACCGATTCCTACGTGGTTGCCCCGCTCTTCTTTCCTGGTGCCGATATTGGCAAACTCGCTGTTACGGGTACGGTGAACGACTTAGCCGTAAGTGGGGCAAAACCCCTCTATCTAACCTGCAGCATGATTTTAGAGGAGGGGCTACCCATCGCAACCCTGCGCCAGGTTGTGAAAAGCATGAAGGAAACGGCGATCGCCGCTGGCGTGCAGATTGTCACTGGCGACACGAAAGTTGTGGAGCGGGGTGCCGCTGACCAATTATTCATCAACACCGCTGGCGTGGGAGTAATTCGGGCAGGTGTGTCCTGTTCTGCCAGCCAATTACAACCAGGGGATGCGGTAATTGTGAATGGTGCATTGGGCGATCACGGCGTTGCAATTCTGGTGGCACGGGGTGAACTGGCCCTGGAAACAACCATTGAAAGTGATTGCCAACCCCTCAACGGTTTAGTCGAAGCGATTTTAGCAGTCTGCCCTGAAGTACGCGCTATGAGAGATGCAACCCGGGGAGGGTTGGCGACGGTTTTAAATGAATTTGCCCAGAGTTCGGGAGTGGGCATTCGCTTAAATGAGGCAGCTATTCCGGTGCGTCCAGAGGTCAACGGTGTGTGTGAATTGCTGGGGTTAGACCCGTTATACCTGGCTAACGAAGGTAAGTTAGTCGTGGTTGTGCCAGCCAGTCAGGTTGAGGCAGTCTTAGCAGCAATGCGATCTCATCCCGCCGGCACCGATGCCAGCCTCATTGGCGAAGTTGTTGCCAGCCCCAGGGGTGTGGTAATGCTGCAAACCACATTTGGGGCAGGGCGCATTGTGGATATGTTAGTCGGTGACCAATTGCCCCGGATTTGTTAACCAGGTTTGCTTGTCAGGTTATGGGAAGATAGGGGATGCAAAATTACGAATTGCCACACCTCTAAATTCAAAGATTTAATCCAAAAATCTGGAAGAACCTGCCATTGAAGTGAAGTTATTTGTGTAACAACATTTGTGTAACCACGACTGCGTGATTGACTCTGAAGGATAGGAACGTTATGCGCCTGGAAAACCGTTCTGCTCGTGTTATGTCTTGGGTAGGAGTATTACTGGGGCTATTTGTCTGTAGCCTGCCCCTGGCAGCAATGGCGGTCGAGTTTAAACCACCGCGACGGGGTGTGCCAGGACGACGCGAAGGCGGCGGCACCCGCGATCCCCGTGCCTGTATTCAGGGTAATCCGGCGCGACTGGCAGCCATCATGCCTGAAACAAATTTGGGGCTGACAACCACTGCTTACCCGCGATTCTTCTGGTACATGCCGAAAACGAGAGCGAAGTTTGCCGAATTTGCCCTGTTTGAGGTTAACGAAAAGCTAGAGGAAACCACAACGGTCTACAAAACCACGTTTAGCCTGGCGGGCACGCCCGGTGTTGCGAGTCTTGCTTTACCGGCTCAGGCAACCCTTCCACCCCTCACCGTTGGTAAAGACTATCGCTGGTCGCTCAAGCTAATTTGTAACCCCAGCGCTCCCAATGACAGTCAACAAAACCCGGCGGTAAATGGCTTCGTCCAACGGGTCGAGCCTGATGCCACTCTATCTAGCAAACTGGCCAAGGCAGATCCGCGCGATCGCGTGGCCCTCTATGCCAACAATGGTATCTGGTTCGATACGATTACCACCCTGGCAGAACTACGCTGTGCCCGCCCCCAGGATACGGGACTCGCCGCCAGTTGGTCAGCCCTCATGAAGTCAGTGAAGCTGGATGTGATCGCAGAACAACCACTGATCCAGCAATGTGGAAAATAGCCTATTGGAAAGTCAGCGAGTGAGATAGTGAATGGTAAATAGTAGATAGGTGATTGGGGCATTGGTTGGGGTATCCAGAGATCGCCTGTGCCGATGTCCAGCACCATCTTCTCATCTGACATGAACTCCTTACATGGCTCAACTTCCCCCTGCCCGCCAGTCGCCCCGTCGCCGCAAAAACCTCTGGTTCGAACGGGCGCTGGCGCTCATAGCGACCGCGAATCTGGCATTAGTTGTATTTGACCTGACCTATGTTTCCTGGCGTAACTTTTGGCTTCAGGGTAATGTCAAAATTCCGCTGATTGGCTTACAGATTCACATTCCCATGCCAGTTGTGGCATGCCCTAACCGCTCCCTTGAAAAAGATCAGCCCCCCCAGACGGTTTCTCAAACCCTCCTAACCTGCCTTTACGACCCGATTAAGGGCATTGAACCCCATCGTGAAACGCAAAAATATCTGAATACGGTTCAAAGTCTGGAACAGCAGGTAACGCAAAAAGGGTTGGAAACAGGCTTAAAGTCACCCAATGTGCAAGAAACACTCGCGTCACTACGCCAATTTAGTGGGGATCTGATTGACACCAATCCTTTCGAGGCCGTTGGCAAAAGTGGCACCCTGGAAAAGATTAAAAACCGGATGCGGGAACATGTGAATACAACCGCTAAAACAGATTTCTCCAGTCGAGAAGCGTTTGATTTTTTCTGGAGTACCCGTTATCTAACAGCAAGCAACTGGCAGCAGGAAATTGACTGGTTCAATCGTGCGATCGTGCCGTTGGTTGAAACGAATTACTATCGCAGCATCAGTGAAAACGGCGAGTTTACCAATAACTTCTGGATCCTGGATGCACCGTTTGTCACATTGTTCTTTTTAGAATTTCTCGCCCGTACCTTCTACCTGAGTCGTCGTTATACCAGTTTACGCTGGATTGATGCCATGCTCTGGCGCTGGTATGACATCCCACTGTTCATTCCATTCAGCCTCACCATACCGCCCCTCGCATTGTTGCGAGTTATGCCCGTGCTACTGCGGTTACACCAGGCGCAAATCATTAACCTGAACGAAATTCAGACCCAAATTCGCCATGGGTTTGTTGCGGAAATTGCCGAAGAAATTACCGAAGTGGTGATGGTACAGGCAATTAACCAGGTACAGGCATCGCTCAAAAGTGGGGAACTGACTGAATGGCTACAACGCTCCGGGCAACAGCGATATGTCGATATTAATAACACCAACGAAATTGAGGCGATCGCCCAACGGTTAGTCCACCTCACCCTGTACCAGGTCTTTCCCAAAATTCAGCCCGATTTAGAAGCGCTGTTACGCCATAGTATTGACAATTTCCTCAGTCAATCACCTGCTTACACTGGCCTCAAGAGTCTACCGGGAATTGGCAATATGCCAGCTCAATTGACTGAGCGATTGGTCACAGACATGACTCAACTGGTCTACAAGTCAGTTAAGGCAACCGTGGAAGACCCCACAATGGTAGAACTGTCGACCCGGTTGGTGCAGAGCGTGACCACGGCGATCGTCTCAGAAGCCCAACAGCAAAATACCTTGCCGGAACTGCAATCGTTATTGAGTGACCTATTAGAGGAAATTAAAATTAACTACGTCCAACGATTAGCCGCCGAAGACGTTGACCTGATTCTGGAACAAACGCAACAACTCCGGCGGTTAAATTCACGCCGCTAATTACCGGTCTTATTGTTCTCGGTCTTATTTCTCTTCCTGGGCCTTGTAGACATGAAACCGTTGGAACACACCAACCGATTCAAAATGGTACGACGGCAACCAGTTACTGATCGATAAATCGGTCGTATAAATGCTGAACAGGAAAAAATTCTGGCGCTGTGTGCCCTGCGCTACAAACCGACGAATTTCAGCCTGGTTTTTCTCCAGAAGCAGTTGACACTGAGCCGCACCGAGAATGGGTACTTTCGTACACAAATTCTTCCCGGCATAGTCAATTAATGCCCCGGTCGCAAATTCCTCGTAAGCTTCCTGGGTTGGGTTTGTTGCTGCCATTGCCACGCCTACCCCAGCCAGTAGGATGCCAGTGGTGATCGCGGCAATTTTCCACTTTTTCATAGCCTGTCTCCAACCGGGTCTAGCATTGATCTATCTATGCCTGTTACAGGCTAGCAGATGAATCAAATGTTGAACCATGTCCAAATTACAGTTCAACTACTCGATTTTTTTGAAAAAGGTGTTATTATAGGAAACGCAATGGCGAGCGTAGCCAAGTGGTTAAGGCAGAGGATTGTGGTTCCTCCACTCGTGGGTTCGAGTCCCATCGTTCGCCCTTAAATTATTTAGCACCAGAGTTCATATCGGTTTGGGCTAACTGCGCTGCTTGGCTTTACTGTTTACCCTAGGTTGGGTGTAGCCAAACCGCCGACTTGGAACATTGCCGTGAGTCCTGCCAACAGGATTTTCTGCGGCATAAGCCCATTAAAACGGTTAAAAGCCTATCCGCTATACAATGGATTGGGAGTTGTGCTGGTGGGAGCAGTCCTTCTCAGTAACGCTTCTGACCTGGAAAAGTTATTTTGCGTAGTTATATTAAGAGATCGAAAACCAAAGGCGCATGGACAAAACCGATCATGTCCATGCGCCTGATGCCAAATTATACTCACTGACTCCTGCGGTACGCTCAGTTGCCAATCCAAGTCAGATCTAGGCTTCGTCGTAAGCTTCCATATCAAGCAGGTAATAGTACGGTTCAGCCAGTTCAGGACGTTGGAATGCGATCGCCCGTAATAGGTGCCAATCGTTCAATTCTTCAAATGTATTAGTGTAGTCATCGGCCTCTAGACGGGCGGCGATCTCTGCCACATCCGCTGCACCCAGGGTAGAGACATTCAGTGGTTCAACGTTAGCAATAACCATCGCCCAACCCTCCCTCAACAGATTTCGCAGTATAGAACAGCAGAATCCTGGTGTAGATCCCGTTAATATTCTACCCTGCCTCGTCACCTTCAGGATGGTTGCCAGAATTCACTGGTATCAAACTGAACTATTCATAGCGGAGATTGATGCAGGCGTACATGGGTATGCACTGTACCAGGCGTGTCTAGCTGGGCCATCGGCTGCAAACGTTATGGCATTTTTGTTGCCACAACCATCTTCACGGGAGAATCTTCACGGAAGGATATCTTGCACAAATAATCGAATTTGCTCCAGAACCAACGGTGAAATTTCGTGGCCCATATCATATTCCTGGTAGCGCAGGTCGACCCCCAGCGATCGCACCTGCTCCCGTGATTTCTGTGCCGCTGTGATGGGAACCACCATATCCTGCCGACCATGCACCATTAAAACTGGTGGAAATTCACGCTGCTGGGGTTGGAGGGGGGAATGAATATAACCGCTTAACACCATCAGCCCGGCCAAAGAAAAATTCAACCCGACATCCAGTGTCATAGCACCACCCTGGGAAAATCCACCCAGAATGGTTTGCTCCAAGGGCAACCCGGTTGTGGCCGGTAATGCTTGCAGAAAGTCAGTCAGAAGTTGGCGACTGCTGGCAAGATCGGGGCGATCGTGAAACTCTGGCTTACCTAAAAAACTGTAATCCTCCGGGAAGCTATACCACATTTTGCCAACTGGATTATAGGGGTGGGGCAATGGGGCATCGGGAAAAACAAACTGGTAATTCGGCAAATTTAGATAAGGAGCCAGTCCCAACAAATCTTCGTAATTTGCGCCCCAGCCATGTAGCAGCACAATTACCCCCTGCGGTGGTTGAGCATTCGTTGGTGGCACAGTAATCGCTTGCAAAGACACAGCAACTCTCCCAAAACACATGGCATCGCCATCATACAGTAGGGATCCGGGGGTAAACTGATTGAGGACTATTGGAAGGTGAGTGAAATGTCACGGCTGGCACTGCTGAGTGTATCGGATAAGACGGGATTAATCGAACTGGCAAAAAGCCTGGTAGAAGAGTTTGGCTTTGACTTGATCAGCAGTGGTGGTACCGCTCAGGCATTGAAAGAGGCGGGATTACCCGTGACGAAGGTAGCCGACTATACGGGATCGCCAGAGATCCTGGGTGGACGGGTTAAAACACTGCATCCTCGGATTCATGGAGGTATTCTGGCAAGGCGGGATGTACCTCAAGATGTGGCCGATCTGGAGGCACAGCAGATCCGTCCCATTGATCTGGTAGTGGTGAATTTGTACCCATTTGAACAAACGATCGCCAAACCTGGTGTCACCCTGCCAGAGGCGATCGAGCAGATCGATATTGGCGGCCCAGCAATGCTACGGGCATCTGCCAAAAACTTTGCCCACCTGACCGTCCTTTGTCAACCTTCCCAGTACGAGGCATATTTGCAGGAATTACGCCAGAATAACGGCGCAGCATCCCTGCCCTTCCGGCAACAGGCGGCGTTGGCAGCATTCCGTCATACCGGCAGCTATGACCGGGCGATCGCCACCTATCTGGCCCAGCAGGAAACCGCAACCGCAACCCCGGAGACAGACACACTACCGATCACCCTGGAAATAGCCGGAACACAAATTCAGGCATTGCGTTACGGTGAAAACCCTCACCAGCCAGCAACCTGGTACCAAACAGGTACCGTTGCCGCCGGCTGGGCAGCTGCGACGAAATTGCAAGGCAAGGAGCTGAGCTATAACAATCTGGTAGACCTGGAAGCCGCACGACGCATTATTGCCGAATTTACCGATCCCCAAAACCCAGCGGCAGCGGCCATTCTAAAACATACCAATCCCTGTGGAGCGGCGCTGGGTGATACTCTGGCAGAGGCATATAACAAGGCATACAATGCCGATCCTGTGTCGGCCTTTGGTGGCATCGTGGCCCTGAACCGGCCAATTGACGCAGCCACCGCCACCGCCCTGACCCAAATTTTCCTGGAATGTGTGGTGGCTCCGGGCTGCGATCCCGAGGCCCAAGACATTCTGGCAGCTAAATCAAAGGTGCGCGTATTGCTCCTGCCCGACCTTCGCAGTGGCCCTCAACAAACGATCAAGGCGATCGCCGGTGGCTTCCTGGCCCAAACTGCGGATGACATTGTGGCTGATCCCGGCCAGTGGCAGGTGGTCACCGACAAACAGCCGACGCCTGCCCAACTGGAGGAGTTACTGTTTGCCTGGAAGATCTGTAAGCATGTGAAATCGAACGCAATTGTTGTTACCCGCGATCGCACCACGTTAGGCGTCGGGGCCGGACAAATGAACCGGGTTGGCTCGGTCAAGATTGCCCTGGAGCAAGCCGGTGATCAAGCAACGGGGGCGTTCCTTGCCAGTGATGGCTTCTTCCCATTTGACGACTCTGTTCGCACGGCAGCGGCGGCTGGCATTGAGGCGATCGTCCAACCAGGGGGAAGTTTACGCGATCAGGATTCGATTAAGGCCGCGAACGAACTGGGGTTGGTGATGGTGCTCACCGGCGTCCGCCACTTCCTGCATTAAGGAGCTGCACTAATGGTGCCCCCTCTCCCCCACCACCAAGCGGGTAGAGGGGCGGGCCAAGGGCTTCCGATTGGAGGGGTAGTCGTTCGGCGGCGGCGAATTGGTCGTAAGTGATTCCAGATTGAACCGATACCCAACATTCCGCACAGTTTGAATCAAACTCGGTTGGCGGGGATCGAGTTCAACCTTTTTGCGTAACGACAACACATGGGTATCAACCGTGCGGGGATTATCGATAGCATCGGGCCAAGCCCGTCTGAGCAATTCTGAACGACTGAGCGGTAATCCACCGGCCTGCGCCAACACATACAACAGGCTAAATTCCTGGGGGGTCAGATCAACCAACTCACCCTTAAACCGCACCCGCCGATGCACCAGGTCAATTTTGAGATCACCATAGTCTAACGATGCCGGTGGTGTTGCGGTTTTACTGCGACGGATCAGGGCCTCAACGCGAGCCAAAAACTCCTGCATCCCAAAGGGTTTAGTCAGGTAATCATCGGCCCCGGCCCGCAACCCTTCCACGATGTCTGATTCAGTGCTGCGAGCAGACAACATCAAAATTAAGGATTGCTGCTGCTGTTGCAACCAGCGGCAAAACTCAATGCCATCACCATCGGGCAATTCCGAGTCCAAAATTACCAGGGTTGGTTGTCGGTGCAGATACACATCGCGTGCCTGATGTAAATCGGCAGATTGATGTACCCAATACCCTGCCTGCTGCAAGTGCCAGCCCAGCAGCGATCGCAGATGGGGATTTCCCTCAACAATTTGAATACAAAAAGCTCCCACGGATGCTGCATTCCCTAAAGTTTGTGAGTTTAAACCTAACAGAGCCTTTCCTACTGGTTTGTAATCACTGTTACCCCAATACTGTCAGGAACCTGTTTTCAGCGATAGTTCAATTTTTTTTTAGATTACGATGACCAATTAATCCTAGCGAAAGGGAAGCCTAACACTAGCGGAGTAGATAAAACCCAGAGTCATTGACATCCCAAAGTCAACGGACGAGCAAACCATCCCATCGTTGGCATCGCTAACATAGAAAGGAAGACGGTGTGGCGGCTTCCGATGAATAGGGACGACTTAAGTGTTGCTGAATTGAAATTTCGTTCCAACTCAGCCTGCTGTTCAGCACCAGAAAGCCTGGTTCCCTGCCCTGGAACTGTTTAAAGCCCAACCAGACACTACTGAGATAACCGGAAAAAAATTATTAAAACCGTAGGGGAGATGAAGAAGTAACTTTAATAAAGTTAAAATAAGTTATGAAGTATACCTCATGCTAGGATAACGATCCAAGACCTGGTATCTTCCGATACTGTATCTCCTGATACGTCTATAACAGGCGTACTAGAGCCTATAAGACTCTACTTGCGCCTAAGCATATCCGTTCTTAACATTGCCCTATTCTCCAGTTACTTCGTTTGATTCATTACATCAACACTAACCATGTTGCAAGATGCTTTGACCATTCGATATTACCAACGGCTCTCGGATGCCCTGGTAGACCTGTGGAACCGGGGGTACCGCTTTGATGATCTGCGGCTTTATGTGGATGGCTATCTAGCGGCACTGAGACACAGCAATAGTATTGAACCCTACCTGATTCATCGGTTGGAAGAAGAAGTGACGCGCTATCTGTATGATCCCTCTAATTTCGAAAAGCCTGAATCCGAGCTTGACTATCGCTAAATTGAGAATGCCGTGCCCATAACGCACGGCATTCTCAAT
>CAZGDE010000288.1:0-8255 GCA_964524315.1 uncultured bacterium
CCCCCCGTAGACAGATCCATCACGGTATCGGCCCCGTACCTCACTGCCAGTCTTAACTTGTCCAACTCCTCTTCAATATTGGACGAGTTAGGTGAGGCACCGATATTTGCATTGACCTTACATTTAGAAGCGATACCGATCGCCATTGGTTCCAGATTCGTGTGATTAATGTTGGCCGGAATAATCATCCGCCCCCGTGCCACTTCGTCCCGAATCAATTCCGCTGGCAGGTTTTCCCGCTGAGCGACATAGTGCATCTCTTCCGTAATGACACCCTGACGGGCATAATGCATTTGAGACACGTTGGCCTGTCCGTGTCGCTTGGCAACCCATTCTGTACGCATATTTGGTTCCTCAGATAAACAGCTTCCCTCCGCCGGTATGACCCGGAAAACCACCCATAAGCGACCGATCAGAGCTTACAGACGGTTCTTCGTCAGGTTCTAAGGGTGTAATCTCAGCCCAAATGATCGGGAATTTTGATCTTGGATTTCAGGTACAGAGAGAGAAATCCCAACCTAAAACCGCTAACCTAAAGTCGCCAATCGATAAGGCACCCCTAGCTTGTGTGTCATGATACCACTCTGTCTGGGATGGGAAAATTGGGAAATGTTAAAGGTTTACAGCGGACTCACACTACTATTGCGATCGCCCCTCCAGCTAAAGCTTGGCAGCGAGTTGTCGTGACGCACCTGACCCTGACTTGCCTGACAATGGCCTCTTTAGATAATTGTCTCTTGCAACGTTGCTTTAACTGCAAAGCACATTCTGACACGGCAGCCATAATTTTTGCCGCCTGCCCGCAGCGCTTCATTCCTTAACCAGAATCTAATTTTCACGCATTAAAGGCAACTACATGGATTTTGCGCTTTGTTGACTGATGTCAGAACTATAGCGCTCCTAATTTAGATTGTTAACAATGATTCCTGCGGGATTTTTGCCAACAAATTCCCTCACTCTCGCAAATGATTTAAAACTGCTATATGTGGTATGTCATGAGCAAAATCCCATGACTATGTTAATCAGTTTTAGTTTAATTACTTAAACATAAATAATCAGATATTCAATCAAAATCAAGGTAATAAGATAAACCAGACCATATCCTTTTCACCAACATATTTGTAAGCGTTAATTTAATTAATCCGCAAACTTATAGGCGGGTTTAGCAACCCCATCTGCACCCAACAAAGAATTTGACGCCACAACCCGGCCTTACTAAGGGGAGAAGGATTGAGGGTGAGGGAAGACTCACTGAGGCACAACACGTTCCCTGAAACGGCACGAGGGCTTCTTGACGAACCGCTTGTCAACATCACCATTTCAAGCGGATACTTTATTTAATTTCAAACAAGAAATTAGGATGTATGCACGCTACAATCGCGCTCATTGCCCATGACACCAAGAAAGATGAGATTGTAGGCTTTGCCATCCAACATAAGGTGTGCCTTTCTCGCTATCGTTTAATTGCCACAGAAACAACGGGACAGCGAATTGCAACAGCAACCGGACTAAGTGTCGAGCGGATGCTGCCGGGAGTCAAGGGAGGCGTTACGCAAATTGCGGCTGAAGTTTGCGCTGGTCAGGTCGTTGCCGTCTTTCTCCTGACAGAGCCACTCTGTGCGCAACCCCACGAATCGGATATTCAAGCATTGCTACGCGTATGCGATGTTCATGATGTACCATTAGCCACTAATCGGTCTACTGCCAATGCGATCGCCGCCCAACTGGAAAAGTCGCTGGTTGCCCATTTAATTTTTAACCCCGTCTCTGGCATCGGCAATGCTGACCAGGATTTAGCCCTGATTCGTCAACTACTTGACCCCCATTTCAATCTCCACATTCACCTCACCACCCCCGACGTTAATCCAGGCGAACTGGCGCAGGCAGCGATCGCCAATCAGGCAAACCTGGTCATTGCCGCTGGTGGCGATGGCACCGTTTCAGAGGTGGCAGGAGCCTTAATTGACAGTGATATTCCCCTCGGTATTATTCCCAGAGGCACCGCCAATGCCTTTGCTGCGGCGCTGGGACTACCTCAGCTATTCCCACTGCGGTTAGCCTGTCAAACCATCTTGGCCGGCCATACCCGCACAGTTGATGCCGCCCGTTGCAATGGACTACCCATGATTCTGTTGACCGGTGTGGGCTATGAAGCCGCAATGGTAGAACGGGCCACACGCGAGTTCAAGCAACAATGGGGGGTTATGGCATACCTGATGGCAGGTTGGAAAGTCCTGGATGAACAAACCTTGTTTGATGTCGAAATTGAAGCTGGCGGACAGTCCCATCGTCTTCAAGCAGGGGCAATTACGATCGCCAATGCCGCACCACCCACGTCCGTCATGGCCCAGGGAGCAGGGCAGGTAATTTTTGATGACGGCCTGCTAGATCTCACCATCGCTACTGCCGACAGTAAGCTACAGGCAGTCACATCCCTGCTTAAGATGTTTAGTTCGGCCTTAATCAAAGCAGACCCGCAACAACCCAATGTTTTTCATGGGCGAGTCCACTCAGTGAAAATCACGACAACGCCACCGCAGAAAGTTGTTGTAGATGGGGAAATAATTGGCACCACACCAATCGAGGTTGAATGTATACCCGCAGGACTAACGGTCTTTTCACCTAAACCAAATACTTAATTGATTCTTTAACGGTGCTAATGAATTAGCCTGGTAATTTTTTTTTCATATCTGTTTTGGCAATCCATCATGAATTATGTCGGGTATGTGAAGCTTTGCCGTAACGCACCACTTGTCATTTAATCATTTTATTTTTGGTGATTCTTAATTGACTTTTAATTACCAATCCCATCGCAATTTCTGCATTAAAACTGCGACGATTGCAATGCCTAGATAACGCTTGAAAGTGTTCTCTTAAAGGGATACCTGTGCAAAAAACACGGTTCTCTGGCACTATTGCATTGGGCCAATCCGCTCCGGTGGGTAAAACCGTTGCACAGCTTTACCGATAATATGATCCTGGGGGACAAACCCCCAATAATGGCTGTCGTAACTATTATTGCGGTTATCGCCTAATACGAAATAGGAGTTCGCTGGTACTTTGACCGGCCCATAGGTATATTGGGGCGGTTCCGCTTGATAGTCTTCCTGTAACGGTTTTCCATTGATAAAAACCTTACCAGCCTTGACCTCCACCGTTTCATTCGGTAAACCAACGATCCGCTTAATGAACGCATCGTTCATGTTCTGCTGTTTCAGTGCCGCCGTTGGCATAAACACAACAATGTCACCTCTTTGGGGAGCGGCAAAGCGGTAATGAAGTTTGTTGATGATGAGGCGATCGTTGATTTGCAACGTTGGTTGCATGGCACCTGACGGAATATAACGGGCTTCTGCCACCCATTGGCGGATTGTCAATGCCAGGAGAACAGGTGGAATTAACGTGCAAACAATGAGCAGAACGATCGCCTTTCTGGAGTGCTCCCGCCGTACCGGGGCAGTCACATAGGCATGATAGGGAATAGCGATTGCCACTACTAGACTTGCCAGACCGGCGAGAACTGCCAGAGCCGGGTTGTTGGGAGAACGGGCGATCGCTAACCCGAAAGTCAGCACAAAAAATAGAATCGCCACGACCCACTTGTTTAAGTAAGCCTGCCCCAAACCTGGCAGGAGTTGCGATAGAAAAACGGCTAACCAGGGATCTTTTGTCTGTTTGCGCAGTTGCTCAAAATCAGCCGTATTGGCTTTCCTGGCGCAACGATGGGCATCGAACAAATTCCAGATGTTAATAACAAACGTGGCCAATAGAAGCAACCCAACCCCAACCAGAGCATTACCCGTCGCACTGATAATTAACCACCCACCCACGCACCAACAAATCGCGGTCGCGATCGCGATTAACCAACCTCGCGTCACCTTGCCGGCATACATCTGACCAATCCCAGGAAAAATGCGGGATAGGTTGACCGCTAACCACGGTTCTTTACCAACGGGGCTTGCAGGTTTTGGAGAATCAGCAGTATCCATACAGGTTGTCGCTCAACATTAGCTCAAAATTTAATTGGGGCAAGTATTGATGACAGACAACTCAGCCAAATTATGAAAATGGGTTTTGTTGTCTGTTGGTTGCCTTTTGCTATTTTCTACCGTGTCCGCGATAATTTGCGCTCACCCCAAATCATGAAAATAGATCTTTCCTTCTGACCGCTGCAACCGGGAATCGGGGGCGATCGCTCAACCTGGTAATAGGGAAACGTGAGCTGACACAATCCGCCAACCCTCAGGTAACTTGCGCCACATTTGGCTTTGCCGTCCGTGCCGTGGGGTACCGTTAATGGTACGACAAAACTCTAAGGTGACTGCTGCCGTATCCGAACCAAACGTGACGACTTTAAGATTGGCAATATCCCGCGCCAGGTCTTTCGTCGGGCGATTCTGCCGAAAATTCCGAATTTGCTCAATCCCATAGAGATTTTCAGTAGCACCAAACCTCACCACATCAGGCGCATCCCAAAACAACGCATCCAGGGTAGCGATGTCATTCTCACACAAAGCCTTTTCGTAGGTTAAATAAAGTTCCGTCAGTTCCGTCACCAGAGCCGGATCGTTAATGGATGATAGGGTCATGGGATACCAGATGCAGAGTATTTTCTACCAGACAAAATACTCGGAGATTCAGAGATTAAGCAATAGAGCAGTTCTAGAGCATGGGTTAAACCTTCTCTGGCATTCGTCATTGATCATTAGTCATTTCAACGGCGATCGCCATCAGTAGCGGTAGCCTCATCCGTTGCCGCAAATCAGGCTTGTTAAGTCAGTTTCGCGCTGATTGCCAACGATCCCCTACCTGGACAATTCAACTACCTCCAGAGGTTGTTCCAGTCTTGCCAGAGGTTGGAGCAACATTTGATGTAAACGATAGCGATAGTCAAAATTCAAATATTGTTGCCGGATCTCTTCCCAGGTTGCTAAGGCATTCGTTCTTTTCGTATCAAGAATTGTTTGTAAATCAGGTAGGCGATCGCTACCATCTACTTCAACTGCTAATAGGGTTTGAAGGACTTGAATATCTTGAAATTGACCTAACCGATCCTGTAATTCTTTCACTTCTTTTACCCATTTCCGAAAGTTTTCGCCAAAGCACGGCACAAAAAACTCAGTTT
Organism: uncultured bacterium; assembly: GCA_964524315.1. GTDB lineage: Bacteria > Cyanobacteriota > Cyanobacteriia > Leptolyngbyales > Leptolyngbyaceae > CAZGDE01. The sequence goes on from CAZGDE010000288.1 coordinate 5,126, forward strand.
GATAACGGGCGTGTTTGAGCGCTTTCCGCAATTCATGCAGCATCACCGCATTCTCGCCAAATGCTTCATTCACCGACACTAACCAACCAGGATGGAGTAAGAGATGGGACAGCAATGGGCTCAACAGATCTGGCAATAAAGCGGTCAGGGGAAGCTTGGCAATAGGTGTGTATTGGGGATGTTCCAGCCAATCGCAGAAGGCAGATTTCAACTCCTGATATAAAGGTTCTCTGAAAGCCTTTTCTATCTTAGAAAAAGCCTTCTTTCGTCGCTTCTTGAGAGACTTTATTACTTCATCAATACACTGCTGCTCCCGCTTATTAACCTGTGCTTGGTACTCATCCCTTAAACTCGCCATTTGCACATCCAGGTCTCTAACACCACCCAGAACTCTGGCAACGTCACGCAGTCGCTTATTGCTCGCGCTGGTGGGGAGGGCAATCGCCATTTCAAACACTTGCAGTGCCGTGCGCAACCGTCGTGCCCCCACTCGCATCTGATGCAAAGGCTCAGGATCTTCATCTTTTAAGACTTCTTTTTCCTGTTCGATAATATGTTGAAACTGGTCAGCTATTACCCGATACGCAAATCCTTCCAGTTCCTGTAAAGATTGAGAGACCTGCTCCTGAGATTTGTTTTTGTGTTTTTTAGTCATAAGGTTCAATTAACCAAAAATTGACTTTTTTAACCCAATCTTAACCCTTATTTGTTAACCATCTCTTAACCTGCAGATAGACTTCTAGCAATTACCCCACTTGGCTTTTTTGGCTCTTTCCAATAACTCAATTCTTTCACTATTCTTGCTAATATTCTTTATTTATCTTGCAAAGATATACGGTAGTAACCCCAAAGGCACGTATGGTAATAGTGTAATAATTGCAACATGCTTTCTTACCTGCCTACTTTAAAGGTTATGTCAACCTCAATGCTTCAAGTTTTAATTTATATGTCTGCCATTCCTGGACGAGCAGCAGAGTTAAAGTCAGCATTATTAGAGTTCTCCAACAAACGCTGTCAAGAACTTGGATGTAAAAAATGTAGTTTGTTGCAAGATGCCATGATTGAAGAAAACTTTATTCTGGCCGAAGAATGGAGTGTTCAAGATCGTTTAGAGTCCAACCTCAATTCAGACTACATTAAAGATTTCTTCAGCATTGGGGCACCCCTGTTAGCAAGAACACCATACTTACAATGGCTTCATGTAGTTGAACCATAAAGTGTCTGATACCAACCATTGTTTCTATCCCAGCCGTTTGGGTTGAACTATTAGCAATCGAACCAATCACCATCCTCTCTCCTGTTTTAGCAACGCAAAACAAGAGAGAGGGGCATTTTCAGATGACCTGTATTATTTATATCCGCCTAACTCTGGGGTTCCGCATTTGGCGCAAAATGAAGCAAACCTATCATCCCAGTTAGAGACTTTACTACAGCTAGCCTCCAGCTATGGCTATGTTTGCCAACAGAATTCAAGTGGTTACTGGCAAATTATCCCCAAAAATCCTGGAGCAACCTGGGGCCTCCAGCAAACCCAGGACAACCGTTGGTTGCTGCTAATTAAAGGGAAACCTCAAATTAGTCTGGTATTTGCAGAAGTGTTTACATTCCTTAAGCGTCAAAATGGTTAGAATTCTTGACAGCAAGACAGGTGTTTTTTAACCTCTTCTTTGCCAATCCTTAACTTCAAAAATACTCTGAAGTCTCTAGACTGCCTTTATTCTTGGAAATAGATATGATGTTAGACCCAATCGAAACTATTAAAATCTTTCAAAAACAACCAGAACCTCAAGCGTTCGTAGCCGGTCAGGTGATTTTTCAAGCAGGTCAACCGAGCGATTTGATGTATGGCGTCTTAGAAGGTCAGGTTGAACTATTAGTTAACCAGAAAGCGGTCGAAGTGCTGCAACCAGGTGGAGTCTTTGGAATTGGGGCATTAATCAGCGCTGGCAACAGACCCTATACTGCGATCGCCAAAACCGATTGTAAACTCGTTTTCCTTGAGAAAAAGCACTTTCTATTTGCGATTCAAGAAACTCCGTTGTTTGCATTAGAAGTCCTCAAAATCTACTCTGATCGGTTGAATTGGATTACACATCACCTGACCTAGTTCGTTACATTCTCAGTGACATAAAAAACATCATTCAGGTCTACCATCTATGATTAGCCAAACATCAGAATAAACATCAGAACAAACTTCAAAACAAGTTTCAATTAATCATGAAGGACAATCAGATTTATCCAATCCAACCGTTCTACTAGCAACTTTGCAAAAATTACGCCAGACCGTTGAGCAAGAAGGGTTAGAGAGCTTTGAACAATGGAAATCCCACATCCATCGTGCCGACTTTCTCATTAGTGCGACAAATCTAGCTCAATATCTGGCGTTGCGACGCCATGACCTGCGTTCGCTCCAGGCAGCACTAATGCCCTGGGGGTTGTCTTCGTTAGGACGAATCGAAGCACGGGTCATGCCCAACCTTGATGCAGTAATTGCCACTCTGGAAGTCATCTGTGGCTCCGTCGCTAACACCAACCGTCCCCCTGTTGAAGTGTTCTTTGAAGGCAATCGACTGCTCCAAAAACACACCGAAGAACTCTTTGGCCACACCTTACCCCACCGGCGGGTCAGGATTATGGTGACGCTACCCACGGAAGCCGCATCGAATTATGAACTCGTGCGCGAGATCGTTCACCGGGGGGCTCATTGTGTGCGAATTAACTGTGCCCACGATACGCCCGAAACGTGGGAGAAGATGATTGACCATACCCGTCGTGCCGAACAAGAAACGGGCAAGGTCTGCAAAGTCATGATGGATTTAGCGGGGCCGAAAATGCGGACGGGGCCAGTAGGGCAGATTTAGCAACAAACCTATCGGTTAACGCCAAGAACTTTAGTAAAACCTGTCCCTACACAAGGATATGGTTTTGTTGGGAATCATCTGATACCCCGACCTAATACTCTAAAAAGAGTGTGCTGAAGTCACCCGTTTCAGTTGGGCGGCTATCACTGGCTGGTTTGGGGGGCACTGGTACCTCATCCCGCAAATCGTGCGCGTCCTTTTCCAATTGGACAACTTGTTGCGTAATCACTGCTAAGCGTTGCTGAATGCGATCGCGTCGTTGCTCCAGG
>CAZGDE010000288.1:8265-9587 GCA_964524315.1 uncultured bacterium
TGCTGCAACCGTGTCCGCTCATTGACCAGCTTATATATATCCAGATAAGCCGCCGCTTCAGTTTTCTGGCGGGGCATAGTGCTGACTTTGGGGCGAATTTGGCCTTGATGATAACGGGGGCGCATAGTGTCAACCAGCTGTTTTGTCTTTAAAGTACCCAGATTTTGTGATTTTCACCAGGCAATTTTTATCAACGTTGTAATTTAGCACCACCAAACTCCCACCACTCCCATGTAAGTATCTGCACCCAATCCAAATAGCAGATTTCATCTACATCCTCCAGAGGGCGTGTTTGGCATCTCCCCCGTTAGCAGGGTTAATCAGCGATCGAGGTTTATTAACTTTCATTGAGAAGGCGAGACACAGGTTTTCTCAAGGCTAACAGCCATCCTTCCCATCGTTCATCTCATGAGGTTTTTATGACATACACAGCGGAAAATACAATTAACGAAGCGTTAGCAGCATTCCAAAAATTTGATGTCGATACGCAACTTGCCCTATTGTGGTTTGCCTATTTAGATATTAAAGATCAACTACAGCCCGCGCCCCCGATCACGGTTACTGCCCCTGCCGATGCCATATTTGACCAGATTAAAGCTCTCCCTAAAGAGCAGCAACTCCAGGCCCAACGAGACATCGCAGCCCGCGCTAATACCCCCATCAGTAAAGCTTACGGTTCCCTGAATCCCAACTCCAAGTTGCAAGTTTGGCTGTCCCTGGCACAGGGGATGGAAGACGGTAGCATTATTGGGATGCCAGAGAACTACGAGGTACCCACTAACACGCATGGGTTGATCGATCGCATCCAGAGTCTAGAACTGGATCAGCGGATTAGCTTCCTCATGGGTTCCGTGCGGGCAATGGGTGCTGCTTAAGCCTTACTGCTGCCAGAAATTCCATCACACCTGCTAGGTTAGAACTTATGCCAGATGACCCTCTGGCATAAGTTTTTTGGTTGGAAAGTGATGAATTCTCATGATGAATGCTGACATGCATCCCATTGTCAAAGAGTTGGTGTTCATCGGTGGTGGGCACAGTCACGCGATCGCCCTCCGCATGCTTGGCATGAAGCCTTTACCGGGGGTACGGTTAACACTCATTACCAATGTTGTCGATACACCTTACTCCGGCATGTTACCGGGGCACATTGCTGGCTTCTACACCTACGACGAGTGCCACATTGATCTCCGTTTACTATGCCAATTTGCCAAGACCCAACTGTATCTTGATCACGCCGTTGGTTTAGATTTGCAGACGAATCAGGTGATCTGTGCCAATCGTCCGCCAGTAAAGTTTGATCTGCTGTCTATTGATATTGGTAG
>CAZGDE010000289.1:0-9577 GCA_964524315.1 uncultured bacterium
CTATTGTGTGAAAACAGGTTTATCTAAAAAAACGACCGAGCTTAAAACAGCCCAAGGGTGGCACCGATACTGATACCAAAGACCAGTCCATTAAAGTCAACGGTGGGGTCGGTTGATCGCCCAAAGCTGTAGCCTGTCAACAAACTAAACTGGACATTACGAAACGCGGTGTAAATTAACCGTACCCCAATCTGATGGTACTCATCTTCTCTGGAAGCGCGGGTATAGTGGGCAAACGAAAATTGGTAATCAAGTCCAGCTTGTAGATTTGGTTGAATGTCATAAAGCAATGACAGATTGAGCGAGTTAATTAACCGCGATCGCTCCGCCGGGTTGCTAAAACTGACCCGAAGTTGGTAGAAGCTATTCAGGATTAAACGAGGGGTCAGCGCGTCGCGACGGCTCAACTCCAAACGAATGGCATGCTCATCAAGAAATTTAGTCCCGCGCGGGAAACCAATTAAGTCATCACTGCCAATAAACAATTGCTGATTGGCCCAGCCAATTTCACCAAACATGGTGGGAGAAAGTCGCTGATAAATACCCGCCCGGAATAGTAACTCGTTGTAGTTCACCTGCTTCTGTTCGTCGTAGCGGGCCAGGTTCCCTGTTGCCGCCGCGACAAAAAATGTATTGGGCCCTAAGGGGGGAGCCGCAAATAAAGTGATGCCTGGACGAAATAGACCATCATCAACCGGGTCAATGGCTGAGAGGACATTGCTACTGCGGAAGTACTCTATGCGGGGAAGCAGGTAGACAACTGCTGAACGGGCAGGTGGACGAGGTGGTTCATTCGGAAACGGTAAGGGGGTAACAGGCTCAATCAGGAGACAACCCAATTCGGGATCTAACTCAGGGCAGGGAATTTGGCCGATGGGAGCGAGGGGCTTGTTCGCCGGTTCCCTGGAGGGTAGGGGGGGGGGGGGGGTGGCGGGGGGGGTCGTGGGTGGGGGGGGGGGGGGGCAGATGGGGATGGGGATGGTGTCTGGGCATAGACGTTAGTTGGCACGGGCACTCGTTGGATCTCGGTTAGTGCGCTTGGCGTTGCTACCTGGTATGGCGTTAAGAAGTTTACCAAAGTAGTTTTAGAACTGCCTGGGGACGTAATCTGCCGAATTGGTAGGCTCTCGATTTCGTCCCCAGCGATGGGTAAGGGTAAGGGAGAAATCGCCCTATGGAGAGTGAACGTCGGTGGGCAAGGCTGACTGACACCGTTAGGTGATGTGGTTTGTAACGCGCCTGGTGACCCTGTTATGGCTGAGGTTGTTGCTCCCACCTGACATTGAACAGGTTTTAGCGGGGTCTCGACGATGGGTTGTGGGGAAGTGTTGAGGGGGGGGGCTGTGGTGGGCGGAGCGATCGCCGGTGTGGCCCAGACTGGACGATGAAAAAGCAAGATAGGCCATGCTAGCAGGGGTTGCCAGAGACGGAAAGGCATGGCTCGATAAGTTTTGGAAACCAGATACTGATGACGAGTCTGCAAAACAGGAACCGTGAATGTACTGGATAGATAATCGCAATTATGAAGATTATTTAAAGTCGTTCTTAAAATTGCGTTTAAAAAAGAAAAACCTGTAACTTATGCCATTAGGCAGGGGAACTAAGTTTAGTTCCATCCCCCAAAGTAGGGATTTGTTTGTAAGGGTAGGATGACACACTAATTTAGGCTAGATTAGACTGGATTATTCAGAGAAATTACTGAAGCAGTTCAATCTTACGCCTTAACTTTATAAGAGTAATCACGGAACTCTCGTGAATCTCCGGACAAGATCAACCCCAAACTTAATCCTCATGGGTGCTGTGTTGTTTCGTCTTGTGCGATCGCTAACCTGGTTCTAATTCTTTGGAGTCGATATGTCCATCCGATTCCTGTCCCTTATTTCCGTTAGTCTAGGAATCGTCGGTACACTACTGGTACCAGCGGTAGCTTGGGCAAATGTGCCCCTGACCTATGCCGAGGTTCGCAATCTGCGCCGTCAGGTTGACTTAATTCTGCAAGGGCAGACTGCTCGTCCCGCTCAGGTTGGTAACGGTATGAATCCGGGAGATGCTCTCCGTACCGGGCAGCAATCGATGGCAGAATTGCGTTTTAACGATCGCTCCCTGGCCCGGATCGGTGAACGGGCAATGTTTCGTTTCATCCCTAACACCCGTAACTTTTATCTCAATAATGGCACCGCGCTGTTGCTAATTCCCCCCGGTCGTGGACGCACTCAGATTCAGACCCCAAACAGTGTCGCTGGCATTCGCGGTTCAGCCCTGTTTGTTCGGTATAGTTCTGAAACCAATGTCACGATTGTGGGTGCCCTCACCAATAGTCAAATCGAAGTATCGACTAATAATGGTTCGCCGCCAATTCAATTACTGGCTGGGCAAATGGCAGTAGTTCACCAGAACCAAATTTCGCTTTACAATTTCGACCTGAAGAATTTTTATCAGACTAGCCCGATTGTTCAGGATTTAAACCTGGCCAGCGCTTTAAGTGCCTCTGGGAGTACTGTCAACCCTGATACCGATGCTGATTTAGATGCAGTTCGGCAAGAAACAGTGGCGGGTTTGACCAGCCAACCTCCTCTCAGTAGCAAGACAGAACCCACCCCTGCCTGGACTCGTCTTTATACCGCAACGGCCCCAATCAATTCGCCTCAGCCAATCCCTTATCCGGCATTACAGTCGGGAGTTAACACGAATTTGAGCGAAGGCATGTCTCCGCCGGTACTGGGTGATATGCTCCGACGTGGGTTGCCGACAACCCTGCCTGATCCTGGCCCCGCGATCGCAGTTGGCGCTCCACCTTTACCACAATTGGGAACTCCGGCACCGCAACCCGTTGGGACTGCACCGCCTGTAACTGGTTCATTATCGCCTGTAACCGGGACTCCTGGCCCTGCGGCTGCACCTATTCCAGGTTCACCGTTACCAGGAGCGCGCCCAGAGCCGGGTTCACCATCGCAGGCTGGTAGTCATGTTGTGCCAACGCCGCCACCAACTGCTGCTCCCTCTTTGCCTCCTCCAGTCGTACCTCCGGTCACACCGCCTCCCGTTGGGGCAGGCCCGACCGTACCCCAACCGCCTGCAAGCACACCGCCAGTCGTGCGTCCGGAGCCGGTGACACCGCCACCAGCGAATGTGCCGCCGGTGGTGACACCGCCGGTGGTGGGTGCGCCGCCTCTTCCGGTCGTGCCACCCGTGGTGCCTTCTCCAGTAACGCCGCCCGTGAATGTGCCGCCGGTGGTGACACCGCCGGTGGTGGGTGCGCCGCCTCTTCCGGTCGTACCACCTGTGGTGCCTTCTCCGGTGACACCGCCCGTGAATGTGCCGCCGGTGGTGACGCCGCCGGTGGTGGGTGCGCCACCCCTGCCGACAGTTCCCCCATTGACCCGTCCCGAACCGTTAACGGTTCCTCCGGTTGTGAATGTGCCAGCGCCGATCGTGACTCCCCCTGCTGTGGTCACTTCGCCCGTGGTGCCGCCGGTGGTTAATCCTCAGCCCATTTCTCTGCCGGTACTACCCCCATCGCCGCCAGTCGTTGCGCCACCACCAGTCGTGCCCCCGGTTGTTACCCCGCCAGTTTTGCCGCCAGTAAATTCTCCGGCCGTTGTACCGCCGGTCGCTACGCCTGTATTACCTCAACCAGCCACGTTAGAAACGTTTCCAGTCCCCAATCCCAACAATCCTGCCTCACCAGTGCAACCAGTATTGCCTACGCCTGCACCTGCACCCCCTTTGACGGAAACGTCCCCGCCAGCAACTTCTACTCCTTCTCCCGTAACGCAGACACCTTGATAGAACGGTAAGGTATTTTCTTGGTAGTTTGGCTGATGTCTAAAAAAAGCGGGCGGGGCTCCTGGGCTCGCTGTTGTATTGAGCGATCGCTGGGGGCGATTGAATGGTGCGATCGCCCACTTTGAGACGGCGATGATTGACAGTTTCTTTCTGTCGGAAGAGAGCGGAGTTGATTGGGCGGGTGACTGCAAAAAGGAGCTTAGTAAGGGCTCAGGATTAACGTTTCCGCCAAAAAGAAAGCTGGATGATGCCATAAAACATCATCCAGCTTTCCGTTGTCTCTTGGGATCGTTAGTAGGTTTAAATGTTGCTATCTGCCAGAGAAGTGATGGCTACTGATTTTTCTACCGCAACCGAGGCTTGTAACATCGGCGTTTTGCTGACAGAACTATTAGACAGTGTGAACAGTGGATTCGACAAAATCCCAGCCAGGGATGTAGCGATCAAAGTCACAACCAGGCCAATCTGTAATGGCCGCATGCCAGTTAAATCCCAACGGATTTCGGGGTAATTTAACACTGCTTCTGACATTTCCTGAGGTTCTTTGACTACCATCATCTTGATGACGCGGATGTAGTAATAAATCGAGATGACGCTGGTGATTAAACCCAGAATAACCAGGCCATAGGCACCTGCTTGCCAGCCAGCCCAGAACAAATACAGCTTACCAAAGAAGCCTGCTACTGGTGGAATGCCACCCAGAGATAGGAGACAAATGCTGAGCGCAAGAGTGAGTAAGGGATCTTTTTGGTACAAACCGGCGTATTCACTGATTTGATCAGTTCCAGTCCGTAAGGAGAACAGGATCACGCAGGTAAATGCGCCCAGGTTCATGAACAGGTAAACCAGTAAGTAGAAAATCATGCTGGCGTAACCCGCATCGGTGCCAATGACCAAGCCGATCATGACAAACCCTGCCTGTCCAATCGAAGAATAGGCTAGCAGTCGCTTCATACTAGTTTGAGCCAGAGCCACCACATTACCCAGGATCATGCTCAAAATTGCTAGAGCCGTCAGGACAAAATGCCATTGTTCTGTGAGTAAGGGGAAGGCCGTAACCAGAAGACGAATTGCCAGAGCAAAACCAGCCGCTTTAGAACCAACGGAGAGAAAGGCGACAACTGGGGTGGGTGACCCTTCATATACGTCTGGTGTCCATTGGTGAAAAGGAACGGCTGCAATTTTAAAAGCGATACCGGCAATGACAAAGACCAGGGCAATAACATTACCAATTGATTGATCCAGTCCTGCCGCAGCGATGCTGGTAGCAATATCACTGAGCTTGGTCTGACCACCAGATAAGCCGTATAGCAGAGATAGGCCGTACAGGAAAATGGCGGAACTGGATGCCCCAATTAGCAAGTACTTCAGAGCTGCTTCATTGGAGCGGGGATCACGCTTGGTATAGCCAGTTAATAGGTAAGAAGAAATACTCAAAGTTTCCAGCGAGACGAAGATCATAACGAGTTCGTCAGCACCGGAGAGAAACATGCCGCCAATCGTTGCCGTCAGCAGAATTGTCAGATACTCCGCCAGGGATGTGCCTGATTGCTCGACGTAACGAATCGACATCAGAATCGTGACAGCGGCAGATAGGGCAATGATCCCCCGAAAAACGACGCTGAGATTATCACTGTTGAAACTGCCCAGAAATGAAATGGGCGATGTGGTATCCCACTGGTAATAAAGGGAACCAACGGCAGTGAGTAAACCCGCGATCGCGAGGTAAGGGGTCCACTTCGAGGAAGCGGTACGCCCGACGATTAAGTCACCGACTACGACGAGGAGAAGCGTTGCTGTAACAATTAGCTCCGGTACGATGACTCCGGTGTTTAACTGTGCGGCAAGACTGGCGAAATCCATGAGGTTGAGCCTGATTGGATAGTTGTAATGAGTTGTAACGGGATTTAACCCCACTGCACCACGAGGAACAGAAGGCACGAAAAAGTCAGAAATCCTTTACAGTGGATTCTACCGCGCAATCTACCTTAACACTGGATCTATTTGTGATCGAATCCTTATGGTTAGTATTGAACCAGTTAACAAAAGCGATGTTTTCCTGTCTATGCTTACTTTTAGTCTTTGGACTGAGTTAGCAGATTTGGCAGACTAGTCACTCTTAAGTTTGAAGTCATTCCCTCGTAGACTTTGCAAAACGCCGGTAGTCGATCCAATATTGGCTATAAGAAAGATGAGGGGACTGTAGCCGCCTTTCTTTTAAACGTCAACGATCCATGCCAAAGCTCGTCATTGTCGAATCACCAACCAAAGCCCGCACGATCCGTAATTACTTGCCCAGTGATTACCGGGTAGAAGCCTCTATGGGGCACGTGCGAGACTTACCCCAGTCTGCTAGCGAGATCCCGGCAAATGTGAAGGGCGAGAAGTGGGCACAGTTGGGTGTCAATGTTGAGGATAATTTTGAACCACTCTATGTTGTCCCCCAGGACAAAAAGAAGGTGGTCAAGGAACTCAAGGATGCCCTCAAAGCTGCCGACGAACTCATCCTGGCAACGGACGAAGACCGGGAGGGGGAAAGTATTAGTTGGCATCTGCTGCAACTCCTCCAGCCCAAGGTGCCAATCAAGCGGATGGTCTTCCATGAGATTACGGAAGATGCCATCCAGGACGCAATCCAGAACTGCCGGACGGTAGACGAGCGACTGGTGCGTGCCCAGGAAACCCGGCGGATTTTGGATCGACTGGTTGGCTATACCCTATCTCCCTTGCTGTGGAAAAAAATCGCCTATGGGCTATCGGCAGGGCGGGTACAATCCGTCGCGGTTCGCCTCTTAGTACGGCGCGAACGGCAACGACGCGCCTTCCGCCAGGGTACTTACTGGGATTTAAAGGCGCTGTTAGCGGCGGGTAGCCAGTCAGCAGATACCAGGGGACAGGAATTTGAGGCGAAGTTGGTTAGCCTGGGTGGCGTCAAGGTTGCTACCGGCAGTGACTTCGATGAATCGACTGGGCAAATTGCCGCTGGACGGAATGTGGTACTGCTGAGTGAGGTAGATGCCAGATCACTGGCTGATCGCATCCGTGATCGCACCTGGACAGTGACCAACCTGGAAGAACGCCCGGTTAGCCGCAAGCCATCTCCACCCTTTACAACCTCTACCCTGCAACAGGAGGCAAACCGTAAATTGGGGCTATCAGCACGGGATACCATGCGGGTGGCCCAAAGTTTGTACGAGCAAGGTTACATCACCTACATGAGAACAGACTCGGTGCATCTCTCCCAACAGGCGATCGCCGCTGCCCGTGCCTGTGTCGAGGAGAAGTATGGCACTGACTACCTCAGCCCCGAACCACGCCAGTACACCACGAAAAGTAAAGGAGCGCAGGAGGCCCACGAAGCTATTCGTCCCGCTGGAAATACGTTCCGTACTCCCCAACAGACCGGTTTAAAGGATCGGGAACTGCGCCTGTATGACCTGATCTGGAAGCGGACTGTGGCCACTCAGATGGCAGAAGCTCGCCAAACCCATGTCACAGTGCAGATTCAAGTTGAAGATGCCGGGTTCCGTGCCAGTGGCAAGCGGATTGATTTTCCGGGTTTCTTCCGTGCCTATGTTGAGGGGTCGGATGATCCCAATGCGGCCATTGAAGATCAGGAAGTGATTCTGCCTGCGATGCGGCAAGGAGATACACCCCGTTGCCAAAATCTGGATGCGATCGGTCACGAGACTCAACCGCCCGCCCGGTACACGGAAGCGTCCCTGGTCAAGACCCTGGAAAGCGAAGGAATTGGTCGTCCCAGTACCTATGCGAGCATCATTGGCACCATCATTGATCGCGGCTATGCCCAAATGACCAACAATGCGCTGGTGCCGACTTTTACTGCATTTGCCGTTACGGCTCTCCTGGAAACCTACTTCCCTGATCTGGTGGATACCAGTTTCACTGCCCGCATGGAGCAAACTCTGGATGATATATCCACAGGCGAAGCCGATTGGCTCCCTTACCTGAAAGAGTTTTATATGGGTAAGACAGGGCTAGAAACCCAGGTCAAAGAACAGGAAAGCCAGATTGATCCCAATGCGGCCCGTACCGTTGAATTGGAAAACCTGGAAGCAAAAGTCCGGATTGGCCGATTTGGTGCCTATCTGGAAGTGGAAAACGGTGAGGAGTTGGTGAAAGCCTCTATTCCGAAGGATCTGACCCCTTCCGATCTGGATCCAGAACAGGTAGAAACCCTTCTGCGCCAGAAAACAGAGGGCCCCGATAAGGTCGGCTTCCATCCTGAAACTGGTGAGCCAATTTACCTGTTAATTGGTACCTACGGCCCCTATGTGCAGTTGGGGGATGCGTCTGACGAAAATCCCAAGCCCAAACGGGCATCTTTGCCCAAAGGGGTGACACCGGAGCAGGTGACTCAGGAAATGGCGGTTGGCCTGTTAGCACTACCCCGTACCCTGGGGGTTCATCCCGAAACGGGTGGCCGCATACAGGCAAGTCTGGGTCGGTTTGGCCCCTACATCGTGCATGACCAGGGTAAGGATGGGAAGGACTACCGATCGCTTAAGGCCGGTGATGACGTGCTGACAATTGACCTGGAACGGGCTTTGGCGATTCTGGCAGAACCCAAATCAGGGCGTGGTAAGCGGGCGGCGGCGAAACCGTTACGCGAACTCGGCCCCCATCCTGAAGATGGTGAACCCGTTAACATTTACGATGGCCCTTATGGCCCTTATATCAAGCATGGGAAGGTCAATGCCTCGTTACCAGAGGGACAAACCGTTGAGGCGATCGCTCTGGATGTGGCAGTACAGGCTTTAGCCGCAAAAGCCGAGACGAAAAAAGGCAGCAAATCTAAGTCTGCTAAAACTGCTACAACGGCCACCAAAGCAACGAAGAACACCGCCGAAAAGAAAACAACCGCCAAGAAGGAAACGGCTACGAAAAAGTCAACAACCAAAAAAGCGACAACTACGACTAGCGCGAAAAAGAAGACGTGATTAGTCGAGTGTCAACGTTTTTTATGTTTCCGGTTGCAAAGTTAACAGAGAAGGGTCGGTAATATCATTCATCGACCCTTTTTTTCCTTGAGCGACTCAATTCGGCGGGCCAAATTCCAGGGAAATTGGTGTACAACTCACGACAAAACTCTGGTCTATTTAGCTCTCGTCTGCAGAGCTACTTTGTTGATACCCGTCTGGGTAGATTGTTCTGGAATTAGTTAAGGCATTGGATAGGTTGGCCTGTTTTGCCCGAAACAAATTTGTACCACCCAGTTGTGCCTCAGTTAAAGTTGCTTTTTCTAAATTCACCCGTTGTAAATCGGCATCTTCCAGATTGCTGTTGTCCAAATTGGCACCGTACAAATCGGCTCCCTGCAAGTTAGCCCTTTTCAGGTTGGCTCCTTTTAGGTTCGCGAACCGTAAATTTGCCCGCGATAAATTCGCCTCCTGGAGGTCTGCTTGGGCCAGATTCGCTTGATAAAGTTGGGCATCACCCAATTCTGCTTTTTGCAATTGGGCTTGACTGAAATCTCCCTGACTCAAATTTGCGTAAGGTAAATGGGTGTCTCTGAGGTCACTACCAATACAGTTGATGCCTGGAAGATTGGATTCAAACAAATATGCTCCACTCAAATTGACATGATTAAAATCCCGTCTACCCCGTGCATACTGCAACAATAAGTCGTTCGTATTCAACCGCTCCATCACACTCTATTTACAAACAAAACTATTTACAAAGAAAAGGCTCTATTCTACAAAGAAAGAAACCGAAAATAAGAGTGTTACAGAAACAAGAACACTCAAAGGATAAGAGTAGGTATATATAC
>CAZGDE010000290.1:0-9562 GCA_964524315.1 uncultured bacterium
CTATTCCACCTATCAATATTTCATCCAGTCTGGTACGGCTAACTAACCGCTCTGGGCACGACATTACCGCGCTCGTACCGGAATCAGTAAGTTGTTATATTGCAAAACATAAACTTTACGCAAAATAAGTTAAAATACCTACTTAAGGACTTTAACAAATTTAAGGATAGGGGGCACGTTCGCTCTCCGCCCTTGGGGGATCAATCTTCTCAAGTGGTTGGAAGGTTGCGGCAGCGGCATTTTCGTCGTCGTTGCAGCATGAGGGGGTTGTTGCGATCAGATCCACAGAGTCTTATGATCGGTTTTGATTACCAGGTATCTATTTAGTAGACAGAGGGCAAGACGCAGTGATTAGAGTAGCGATTAACGGTTTTGGACGTATCGGACGTAACTTTATGCGCTGCTGGCTGACCAGACAAAACAGCCAGATTCAAGTTGTCGCTATCAACGACACCTCTGACCCAAAAACCAATGCCCATCTATTGAGATATGACTCAATGATCGGTCGGTTTAACGGTGACATCAGCGCCGACGAAAATACAATTACTGTGAACGGTCACACCATCAAGTGTACGTCCGATCGCAATCCGGAGAACTTGCCCTGGAAAGAGTGGGACATTGATCTAATTATTGAATCAACAGGCGTTTTCGTCAGCAAAGAGGGTGCTTCCAAGCATATCAATGCGGGTGCGAAGAAAGTGTTAATTACCGCACCTGGCAAGGGTGACGATGGTACCTTCGTGGTCGGTGTCAACCACCATGATTACGACCACTACAAGCATGACGTTATCAGCAACGCTAGCTGTACGACCAATTGCCTGGCACCGATCGCTAAAGTGATCCATGAAAACTTTGGCATCATCAAAGGCACCATGACCACAACCCACAGCTACACCGGCGACCAGCGGTTGCTTGATGCCAGTCACCGTGACCTGCGACGGGCCCGGGCCGCAGCAATGAACATCGTTCCTACTTCAACTGGTGCAGCCAAGGCTGTAGCACTGGTATTGCCAGAACTGGCTGGTAAGTTGAACGGTATTGCTTTGCGGGTACCCACACCTAACGTATCCGTCGTCGATCTGGTCGTTCAGGTAGAAAAGAGTACGATTGCCGAACAGGTAAATGAAGTGCTGAAGGAAGCTTCGGAAAATTCCATGAAAGGTATCCTGAAGTACTCTGACCTGCCTCTGGTGTCCAGTGACCATGCTGGCACTGACGAATCCTCCATCGTGGATGCTGCATTGACAATGGTCATGGGTGGCGACATGGTTAAGGTCGTTGCCTGGTATGACAACGAGTGGGGCTACAGCCAGCGGGTTGTCGACCTGGCCGAAGTCGTCGCGCAAAAATGGGTTGCTTAACAACCAGAAGGCATTGGTAGGATGATGGCTTTCATTCATCCTGCCGCAATTTCTAGCTTAATGATGAAGCCAGGATGGACAGATGCCTATCCTGGCTTTTTTCCATGCTTGCGGTTCACATTCCGTCATAATCCCTGGAAGACACCACCCCTACCGTATCTGCATGGGGCTGTCGGGAAGCAAGCCCTTCGCCTCAGGCCATTGTTGAACCGTACCAGATAGTTTCAATCTGTTGAGCGATCGCGTCCATCTCCAGCCCCGACGAGTCATCATTTAGGAGAACCGTCACATGCCCCAATTTGCGGCCAGGGCGGGATTCTGTTTTGCCATACCAGTGAACGTGGGCATGGGGAATTGCCGCCAACTGTTGCCGTTTTTCCTGGTAGTCGCTCGTTGAGGTTTCGTAGCCTAACAGATTAACCATTACGGCCCTGTTAACCATTGCTGGATCACCGAGAGATAAGCCTGCCACTGCCCGTAAATGTTGCTCAAATTGGGATGTGGCACACGCATCCAGAGTGAAGTGGCCAGAATTATGTACACGCGGGGCAATTTCGTTAACCAAAACTTTCTCATCCGCCGTTAAAAACAGTTCAATGGCAAAAACGCCAACAACCTGTAATCGTTCTAGCAGGGTGCGGGCGATCGCCTCTGCCTGAGCAACCACCACCGGCGCAACGGCTGCTGGGGCAAACACACGTCGGCATACCTGCTGTTCCTGTTGGGTCTCCACGATGGGGTAAACAACAATTTCACCGCTGACAGCACGGGCAGCAATCACTGCCAGTTCCCGCTCAAACGGTACGAATTCTTCCAATAGCAATGGCACACCCTGTAATTTTTCCCAGGTAGCCTGCAAGTCTGCTTTGGTTTTGAGAATAAATGTTCCCTGACCATCGTATCCATGTCGCCGGGTTTTCAGCACCACGGGGAAGGTCACCGGCACAGCGGCCGGATCCATTCCAGCCGTGTCCAGCGCCGTAAAACCTGGCGTGGGCAAACCTAATTCCTGGAGAAATTGACGCTGATGGTACTTATCTAACAGGGGTGCCAGCGATCTCGTACTGGGACGAAAACAGGTTCCCTGCTCCTCTAACTGCCCCAGAACTGGCAGATCAACAAATTCGTTCTCAAAGGTAATGACATCGCACTGGGTAGCCAGTCGGGCTGTGGCCGGGGCATCGGCGATCGCAGCCAATACCACCTCTGTTGCTATGCCCACGGCTGGATCGGCAGGCGATGGAGTCTGGACGAGTAATTCTATGCCCAACTTCTTCGCCCCATCTGCCATCATCCAGGCCAGTTGCCCACCCCCAATTATGCCTACCCGTTGCACCATTTTCTGCTCCCTTGACTGTCTTCCTGATACCCGGTTCGCATCTGCTCAAACTCTCACTTCAAACTTCCACTTCAAACTTTCACTTCAAACTTCCACGATATTAGGGTTGTTTCTTTCCAATGGCAGGAAAACGGTCATGACTTCGCCCTGTTGCGGACGTTGTTTGACGATGAGTTTGCCCCCTAACGCCTGGAAAAGATTCTTCGTCACGGCCAGGTTGAGGCTGAGGCTACCCGTTTCGGGTTGAAACATCAACAGTTGCCCCAGCGACTTGAGTAATGGTTGATGACCAGCGAAGGTGCCATTACCATCGCCAAATGGTTCCGCCTGGGATTGCGGAAATGATTGAAGTTGCAGTTTCAATTGATTGCCAGCAGGTGTCACCTCGATGGTAATGTGGCTACCGCAGGGCAGGTTACGGGTAAATCGCTCAATCAAACTTGTAAGAGCCTGATCCAACATCGTCGGATCGCTCACCACCGTTGGCATTTTCTGGGGTAGCACGACATTTAGCGTGAGTTGCCGCTGACTCGCCTGCTTTTGCCAGCGGGGGATACTATCTTCCAATACCTGCGCCAGTGATGTCCGAGTCAGAGACATGGCCGCATGACGGGTATTGGAAGTTTCCAGTTCAACGGCCCGAAAAATCAGCCCAAAGCGGTCGATCTGCTCACTGCATTCCCGGTCAATCATGGTTAATCGCTTAATGACATCCGGGGAAATATCCGTTCGCCGGAGGAGCGATCGCGTTAGTGTGCGAATGGTCGTTAGTGGTGTCCGAATTTCGTGAGCCAGTGCCTTCAACAGCTCCACATCGTCGGTTGGTTGGGGTTCGGTTAACGAGCAATAGGCGATCGGTTCCGTAGGTGCTGTCGTCGGGCCAGTGCCATTGGCATTGCTGGCTTCTACCCGTTTCCCAATGTCCTCCCGGCGATCGGTCTCCGCTTCCTCGGTAGGTTCCGGCAAATGCTCCAGCATCAGGCGGCTGAATTGCATCACCGTTTGATAATCCGGTGCAACGGGCGGAAACGCGTGAACCTGATCATCCAGCAGGTCAATTTGGTGGGAACTCATCAGCAGGATGCGTGGCCGGATTGCTTCCCATGCCTGCTGCACCACATCCGGCATAAACGAAAACATGAACGACGGTTCACCCAGTAGGGACTCACCCAGTACCATGACCAAACTAAACCAGGGTGTGAGTACCAGGCAAAACTGTTCCGTTGCCAGGGGATCGTCCGGCAGAAGTGGAAGAGATGAAGTGGTGAAGGAATCGGTTAAAACGGCTTGTTGATCAACGGCTGGCAGAAGTTTGAAGGGTAACCATGCCGTTGTGTGCATGGGGTTTGCGGTCAACGACCAGGTGGCCAACTGACTCACCAGAGCGGGCTGACTCAAAATGGGTAACGGCCCCGATAACACCAGACCCTGACTCGCAAAACCATGACTAGCCCCCAGGGGAACATCCCGACTGGTGGCAGTCTGGGCCGCAATGGCATGGTTCAGCATCATCTGGAGGGCGGCGATCGCCCCCGTCCATTCCCGTTCTGCACGTCCTCGCTGCGAAACTTCTCGCTGGAGTGAACGACGGGCACCATTACCCACCGTCATTACTTTGGCAGCAGAGTACTGAACAGTCCACGTCGGGTCGTGGAGTGCCAGAATTTCACTCAGGGTTGGTAATAACCACTTGGGCACAATCGTTCCCCCATCACCTGACTATAGGAATCCCATAAAAGGGATAAAGATTCCTATTACGAAGGTATCGGTATCCGTACCCAATGGGTAGTCGTGTAACCGAACTATTTGGGTGACGATTTCCGTTTCATGCGGCTATGCAGCACCCTCTCATTTCTTACACTGCAAGGATCTAAACACTGCCGCTGCTTTTTCAGGGGCATCCTTGCCATTGGCAGTGAGAATGACCAGCCGTTCTACATCCGCTTCCGTCGTACTGGCAAAGTAGCGGGTTGCAGGCAAGGATAGCCCCGGATCACCAAAGGACTGCTCACCCGTCTCAACCGTGACATCAACGGGTTTACCGCAGAATGACTTGGTTTCGACTTTGGAGTCAGTGACCGTGAACTGGATGGTAACGGTATCCGAGGGAGGGGTTTCAAAATCCCGTTTGACGTCTCGCCTTTCCGATTGCCCCGCTTCTTTATTAATGGGAGTTTTACCCACAAAGAGAATCACGTCAGGGGGGGTCGTATTACTGCGCACCCAGGCGAGTTTGGCACTACCAATGTTGATGCCAAAAATACCCTGGGAGCCACCGGGAATGTCATAGTCTACCAAACTATGGGCGATCGCTTCGGCTCGCATCGGGTCAAAGGCATTGTTCAGGACTTTAATGCCTAAGCCAATCAGTCCTGCCCCAATCAGAGCAATCGCCCCAAACAAAATCAGCATCAACTCCCAAATGCTGACAGAGTAATGGGGTGGGGTCGAGTTGGCAGAATCCTGGGTCATAACGAAAGGGTAAAAAAGGCAAGCAATTGGTTAGCTCAAGTCCACGCCCAAGAAGCGATCGAGAAAGCGACTGCGCCAGATAGCACGCAAAATCAAACACCATTCCAGAGCCACCAGACTGAGGAAAATGCAATGGAGCGGACTGAGGGGGGCAAGTTCAAAGAAGTCACGCGAGATCGGGACTGCCAGAATCAACAGGTAGACAACCAGCAGGGCGATCGCCATGATGGAGTAGCGCCAATCGCCGCTTAACGGTTCACCACCCACCCAGGCAGAGGTTGGTGGCTTCAGAAACGGAATCAGGAGCAACTGGCACAAAATCAGGATAGTAACCAGAGCTGTCCGGGGATGGGTATAGTCCACCTGGGTAAATTCCGAACCGGGAGACAATTCCAGAATGGCACTTACCAGGTAGAGCAGGTAGACCAGCAATGCGACCAGAGACAGGGTAAGTGCTGCAGGAATAGTGAAATGCAGTAAGGAGTGAATCATACTCTGCCGTTGGCGTTTGATACCCCCTGGTTTCGCCCAGATTGGTAGAAAGATCGTAGGTAAGCCAACACCAAAGAGCGACACCAAAGCACTGTGTTTGTTAACCAGGGGAAAACTGTCCGTCACCATGGCACAGGAAAAAATGAGCAGGGTAATGCAAAAAACCCGCACGATAAACAGCGCCAGCGCATCCCGAATGCCATTCCGAATCCGCTGACCTTCGAGAAAGGTATGGGGTAAGGCGGCGAAGGAGTCTTTCAGCAGCACAATATCAGCCACACCCCGTGTTGCTTTACTGCCACTTTCCATCGCAATGCCTAAATTGGCCTGCTTCAGGGAAAGCACATCATTCACCCCGTCACCAATCATGGCCACATACCGCCCATGCCGACGCAGAGTTTGCACCAATCGAGCTTTTTGCTCGGGGGTAATCCGCCCAAACACGTTGCTCGCCATTGCCGCCTGCACAAACTGACTTTCATCCATGATGGCCAGTTCAGCCCCGGACACTAACCGCACATCCGGCCCCAACCCTGCCTGCGTCGCCAGGGCTGCCACCGTCTGGGGATTGTCACCCGAAATAATTTTGACGCTAATCCCTGCCTGGGCAAATCCATCCAGCGTTTGCCGCACCTGGGGACGTAACTGATCGTTGAACTGAAGAATTCCCAGGGGGGTGAGGGTTTCCGGCAGAGCAGGTTTATCGGGGTTGGCGATCGCCGCGACTTCATTGCTACGGGCGAACAAGAGCATCCGTAAACCCTGCTGCGTCCCCTTCTGGATCGTGGTGGTCATCTCCTCGGTTAAGGTCAGCGAAGGGGCCAGCGACTCCGGCGCACCAAGGACGTACACTCCCGTACCATCCGCTTCGGCAAAGGCAATGGCACTCCAACGACGAGCGGAGGAAAAGGGTACTTCGACTTTGACCGTGCGACTGGTGCCGTGGGGATAGGTGACGGCGATCGCCTCACTGGTACGGTTATGTGCCGTTGTGTTAGCAGCATAATCCGCCAGTATTTGGGCCAGAATCGTCTCGGTAACATTAATGGGATAGATGGTTTGGAGATTGAGCTGGTTGGTCGTCAGTGTGCCCGTTTTATCCAGACAAAGGACATCGACGTTACTGAGCGATTCCACCGCATTTGCCTGCTGAATCAGTACGTTTTCGCCCAACATCCTTACGGCTCCTGTCCCATAGGCCAGGGTAATGGCCACCAGTAAGCCAGCGGGTACAAGGCCAGCCACAACCGCCGCCCGTTGGACAATATCAGCCAGGGGGAGCGATCGGCTGAGAAAGCTGATTCCCACCAAAATCCACAGGAAACAGGCCAGCAGCAAAAAGATCCGAATCACCAGATTAATTTCCTGTTGCAGCGGCGTATAAACCTGCCGGAAAACCCTTGCCCCGGTGACTAACTTATACGCAACGGTTTCTGCCCCCACTTTTTGCGCCGTAAAGTAACCACTCCCACTGACGCAGACCGTTCCGGAGTAGACCGCGTCCCCAGCATATTTAGGGATCATGTCAGATTCGCCGGTCAACAGGGACTCGTCCACATCAATGCGCCCGTCGCCTACCATGGCCCCGTCGACCAGAATTTGGTCACCCGATCGCACGACCAGAATATCGTCCAGGACAATACCACCCGGATCAATTTGCTGCTCTCTACCATCCCGGATGACCGTTGCCGTTGGCCGATTCAACAGGGCGATTTCGTCTAACTTGCGTTTTGCCCAAATTTCCTGGGCAATGTTCATGACAATGCCACTGACAATGACAACCACGACCAGAACAGCGTCACTATAACGGTGTAAAACCGCCATCACTGCACTAATGGCAAAGAAAACCGCATTGATAAACGTGAACAGGTTTTCCTGCAAGATCTGTTGATAGGAGCGGCTGGCTTGCAAGGTGACATTATTTCCTTGCCCTGCTGCAAGCCGTTCTGCCACCTCTTGCTGGGTCAACCCTGGGAGCGGCGAGAGAGACTGATCAGGCTGAATCATACACATTGGGCTAGGATTCTGTGGGCGAACAGAATGACAGGAACGAGTTACTTACGGCGAATGGGAGCGGCAGTGATGCCTGGGTAATGTAAATTTTGTCATCCTGCTATCCCATCATCCCGCTATCCCATCATCCCGTCATCCGGTCATCGCTCATTCATTTCAACCCTTTAAGCGAACTACTAATGGGACAACTCCAGTGAGAGCAATCTGGTTATAAACCGAGGGCAACTTTTAAGGATTTCAGGGTTGCGGCTTCTTTTTTACTCACTTTTTCACCCGTGCCAAATAACCCTTCACCTGCGGCATTAGCAACGCGATCGGCACAGGTATAAGTAAATTGTTTAAAGTCCTGTATGTCTGCTGGGACTGCCTTTTGTTCTAAAATTGCTAGCGCCTGTTTAATTAAATCGAGCGCTGCCTGTAATATTGACTCCGGTGTAATAGTAGTGGGAATCTCCTGCTGCTTGGCCGATTGTTCCTGGCTGGAATAATTGGCAAACATCGCTTGAATTAATGGGCTACTGGAATAATTTTGCGTTGCTCCCGTAATTTCCTTGCCTAAGGCTTTAATTTCAATTTCCATCGAGACAATCGTAAATTCGCAGAAGATAACTGCGTGCCCACTCATAATCACCGCTTGCCGGAGAGTCTCTAATTCAGTTTCGGTGTAGTTTGCCGGAGTAGCCATTGACATTAGTTCATACGGAAGTCACATGAATCATATCACTGTCTTTGCTTATGGAAGCAATCAGTCATTTCAACACCATTACTGCCATGACTTTGTAACGAATAAAAAGCCTTATTTTAAGTTTCATTTAGTTTTGATGGGTTTTGCTGCTTTCAAGGGTGCTATTAAGTGATATGCGCAAATTAAGCAGTCATTTTAATGAGGCCGTCCAATCTAGCCTCAGGTTAGGTTAGCGTTGCAATTTACATAAATAATGCCAAACGGAGTTATTTCTGTATTTCTATTTTCATTTTTCATTTCCTTTGCCTATCTACCTTGCCAATTCTAATGAGAGCCATCTCAGCTTCGCTAAGTAGCCGTTTTGTGTACTTTAAATAATCGCAATGGGGAAGCCATGAACCCCAAAAAATTGAATTCTTATCAGCGAAGGAGAGCAAATGCCCATTCTGGTCTAACACGCCTGAGGCTTGCGACAACGCCTGGTGTGGCAGACCCGCTGTTACACGATCGCCAGATGCGGGCTCTGTTTGAAGGGGCGATCGATGCGATGGTGATTGCCGATGATGACGGCAGATATGTCGATGCCAATACGGCAGCCTGTGACTTATTTGGCTTACCGAAGGCAGAGCTGATCGGGCGTAGTATCGCTGACTTTGCCGAACCCAATTTTGACTTTAACCAGGCGTGGCAGGCATTTCAGCAAGCAGAACGAGTCACAGTTGAATTTCGGCTGGTGCGTCCCGATGGCACGATTCGCGAGGTGGAATGTGCCGCAACCGCTAACTTTGTCCCCCATCGGCATCTCTCGGTGTTGCGGGATGTGAGCGATCGCAAACGGATGGAGCGGGAACTCCACCACCTCAACCGCCAACTGGAACAACGGGTCGAGCAACGCACCGCCGAACTCCACCAGGCGCATCAACATCTCACCTTTCACATCGAAAATTCTCCCCTGGCATTTATTAGTTGGGATCGGCATTTCCGCATTAAGCTGTGGTCTAAACAGGCAGAGCAAATTTTTGGCTGGCAATCCGAGGAAGTACTGGGTAAGGCGTGGAACGAAATTGCGATCGTTCACGAAGCCGATACTAGTCAGGTTGAACAGGTAATTATGCGTCTCCTCCAGGGGGGGCAAACCATTCACGCCAATCGCAATTACCGCAAAGATAAAACCATCCTGTACTGCGAATGGTATTGTTC
>CAZGDE010000291.1:0-3677 GCA_964524315.1 uncultured bacterium
GTTCAATGCGGTTGTTTTTGTTGATCGGAAACGTTTTGGTGATGTCCAACCCTGCGATCGCGAGCAGTGGTATCGTCATCTACTGACAAATACAACGTTGCTACGCGATTGTCTGGAAGGAGATTTAGACACCCCCCTGCAAATTTGCGATGCATCCTGTTACCTCGCTGAAGAGGCCATTGGACAGGATTGGATTCATGTGGGAAATGCCGCTTTTGCCATCGATCCCATTTCCTCTCAGGGGGTACAGATGGCGATGATGTCAGCCATTCAGGGGGCGATCGCGGTGCATACGTTACTTATGGAACCAGAACATAGTGAGGCGGCGATCGCCTTTTATCGGCAGAAATTGCAGGAAACGGTGCAGCGTTCCCAAAGGACAGCAGCCCAGATTTATGCGACGCAGGGAATATACCCGGTTACTCTGTTCTGGCAACAGCGTAGTCAGGAGGTTATGTCACCTCAACCAATTCAGCAGGTGCAGAATAGTCGGTTGTTTGAAATCGACTCTCGCATTCAGTTGTCCGAGATGGCGAGTCTGATCCTCACTCCTGTAATTCAGGGGGATTATATTCGATTGGTGAAGGCATTACATCACCCCAATGTGGGACATCCGATCGCATACTTAGGTAATGTGGCGATCGCGCCCTTGTTAGAAACGATCATTCCTGGACAAACCATTCTAGAACTGATGCAGCAGTGGTCTAAGCAACACGATCGATCAACCAGTTGGCAACTGTTGCAATGGTTCTGGTCTCAAAATATTATCGTTTTGAATCCAACAATCAGGCACACGGCATCCACCCCATTTGAACCGATGGCGATCCGATTTGGATCGTGAAAGGGCGTTCCTGCCAGGGAAAGACTGGCACAAATTCCCTTGTTCACCAGCAGTTTGGCGCAGCTATATTAAGGACTTAATGAGTATATGGTAAAAATCCAACGGACCAGAGAAGTGAAATTCCAGCTTTGGGGATGGGGCCTCTTTATTGCATCCGCTAGCTTCTTTACGGCATCTAGCCTTAAAAGCGGTGATACCCTTAGTCTATTGGGTAGTTTATTCTTCCTGGGTGCCTGTATTGTGTCCGTTGCCCCCCTGCTTTTTCGTGGTTGATGAATGGGCCCTAATGCCATCATTCAATGCGTAGGAGAAGGGGAGACTAGCTAAATTATTTTTCTAAAATCAAAGAGTTAAGTCAGCAGTGACTATGGGAAACCTATTAACAATAAGCCCAACAAAAAATTCTTCTAAAAATGAAAAATTGCCAGCCTTCTCGGTGGAAAGTGTTTCCACGTCTGTTTCCCCTCCAGGTAATTCTCATTGTTCCCTTTGTTCTGCAAATCTTTGGGGCTGTCGGTCTGGTTGGTTATCTATCCTTTAAGAATGGGCAGAGTGCGGTTAATAATCTGGCCGATCAATTAATCGAACGGACCAGTGGTGTTGTAGATGAACATTTGAAAGCTTATCTTGCCATCCCTCATGCACTGAGTCAGATGAATGCCGCCGCGATTCGTCGAGGTGTACTGAATGTGCGGGATCAGGAAACACTGGGTAAATATTTCTGGGATCAAATGCAAACCTATGACCTGACGTTTGTTGGGCTTGGTTTAGTGAATGGAGAGGGGATTGGGGCCATTCGCTACGATGGCAAAACCACAACCATTGACACCTGGACCTCTCAACGTCCTAATAGCGCTCGTACCTATGCAACCAATGATCGGGGCGATCGCACCAGTGTTGTCGGCACTTACAATTACAATCACTTTACCGAAAGTTGGTATACAGCTCCCCTAAAAGTTGGCAAACCAACCTGGGCAGATATTTATGTCTGGAACTCACCCTATGGGCCTTATTTGGCCGCCTCTGCCGGACGACCAATCTATGATTCCCAAAAACAACTATTGGGAGTTATCGATGCCGACATTCATCTGCTCAAATTGAGCGATTTCCTGCGAACCTTGGATATTGGTCAGTCAGGACAGGTGTTTATTATGGAGCGCAATGGCAACCTGATTGCCAACTCCGGTACCACCAAACCTTTTAAGCTGGTCAAAGATAACATTCAACGATTGCAGGCGATCGACAGCACCGAACCCGTCATTCAGGCGATTGCCCAATACTTACAGGCTTCTAAGGGGTTGCAGTCCATTACCCAGGACACAGACTTTAAGCTAAAAATGCAGGGAGACAATCATTTCGTCCATGTAGTCCCCTGGCGGGATCAGCATGGTTTGGATTGGTTGGTCGTGATGAGTGTGCCAGAAACTGCTTTTATGGCACAAATCAATAGCAACACCCGCATCACCGTTGCACTCTGTCTGGTCGCACTGGTAATTGCTTCCATCATGGGAGTGTTCACCTCCCGTTGGATTATGCGCCCCATTCTGCGTCTGAACCGTGCCAGTAAAGCAATGGCATCTGGTTCCCTTGACCAAACCGTTGCAGCCAGCAGTATTCAAGAACTCAATGCGCTCTCCAACTCTTTCAACCACATGGCTGGGCAATTGCGTGATTCCTTTGCGGCACTTGAAAGCAGTAAGGAACAATTGGAAGACCGGGTAGAAGAGCGGACAGCCGAGCTAAAAAATACATTAGAAGAATTGAAGCGTACTCAGGCGCAAGTCGTCCAAAGCGAAAAGATGTCGAGTTTAGGCCAACTGGTTGCAGGCGTGGCCCATGAAATCAATAACCCAGTTAATTTTATTCATGGCAATCTCAACCATGTGCAGGAATATACAGAAGATTTATTAAACATAGTGCGTTTGTACCAAAAGCATACTCCCGCTCCTGCGCCTGAAGTGCAAATGGCAACGGAAGAGGTTGATCTGGAATTTTTGCAGGCCGATCTGCCGAAAATACTGCATTCTATGAAATCAGGTACTGACCGCATTCGCCGAATCGTCCTGTCACTCCGCAACTTCTCCCGCATGGATGAAGCTGAATTCAAGGCCGTTGACATCCATGAAGGCATTGAAAGCACACTGCTCATTCTGCAACATCGTCTCAAAACGAAAACCAATCAGCCCGAAATTCAAGTAGTCAAAGACTTTTCGGCACTGCCACTGGTAGAATGCTATGCGGGACAACTCAACCAGGTATTTATGAATATTCTGGCGAATTCTATTGATGCACTGGAAGAGAGAACTGCTAAGCATACGGTTGAGGAAATCAAGGATCATCCCAATCAAATTACAATCAGCACCTCTTTAGTGGGGAAAGAATGGATAGAAATTGTGATCGCGGATAATGGTATTGGCATTCCGCTAGAGGTGCAAAGACGAATATTTGATCCATTTTTTACCACCAAACCACTGGGCAAAGGAACGGGCATGGGCATGTCCATTAGCTATCAAATTATTACAGAGAAGCATGGTGGTACATTAGAATGCGTCTCAAGCCCCGGTAAAGGCGCTCAGTTCGTCATTCGCATTCCTCTCCAACAAACTGTTTCACGCTGAACTGAAGCTATTTCAACTGACAAATCGGCGGTTGTGATGAGAAGGTTGGACATTTTTCGTAATCCGCTCAATATACTGTCCATTGGGCATCGGGACGTTGAAACTCAGAGGTAATCTAGAGCCTTGAGCTAAGGATAATTTTGTTTTCCTGCTTCTAGTTTCTGCATCAAATCCATTGCTGCTAATCGCTTTGCCTCCTTTTTACTGGCAGCTTCACC
>CAZGDE010000291.1:3687-9538 GCA_964524315.1 uncultured bacterium
AAACCATTGGGTTCTTAATTCGGCAAACTCATACACTGGCAACGCTAACTGGTTTTGCTGGGCAATCTCATTGAGTCCACCCACATAATTAATGGCATTTTCCTCCACAGTTTGAGGCGGGGCCGAGCTAACTTTCTCTGGTGTGGTGGGTTCAGCGGCGGCATCCTCAGCCCGCACCAGTTCCCCTGAGATATACGCGTCCAACCATAAATAGGCCGCCCGCTGTTTGCTCTCCCGCTTATTCGCTCCCGTGGCCCATTCATACGTGGTCATGGTCATGCCATCAATGAGGGCAGTATAACGACAGGGGAACTGATTATCAGGCGATTGCAGACTACCCTCTTTAATGACGCACTGTTTGATTGTGTCGGACTTATTGCTGGAGATCGCCAGGACACTTAATAGTCGGGGATTCTCCTGGTTCAGGGACAGCACTCTCAGTTTGAGGTCTTCCCATGCAGTGAGCCCCATCAGCAGATAATACAGGTCATTCTCATTAAGCCTGGATTCCTTCGCTCGCTGCACTACTTCAGCTTCAATCATATCCACAGAGTGATTGCGAACAGCCGTTTTAATGACCGCACTAAACTGCTTTTCATTCAATTCCGGCAGGGGTTCTTGATGAAGTAATTGCACCGCTTGCTGGTTCGCCTGCTCTTTCTTGATTTCCTTGATTTGGAGACGTTCCTTGTCCTTGTGAGCATTGATGGTTACACAGAGTTCATGCAGTTGTTTGGTTGTATAAGGTAGGGGTTGCTTGAGCATCACAGCTCTGATGATTCGATGCACGACCAGATCCACATAACGCCGAATGGGACTGGTGAAGTGGCAATAGTGGGCCAACTGGAGCCCGGCATGACCTTCAGGAAGGGTGCTATATTGGGCCCGGTCAAAGGCATCGACCAATACACTTTGCAGGGTGCTAATGTCCCCCAGTTGTTTCAGAAATGCCACCAGCGCGTCGTTTGTACCTGACCGATAGGCATGGGTTCGATAGGGGGCCGGTGCTTTATGGTGAGCCAGGATATCGGCCACAATCTGGTTAGCCGTAATCATCAGTTCGCTAATCATCATTTGCGAATGGAATGGCTGGGATATCGCCTTCCCGGACTCATCAATCCAGACATTCCCAAACTGTTGCCCAAAGACAGCGCCCTGACTGCGTCGGTGCTGATTCAGTCGAGCCGTCACTTCTTGCAACAACTTCATGGGCTCATGTAGTTCATGGCTATTGTCATTGAGGATGCTATCCGCCTTCTCATAGCTCAATTGTGCCCAGCTAGTGAAAGTCTCAGGACGCACAGTGGTTTTTAAGATTTCTCCCTGGGCATCGACATCGAACTGCACCATGATGACAGAGCGTTGCTCGTTGTAGAGTAAGCTCAATCTGTCCTCAGAGAGGCTGACAGGCAGCATCGGGACAATGTGACCGGGACGATATTTGCTTTCTACCCGTTCTTGGGCACGCCTGTCCAGATGGCTATCAATTTCAATTGCTTTTGCCACATCGGCAATAAATATCTGTACCCGGATGGTTCCCTTTAACCGGGTTGCCCAGACTGCATCATCCAGGTCTTTGCTGGTCTCGCCATCGATTGTGAATCCACCAAGCGCCATAACTATCTTGTATCCTCATCGCTTTCAAGATAGCAAAGGCTACCTGATTTCGACCCACTTCGTCGTTGCTCGACTACAACACTCAATGGGTTTTAGTCAGGGAACAACGAAGATTCAAGGTATGACTGCCTGTAAATTTAGCAGTAGCACCCCCCCTAGTTGGGGAACGGTGACAACATGACTGGCAATACCCTGGATCGCATTGTAGTATCTGGGAGGTAATGCATGGGTTTCGGCGAGGGGTAGATCTAGTAGGATGGGGAGTTGGTTGACTGAGATACCGACAATGGCTGTTTCTACTGCAGCAAGCACAAGGAATGGTGGGTTGGGCGACGGTGATACGCTCCGGTCCCGTTCATGTTGGTTATCCTGGTAATCGTGGTGGGCATTTGTCAATAACGAATGCAGATTCAGGATTGCCAGGGGTTGCTTCCCCAGATAGGCGAGGGTTTCTGATGTCAGATTCTGATTCAGGGCAGATTTGTGTACAACCTGCAGCAAGGCAGCGTAGGGGATGGCCAGCCATTGTCCGGCAATCTGGAAAGCGATCGCGGGGCAGGATGGCGGATCGATCGCCTGGGACGTGACTGGCTGTGGAGATTGCGGCGGGGTCAGCGTAGACATGAATAAAGCGGTTGGAGGTGAGGGTAGACAGCGATGGCTCAATCCAGCCAATTAAGGCGCACTCTTAATTAGGGAAGCTGGTTGAATTAGCGACTCCAGAATCGGCAGCAGTTCTTGCGTTGAGGATGGCTTGTTGACAAAGGCATTGGCTCCCAGATTGGCGGCAAACTGGCGATATTTACTGCCACTGCGGGAGGTCAACATGACGACAGGAATAGTTTGTAAGGTAGGGGTTTTGCGTAACTCGCTGAGAAATTCAAAGCCACTCATACGCGGCATTTCAATGTCAGAAATAATCAGATCAACGTTGGCACCTTGTTGGAGGGAGGCCAAGGCTTCTAAGCCATCGCCTGCCTGAGAAACCCGATAGCCCTGCTCTTGAAGGGTTCTGGCGAGGCTATGCCGAACCGTCAATGAATCTTCGATCAGCAGGATATGGGTCAGGGGTGGGGGGACGATAGGCATAGGCGTTGCCGTTCCCCCGACCTGTGCAGTTGGGGTGGGTGCGGCGCTGCGCGATCGCTGCAGCAGCACCGGGTCAATCACCAGAGCCATCTGCTGATCGTTCAAAATACTACAGCCATAAACATAGGGAGGGGGGGCGATCGCCGTTCCTAGAGGCCGAATCACCAGTTCCTGTTCCCCCATTACCTGATCCACCTGCAATCCCCACAGCCCCGTCGTTGCTTGCAGCAAAATAATGGGACTGGTTGGTTGGGCAGATCGCTCCGCAGGCGTGTCTGCCACCGGGTCATTCAACAAACGAGACAGGGTATGTACAGGAACCATCTGTTCTCCCTGATCTGTTTGCCAGTGCAAGGCTAGCTGCTGTCCACTGGACTGGGTTACCTGATCCGGTTGCGGTAAAATCACCTGCTGAATCGTGTTGATTGGTAATGCATAGGTCATGCCCCGATGTTGGCAGACCAGAAGCCGGGTGATAGAGAAAGATAGGGGCAGGGAAAGGGTAAAAACGGTTCCCCGTCCAGGGGTCGAGCTGACGTGAATCGTGCCTTTGAGGGTCTGCATTTCGGCCCGTACCAGATCTAGCCCCACCCCGCGACCTGATAGATCATTAACCTGGATGGCGGTCGAGAAGCCCGAATGAAACAGAAATTCGGCCAACTGTTCATAGGACAGCCCCTGAGCCGTTTCCGCACTCACCAGTCCCAGGGCGATCGCTTTTTCGGTAACCCGTTGCCAGTCAATGCCTTGCCCATCATCACGGACTTCGATCAAGGTACGGTTGCCTTGATGGTAGGCATGGATCTGAATCTGTCCCGTTGGGGGTTTCCCGGTTGCCTGTCGCAGGGTCGGCCACTCAATCCCATGATCAAAGGCGTTCCGCACCAGATGGAGCAGTGGATTGTAGAGCCGTTCGGCGATTGCCTTGTCCACTAACACCGACATCCCACTTAACGACATTTCGACAGGTTTAGAGTGAGCCGTCGCCAACTGTTGTAAGACCCTTGGCAACCGATTGAGGGTTTCGCTGAGGGGCTGCATACGGGCGATCGTCAGATCATCCTGAATGCTTGTCAGTAGGCGTTTCTGGGTTTCTCGCGACTGTCTTGCCTGCCGAATTTGGGTTTCCAGGCTTTCTCCCACCATCTCCAGCTGAACCAAGTCATTAATCGCAGATTGCACCAGCCTGTGAAAATCCGTGTACCGATCCATCTCCAGCGCATCAAAGCCTGCCATGACTTCCGGCAACAACGGCGGTGCTGCAGCACTATTGATGGCCAGCGTCCAATCCGACCATCCTTGCAAACTGCTGAGGGTGCGTTTGTGCTTTTGCAAATGCATCAGGAGTTCCTGAACTGCCAGGCGGAGCTGGTCGTCCTGCATGGTCTGCTGGTTTTGATTGATCAGCAGTTCTCCCGTCAGGTAATCTAACCGTTCAAGTTGCCCTACATTAACCCGTACAACAGGGGTTGGAGCAGGGTCAGGGGTGAGGGGACGGTCAGTTGCAGGTGTTGGGGAAAGCGGGGGAGTAGCCGGGGGAGCCTGCTCGATCGGGGCGGGAGCAGTAGAGATAAGGTCAGAAAGTAGGTTGGGACTGGGGGCGATCGCACTATCCGGTATGGCCTCAGTCAGGAACCGTTCGGTCAGGGGCAGAGTGGTGGCCGGTGGTGCAGGGGGCAGGTTTGGTTCCGTTGTGACAAATCCATCGGGTTCGCGGTTGGTGGTTGGCGGAAGCGGGGCTGGTGTTGGTTGAATTCGATCGAAAAAAGCATCCAGATTTTCGTCGGGCAGGGGCGCTGCAGGCGTTCGATCTGGCGCTGGGGCAGCATCAACAGGCTCTGGGTGAGGCGGTAGTTCCATAAAGAGAAGATGCTTCAGCCGTTGTAGCAAAGCATTGGGTCTCTTTTCGGGGGGGGATTGGGTTGATGGTAAATCAGCAGCATCCTGTTGCCCCAGCCCCGTCTGCTGCTGGACAAACTGTTGCAGTGCTGGCGAGGGAGAACCCCCGTGGCTGCGATCGCCCGCTAAAACGGCGGCCTGTCCCCGCCGAAAATCGGCAATCGCCAGGGGGGCAATCTGGGAGATTTGGTCGGGATGGGTTGCCAGTGCCGTCAGCGTGGTTTG
Organism: uncultured bacterium; assembly: GCA_964524315.1. Taxonomy (GTDB): domain Bacteria; phylum Cyanobacteriota; class Cyanobacteriia; order Leptolyngbyales; family Leptolyngbyaceae; genus CAZGDE01. The sequence continues at coordinate 8,518 of CAZGDE010000291.1, forward strand.
GGCGATCGCGCCAAACCCTGCCAGTTGTAAGGATTCTGCCAGTCCCAGAAATACCTCCGCTTCGGTTTGCAGTTGGGTTGCCAGAGTCGAGAATTGGGCCTGGGCTAACGCCTGTTCCAGGACTTGCAGACGTTGCTCTACACCCGTTTCAAACATCGACCGCACCATGTCAAACCCCAATTCAGTAGAGGTGGGAATCGGTGTTTCCTCGTCAAACAAATCACCCAGTTTGTCTTGCAGTTGGGACAAAACGGTGGCGGTACGTTCCAAAATATCTGCTTCATCCACTGTCCCACCGGTGAATTCTGCCAACAGTGGCGATCGCAAGCACTCATATGCCTGGAATAACAGAGATTCAACCGTTGCATCAATCACGATGTTCGGGTTGTACAGTACTCTGAACACATCTTCCAGAACATGGGCAACCGATTTCACCGTTTCTAACTGAATACTAGCTGCCGAGCCTTTAAGGGTATGGGCGGCTCGCATCAGGTTATGGACACGGGCAGTGGTACGATCCTGCTTTAAGTGAAACAATTCCTGTTCGATTATCTGAAGCAGATCGCCAGCTTCAGTCAGGAAGTTGGCGTAGTCTTCCGGCTGGACAGTAGATGGGATAGTCATAATAAGGCGTTTCAGGGTGGCGTTTCAGGGGGAAATCCAATTACAGTTTGAACCGTCCAACGGTGGCTTGTAACTCACTGGCAGTCTTGAGCAATTGATCAAACGAGGTGGCGATCTGTTGGGTTGTAGATGAGGTGTCGTTGGCGATCTCGACCACTGCTGCCATCGTTTGTGTCACCTGTTGGGACTCCTGCGTTTGTACCTGCGTTGCCTGGGTAATGTGCTGCACCAGGTTACTGATCTGAGCTGTTGCCGCGACAATCGCCGTCAGACTCTGACGGGTTTCATTGACCAGGGCAGTGCCATTGACTACCTGTTGAATCCCCATATCCATTGCCTGGGAAACCATGCTGGTTTCTGCCTGAATTTCCTGAACGAGTTTTTCAATCTCGGTTGT
>CAZGDE010000292.1:0-3158 GCA_964524315.1 uncultured bacterium
TTTGAGTTAGACGAGTTTCAATTAAAGGCGATCGCCGCCCTGAATGACGGTCGCTCCGTTGTGGTGTGCGCTCCGACTGGCTCTGGTAAAACCCTGGTTGGGGAATATGCCATCTATCGGGCGCTGGCGCGGGGCCATCGGGTACTTTACACAACGCCGTTGAAAGCGTTGTCCAACCAAAAGTTACGGGATTTCCGTGACCTGTTTGGGGCCGAAACAGTGGGTCTATTGACGGGCGATGTGTCGATTAACCGGGATGCGCCCATTCTGGTTATGACCACCGAAATTTTTCGGAATATGCTCTACGGCACGCCCATTGGCGAAGTGGGCACGTCCCTAGTGGATGTGGAGGCGGTCGTGCTAGACGAATGCCACTACATGAACGATCGCCAGCGTGGCACCGTTTGGGAAGAATCCATCATTTACTGTCCCCCCGATATTCAACTGGTGGCGTTGTCGGCAACGGTTGCCAATAGTGACCAGTTAACCGATTGGATCCATCAGGTGCATGGGCCGACGGATTTGATCTACTCGGACTTTCGCCCCGTGCCACTCCGGTTCCATTTCTGCAACCCCAAAGGTTTGTTTCCATTATTGGATGACAGTCAGAAACGTATGAATCCCCGCCTGAAGCCACGGGGCGGCACCGGCGCGGTTAGAGGTGGCAATCGGCGTGGCCCCAAGCAGGAAAGCCCCAACCTGGCCTATGTGCTGGGGCAGTTGCAGCAACGCGACATGCTCCCGGCGATCTATTTCATTTTCAGTCGGCGGGGCTGCGACCAGGCAATGGCAGAGATCAGCCAATTGCCACTGTCGCTCTTGAATGAGCAGGAAACGGCGGCACTGCGGCCCCAGATTGATGACTTTCTGGCGCGCAATCCCGAAGTGGGGCGACCCGAACAGGTAGAACCGCTCTATCGGGGGATCGCTGCCCACCATGCAGGGGTATTACCTGCCTGGAAGGGCTTGATCGAAGAACTCTTTCAGCAAGGACTGATCAAGGTAGTGTTTGCCACGGAAACCCTTGCTGCTGGGATTAATATGCCTGCCCGCACGACGGTCATTTCCAGTCTATCGAAGCGGACGGATCTGGGGCATCGCTTGCTCAATCCCTCCGAATTTCTCCAGATGGCCGGGCGGGCGGGGCGACGGGGGATGGATACCCTGGGGTATGTGGTGACGGTGCAGACCCCCTTTGAAGGGGCACGGGAGGCTTCGTATCTGGCGACGGTTGGCCCCGATCCCCTGGTCAGTCAGTTCACCCCCAGCTATGGCATGGTGTTGAACCTGTTGCAGACCCATACCCTGGAAGAAGCCAGAGAATTGATTGAACGAAGCTTTGGGCAATATCTGGCAACGTTGTATTTACGCCCCCAACAGGAGGCAATCGCCCAATTGGAGGCCGAACTGGAGCAACTGTCTGCCCAGATGTCGATGGTGGACTGGAAACTGCTGACCCAGTACGAGAAATTGCAAGAACGCTTGAAGGAAGAAAAACGGCTCCTGAAAATTTTGCAAACGCAGGCGGAGGAAGTGCGTTCTAAGGACATGCCCGTTGCGCTGGCCTTTGCCGTGGCCGGGACGGTGCTGACTCTGAAGGGCCAGCATGTACCCGTATCCATTCCGTTACCGGCGGTGTTGGTGGCGAAGACGCCGGGGCCGGGGCAGTTCCCTTACCTGGTCTGTTTAGGGCAGGATAACCGCTGGTATGTGGTCACGGTTAGTGATGTGGTGAGTCTGCGGGGGGAAATTCCGCGCATTGCGGGTGTAGATGATTTGCAACCGCCGGTAACCATGCCATTGAAGCCAGGGCAGTCCCGGAGTGGTGACGGTGAGACAGGTATGGTCGCCCGGCAAATTCCCGTGTTGCCGTCGCTGGTCGAAGATGAGGCACCGGAAGTGTATGGGCAGAATCAGCGCATGTTAGCAGTCCAGGCGCAGTTAGAAAGCCATCCGGTGCATCAATGGGGCAACCGAGGCACGATTTTGAAGCGCCAGAAGCGGATTGCTGCTATTCAAGAGGAGTTGAGCGATCGCCAGGATAAATTAGAGCGGCAAACCCATCGCCATTGGGAGGAATTCGTTAGTCTAATTGATATTCTGGATGACTTTGGTTGTTTAGATTGGGTTGCTGACCCGGAGGGGACTGCCAATCCGAAGGGAGAACCAGAACCAACACCGCTGGGCCAAAGTATTGCTGCCATTCGGGGGGATAACGAGCTATGGCTAGGGTTGGCTCTGTGTTCGGGTGAACTGGATGACCTGGAACCTCACCAATTGGCGGCAGCCTGCGCGGCCCTGGTAACGGAAGTCTCACGGCCTGATAGCTGGACCCGCTACGATTTGTCTGCTGCGGTTGAAGAGGCGTTAATGGGAGTACGGCGGATCCGTCGTCGCCTTTTTCAGTTACAGCGCAAACATCAAGTTATTTTCCCGGTCTGGCTGGAATATGAACTGGTGGGATTGGTGGAACAATGGGCGCTGGGGGTGGAGTGGTTAGACCTGTGTACGAATACCAGCCTGGATGAGGGGGATGTGGTGCGATTGTTGCGCCGTACCCTGGATTTTCTGTCTCAAATTCCCCATGTTCCCCATTTGCCGGGCGGCTTGAAAGCGAATGCACGACGGGCGATTCAATTGCTCGATCGCTTCCCGGTGAATGAAGTTGTTGAGTAGGGGAGTGATAACGTAGGGACGTTATTGAGCCAATATCGAGTTGATTGAGATGGGGCGGTAGGGGGATAAAGGAAGGAACAGGCGGGTTGTAATTTATAACGCTTTTCCCCTTCTACCTCGCCCCATCTTCATTCATCATCCCACCAGTCCCGCTCTTAAGGCTCTGACGGCTGCCTGCGTGCGATCATCGGCACAGAGTTTGTTGAGAATATTACGGACGTGGGTTTTGACGGTGCCAACGGTGATATAGAGTTTTTCGGCAATGTCCGCATTGCTGCAGCCATCAACGATTAACTGCAATACTTCCAGTTCTCGCTCGGTCAGGGGGTATGCCTCTAGCATCTGACTGTATTCAGGTTCGGCGGCACCAATGCTGACCATTTTGTTTTCTTCACTACCACCGTTAGCGGGGCTAGCGTAGCGAGTCTGCTTCAGCACTACCCGTGCGATCGCCGGGTCAATCCAGGCGTTCCCCTCATTGG
>CAZGDE010000292.1:3168-9456 GCA_964524315.1 uncultured bacterium
CTTCTACCAGGCTATCGAGACTGACATCCTTCATACAGTAGGAATCAGCACCAGCAGCAAAGGCTGCCAGTACCACATCCTCATCATCCTGAAGGGTCAGAATTAGGACTTTGGTATCGGCGATCGCCGCATCATCCGTATCGCCCTGCAATTTGCGGAAGCGACGGGTGAGTTCCACCCCATCCATATCGGGCAAACCAATGTCCACAATTGCGACATCTGGCTTTGATGTTTCCAGTAGCCTTAAGCCGTCACTCGCATTGGCCGCTTCACCCACTACGTGAAATTCACCTCGCTGTTGTAATGCAGTACGCATGCCAACTCGCGTCAGGTCATGGTCTTCAATTAATGCAATGCGAATATCTCCCATATTTCCATCCCTCAGCATATGTTCCTCAGCGTATTAATTAGCAGGGTAGCGTAAGAACATAAAAGAAATCTTAGCCAGATGACTCTGGAGAAGTGCCAAAGTTGTTTAACTGCTAATCCTTTAATTAGAGAATTGCAGGTGTCGAGACTTCAAGCATCTATCTCAGGTAGGGGCTGTGCTCTATATCTCAGGAGTGAGCCACTGAAACACCGATCAATCAAGCGCTCTCGCCGATGCGAGTAAACTAATGGCTGCTGATAGGGGTAAAGGTAACGATTTATTTTGATTTTAGCATAGGAATTTTGGCTAAACTTGGCGAAACAAAATGGCAGCCCTGCTACCGAATGCCATTGGCTGTTTTCCTGGCCAACATCTGGAGATGAAGGTGGAAGTGTATGAGCGGCTATTTTTCACTTAAAACCGAAGTTATCAGGTGACATCGGTAGGCTGGCTTCTGCCAATCTGGCAACCTCTGGAACGGCTCAGAGTGGTGCAGGTTAGGAACCGCCCCATACCTTTTCTAAAACAGTTTGGGGTGAAATATCAGCTATCTGCCCGGTGAGAGATTTGATGCCAATGCAGCGATCGCTGTTGGGTAGGAGTAGTTTTGGATCAGTGGGGCCAAACAACGCCAGGGTATAGGTTTTCACCGCAACTGCCAGGTGCATGGGCGCACTGTCGGTACACAGCATCAAATTGGCCCCAGCAATCATCGCGGTTAGTTTGCCCACATCGGTGGGCACAGTTACTTTAAGTTGGGGACTAGCCTGTACGAGTTCTTTGACAAAGGCTTCATCGTCTGGCCCCTCAACAACGACCAGGGGCATGTCTGGTTGACGACGCCTAAAGTCTTGAATGATGCCGAGCCAGCTTTCCACGGGGTAAATTTTGTTGATGCCTACTGCCTTGGACAGTTTGCTGGAACCACCGTGGATTAAAACATAGCCATTTTGAATGCCCAGCCGTTTGCGTTCGGCATCGGCCCAATCTAGATCTTTGGTGGGTACACTGACGGCTAGTTCAGGGCAGGGAGTATTAATGCCTAAACCTTTCAGCAAATCGTGGTACATTCCGGCTGCGTACTGATCCCGCTTGAGCGGTACGGGATTGGTGAGAAATAGCTGTCCCGGAGTGCCACCATAGCCAACCCGGACGGCAATACCCGTTAACCAGAGCAATAAGCCAATGCCCCAGCGTTGCCCTAAGGAAAGCGCAATATCGTACTCACGCTCTCGCAGGGTGCCCAGTAAGTTACCGAGATCAGCGAGACTGTTTCGATCTTTGTAGTCGAACAAAATCGTTTTATTAACCGACTTAGAAACCCGGTAGGCATCTTTTGACCGGGGTTCAACGACCACATCAATCTGCGCTTCTGGATAGGCTTGTTTCAAGTCATCCAACGCTGGAAAGAATAAGATTTGATCGCCAATCCCACCAGGGACGAAGGCTACAATTCGCATAACGTCAGGGCAATATTTCTTTACGCTAGACTCGCTCTAATTGTACAGGTAAGCATACAAGGAAAAACCGGAAAAGTTTCTATTACTCGTTGCTGTTCAAGCACAATCTTCCATCACAATGGTTGGTGTTGCCGCCATTAATCGGGCAAAATGCTTATGGACAATTAGTTCCAGGGGAATGCCGTGTACTTACTTATTCCAGCCGCCGGGTCAGGTCGCCGTATGGGGAGCAACCGCAATAAATTATTGTTACCGCTGCTGGATAAACCCTTGCTGGCCTGGACACTGGCTGCGGCAAAAGGCTCCCGATCAGTGCGTTGGATTGGGGTAATTGGCCAACCCGATGACTTTCAGGATTTTAAGGACATTGTACAGGGCCTGGGGATGACCAAAATGGTTCATTTTATCCAGGGAGGCAGTACCCGTCAGGAATCGGTTTATCGCGGTTTGCAGGCACTCCCAGCCGTGGCAGAACGGGTGCTTATCCACGATGGTGCCCGTTGTCTAGCCACACCGACCTTATTCGATCGCTGCGCCGAAAACCTGCGCTCCTGTCCCGGATTGATTGCAGCCATCCCGGTAAAAGACACGATTAAAGTGGTGGAATCTGCGTCCAGAGTGGTGACGGCAACGCCCGACCGCAATCAACTCTGGGCCGCCCAAACACCCCAGGGATTTGAGGTGGAACGGCTGATTAGGTGCCATGAAGAGGGGATTCGCCAGGGCTGGGAAGTGACCGACGATGCGGCCCTATTCGAGCAGTGTGGGTTACCCGTCAAAATTGTGGAAGGCGAGGAAACGAATTTAAAGGTGACGACGCCAATTGATTTGGCGATCGCGGAGTTCATTTTGCGGCAGCGGGATTGAAGACGATGGGTGACGGGTGATGGTTAGCTTAACTGTCCCATCACCCCTGCCTGCCTTTCCCCGCTACCTACTTTGCTACTGACAACACCTTATTGATGTTTTTCAGCACATTCTGAGCATAGGTGCCCATGTCGTGGTCTTTGATGTTATCCACGCCGGGTTTGAGGAAATCGTCAATGCCACCTTTGACCGTTTCGAGGAATTTATTCCAAAAAATGGGGTCGTCCTGTAAAGTTCCGGCAACATCGAAATAAAGGCATCGGCCCACGTGGCGATAACCTAGAGAGCGGGGTGGTACGCGGGTGACAACATCATTATTGTTAATAAAACGAAATGCTTTATGTTTGAAGGCAGCATCGAACCATTTGGCAAACTCTTCATTGCCAACCCTGGGTGAACCAAAGGTATACAGACCATTGACAGTTTGCCCCTTCTCCTGGAAACGAGCGGCAGCCAGGGTTGCTAATGCCGCCCCCAAACTATGTCCTGTAATTAACAGCGGTTGTTCCTGAGTGCGGAACTCAACCAGCTTTGTTGCCAGATCTCGCCAGATACAGTCCAGCCCAGCGAGAAAGCCCCGATGCACCAATCCCTTACCGCATCCTTTGACCTGTAAAAGGCGGGCATCGGTCATCCAGTCACGGAGACAGGAGGGTTCGGTACCCCGGAAGGCCAGCACGATCAGGTCGTCACTGGCGATGAGAAAGCCCTGGCTATCACTGATATCGAAGAAGTGACATTGGATAAATTCCCATTCCTCGGCGATCTCCTTCACGGCATTATGGGGCTGGTATGCCAGTCCTGCACATTGGCTCAGCCACGAGGCATTGAGAGCGCTGTAACCAATAGCATTGGGGTCAAAATTGCTCATGGAATCGTTCCCTGTGTGCTTAGCACCTGGATGGATGAAATGGTGATAACAAAACAGTCCGCTGCGATCGCAGCGGACTGAATAGCAAACATTCCAAGCTATAATTCCCAGTCAAAGAAATTTGACTGACAGGGAAAATATTAAGTTTTACAGCAGTAGCTCAACCTCGGCGGTCTTTTCCTGCTTGCTTGTGGGGGTTCTGGCCTTATCCCAGACCGCCGAGGTTGAGGGATGACTAGGCGATCGCCCGCATATCCTCCTTCTCCTCCTCTGCCAGCCGTGCCTGGTAGAGGGCTTCGTTGGCCTGGTATTCGGCTAGTTGGGCTTCAATCTGCGAGCGGATGATCTGGCGATAATGCAGGAAGTGTTCGTTGTGGGCGCAGACTGCCATGTATTCTGCCCACACTTTGGGGTTGTTCAGGAGAATGTCAACCATATTGATCCAGAACTTCCAGCGGGTTGCGCGTAGAACCCCCTGCCGCCAGCAGACCTTTGCCAGGGCGCGGACACTGACCCAATCGATCTGCCGGGAAGATCCGGTATAGGTTGGCGTACCAAGCTTGCGGAAATGGCGATGGGTGCGTTCCAGATAGGTGACTGGATCGTACAATCGCCAGAACGCATCAATGTATTCCTTGCCGATGTCTTCAATCGGACGGGTGGGCACAAAGTTCATTAACATACCCTGGTCGATGCGTTTTTCCTGTTCGCGCAGTCGTCCTTCCTTTTTCAACCGATGCCAGAGGGCCGTATCGGGAAGTGCCTGGAGGATGCCAAACATGGCACCGGGAATGCTGGTTTGTTCGACGAACCGAACGATGCGATCGCCCGCGCCCGGCTTTTCACCATCAAAGCCAATGATGAAGCCCGCCATAACCCGTAACCCCGTCCGAATGATGGCTTCCACCGAGTCAGAGAGAGAGTCGCGCGTATTTTGAAACTTCTGGGTCATAGTCAGACTGGACTCATCCGGCGTTTCAATGCCTAAAAAGACGGCATTAAACCCACATTCGACCATCATCTCCATCAGTTCCTGATCCTTCGCCAGGTCAACCGATGCTTCGGTCTGGAACCGGAAGGGATAGCCACGCTCAGCCATCCAGGGTTTGATTGCTTGCAGCAACAGTTTGACGTTGCGTTTGTTGCCAATGAAGTTGTCATCCACCATAAACACGGCACCCCGCCAGCCCAATTCATACAGGCGGTCAAGTTCTGCCACAAGTTGCTCCGGGTTTTTGGTGCGTGGTTTGCGACCGTACAGCACGATAATGTCGCAGAACTCGCACTGGAAAGGGCACCCCCGCGAGAACTGGATCGACATATTGTCATACGCCGGAAAATCTAGCAGGTCAAAGCGGGGAATGGGTGTGTTGGTGACATCGGGCTTTTCGCCGTTGGAGCGGAAAATACCCCTGGGTTCGCCCCGTTCCAGTGCCTCCAGAAACATGGGCAGGGTAATTTCGCCCTCATCCAGAATCAGGTAATCTGCCCCGGCTTCCTCTGCCAGGTGTGGTAGTGCCGTGGGGTAGGGTCCTCCTACGGCAACCGGCTTACCCCGTCGTTTTGCCTCACGGATTTGTGCCAGAAAGTCATCTTGCTGCACGATCATGGCGGACAGAATTACCAGTTCTGCCCATTCCCAATCGGCATCGGTGACCGGACGAACGTTCTGATCTACCAGCCTGAATTCCCACTCCTGCGGCAGGATTGCAGCGACGGTAATCAATCCTAAAGGAGGCATTAACGCCTTGCGGTTAACCAGTTCCAGAATCTTTTCAAAAGACCAGAAGCTTTTGGGAAACAGAGGATACAAAAGTAAAACGCGCATGGAGAGATCAGCCTCGTAAGGGTAGAAGTTAGGCATCAGGCAGCAGCATAAATACTGCTTACTGATTGCTTAACTCAAAACTTCAACATTTGCCCCATTCTGCCTTAATCTCTAGGCATTGTGGATTAAGCACGCCACAAAATATACTGCACACCGCCCCATTATGTCCTCTATCCAACACCTGATTTCCCGCTGTAAGCCTTTCCTGCGTTGGGTTGTGCTGGGTGGAACGTTGTTTTTTCTTGGCAAAGTACTGAAAGACCACTGGCAGCAGGTAGCAACCGTCCGGGTAAGTGGGATGGGATGGACCTTGCTGGCGATCGCCCTCCTCGTCACCCTCGTCGCCCACATCACGGCTGGTTGGGTCTGGGGGCAGATTTTGGTGGAATTGAAACAACCCATGTCGCGATTCTGGGCCGTGCAAGTCTATTTGCTGACGAATATCGCGAAGTATCTTCCTGGCAACGTCTGGCACCTATACGGGCGCGTAATGGCGGCCAAGGAAGCCGGTACCCGTTTGGACGTTGCAACACTGAGTGTCTTGCTGGAACCCTTGCTGATGGCAGCAGCAGCGTTACTGGTTGCTTTGTTGGGCAGTCAGCAGGTTTTAGCTAGTTATGGTTGGTTAGGTGTGACCTTTCAGGCGATCGGTTTGATTGGAGTGTTGTTGGGAGTCCATCCCAAAGTGCTGAATCCGCTGTTGCATTACTTGGGTAAGGCAAAACAGAAAGTCACCGGCTCACGTCCGGATGCTGCCACGTTTCAACTGACTGCCTACCCGGTTGTACCGTTTCTTGGTGAACTGGGCTTTCTGGGCCTGCGGGGTGCTGGGTTTTTAGTGACATTCGGGGCGTTTAGTCCCATCGCGCCGGGGCAAATTCCCTTATTGATG
>CAZGDE010000293.1:0-9455 GCA_964524315.1 uncultured bacterium
ATCATGCATTATGCAGAGACGCTAAATTATGACGCAGGGGTGCTGAGTCTGTCCTTTTTTCTTAAAATTTTTCTACAAACCAGGCCCTAAAACCTTCGCTTTGTTTAGCCCTCCGCGTTTTTGGAAAACTCGGAGGGCCTGGTCTAGCTGGGGTTCAAAACTCCGAGTTCTCGAAGAACTATGGAGTTTAGGGTTCGAGCGATGCGTCTACACAAACTGGTGGGTAAATTCGCTAATTAAGTCAATGCGACCCTTACGCAACACGGCCGGATCGAGGCGTTCTGTCGTATTACAGGTCATCAACACCACCAGACGTTGCTCTGGTTGGATGCTCAACTCATCCACCACGCTCTGATATAGGGTGCCATCCAGCAAACTAAGAATCCGCTCCGTGCGATCGCTCGCCTGCGCAACTGCCATTGCCCGATCCTGGGCCAGGTTATCCGCTTCGTTGACAATCAAGCAGACCCGTTCCAGGAAGGGGGGTGGCACAAAGTTTTCGACCGCACTGTGGTCGAGGATGAAGGTGACATAACCGAGGGGTTCCAGGATCTCTTTGGCGATCGCCTGGGTCCAGGCAGTTTTACCCGTTCCCGGCTTGCCACTCACCAGGACGGCCAGTTGCGCCTGGTCAAGAATGGCCTGCTGGACGGTATCGCTAAAGTGTTGCACCGCCAGAGGGAATGTGCGAATCGGATACTGGGACTGGATCTGCCCCACCCGACTTTGATAGCCACTCAACATCACCGCCAACCCATAGGTGACCTTCTGAATCAACCCACTGAGGTCTTGCCCGCGCAGCGTTAAGCGACGTTCCTTCCCCAGGTAGTCAATATGGAGCCAGATTTCATGGTCTGCCCAGTACAGGTTAGCCGTCGTAATCACTTCTAACTTGTCCCAACTGGTGAACTGCTGCACCGGGTAATAGAAGTAGCGATCCATGAAGTACTGAGTGATCAGGTCTGGACGACCCAAAAACTTGAGCAATCGATGAATGATGATTTCGCGCAGACGACTGAACACATGGTCGATCGCAATACAATCCCGACTGACAACTGGCTTGATCGGCGTTTCCACGCTCAACACATCCACATGGCGATGGTCGGAACTGGGTGGTGCCGGAGTAATGTAATTCCAGAATTCATCCAGTTCATAGCGAACATCCGCTGAAAAAAGGTTCAGCAGATTCGCTAACAGACTGTAGTTATTTCGTCCGGTCGCATCGGCAAGGTAACTCACCAAATTCAGCGATTTTTGCACCAGTTCAGCCGTATCTTCGACCAGCAACCCACCCAGAAAGGAGACATCCAGTTGCCGATTCAACGGTCGCCAACCCGCACCCAACAATCCCTGTCCCGGCAATTTGCGGGAGTTTTGGGCGCGATCGAAGGAGTCGTAGTATGCCGATGCCATGACGAAATCCACGGAGTAGATAGAGCAAACAAGCGATTAACATCACTCGTACTACAATATACTACTTATATACTACGGTCGTGTCAATTGTCGGCAACAAATCATTCAACCGGGGAGGGTGTAGCATCCGGGCAAGAGTCAATGGCGAGGATTGAATCAGGTACCTGCCGGATGCTGCGCCCCTACGTTTCACCAGCCCAAGGGGTCTGGACGAGATCTTCAAAGGAGACTTGTCGCTGGCGATCGAGTTCAGCAATACGTTGTTTTTCGGTGTAAATCTTTTGTTGATAAAACTGCCCTAATTCGCTGGTCGTATCGTTCGATTTCTCCCACAGGTCAAGGAAGTGACGACACCGTTTTTCACACATGACCCGTTCCATACAGGCGGTCGCTGCTCGAATGGTTAAGCTCGCCCGCAGAATGTCCCGTTTCGTTTTTTCATCTAAATGGAACAGGTAATACGATCGCAGCATTTCGCCAGAGGTATCCGTGCTGTAGTCCTGTAATGCCGAGATGAGATCGGTATCAGCCTGATTGGGATCACCCATCGCTTGGGCTTCTTCCAACGCCCGAATCTGTCGCCACAGAAACCGATGGTGGGAGAAACTGAACTCCAGATCGCGGGATTCCAATGCTTCCCGAATCGCCGGACGATAGCCAGCGGCATGGAGATAGAGCCGTAGCAACTGTGCCTCCGACTCTTCCAGCAGGGTACGATCGCCCACCGTTTGCCACTTCTGCGATCGCCCGTGCCAGCGTTCGCCCCGTACCTGCGTCCGGAGGTCGTCTTCCAACCGTAAGGCGAGGCGCGAATCGCCCCGACTGAGCAACTCCGCTGAGCGATGGATGTAGTGAGTTCGCAGAGTGGCATTGGGTAAGTTCCCCAGCAGTTTGACAATCACCTGCACACTGGTCTGGAACTGGTCTGCCTGGTTCAGATCCTTACCGGCAATCGCCTGCTGAATCTGCCAGTCAAGCCAAAGGGGAGCCGCATCCAGCAATATCTGATAGTCCTGTGCCGGATGACTCCGGAGAAACTCATCCGGGTCTTTGCCAGCGGGAATGTTCAAGACCCGTAGCTGCACTTCTCCCTGGTAGGCAAGCGACTCCACTTCACCGATCGCCCGTTCTGCGGCTTTACCACCGGCAGCATCGGCATCGAAGTTCAACACAATCCGTTTTGACTCGGTGTAGCGCAGCAGTTGACGCACCTGTTGCAGACTTAGAGCAGTTCCCATTGAAGCAACGACATTGGTAATACCCGCCGCATGCAACGCGATCACATCAAAGTAACCTTCGACCACTACTGCCTGATCCTGTTTGGCGATCGCGGCCCGCGCCTTATCCAGGGCAAAGAGAATTTTGCCCTTATCGAATAGTTCCGTTTCCGGGGAGTTCAAATACTTGGGTTGTTCATCGCCCAACGCCCGCCCACCAAAGCCAACCACACGCCCTTGCAGGTCGTGGATAGGGATAATCAGGCGATCGCGAAATCGATCATAGTAACCATCTCCTTCCTTCCGGGGCACCACCAGGCCCGCCTGCTCCACCAGTTTGGCGGGAAACTTCTTCTGGTCTACCAGGTAGCCATGCAACGTTTCCCACCCAGCAGGGGCATACCCCAGTTGAAATTGCTGCATCGTTTCGGCAGTTAACTGCCGTTTTTCACTGAGATACCCCAGTGCTGCCTGTCCCTGGGGTTGGTACAACGCATGCTCGTAAAACCGTGCTGTGAGTGCGAGAATTTCGTAGAGTTGTTCCCGGACGGAGAGTTGCCGTTGGAGTTCCTGGCGTTCTTCCGCTTTTAACGTTTGCACTGACACGTTGTACCGTCGTGCCAGATCGAGCACTACTTCACTAAAAGGGCGTTTCCCCAGTTCCATCAGGAACTTGATAGCATTCCCCCCGGCGCCACAACTGAAACAGTAGTAGAACTGTTTACTGGGACTGACCGTAAAACTGGGGGACTTGTCGTCATGGAAGGGACACAAGCCAGTGAAATCCTTGCCCTGCTTCCGTAACACCACATGCTCGGAGACGACATCCACAATGTCTACCCGTTGCTTAACCTGGTCAATTGTGTCCGGGTGGAGGCGAGGAATTTCCATAGCATCACACTACTAGGTAGTACCATTTGGAGTGGATCTATTCTTACAGATTCCACCGAAACCCGTCGTGCGAGATCTAGATAAGTTTTGGAAATTTTCTAAGCGGGCAGCGAGAATCGAACTCGCATCAATAGCTTGGAAGGCTATGGTTTTACCACTAAACTATGCCCGCAGTGGCGTTGTGTTTCTAAACCTTCGTAAGTGTAACACGGTTCCTGGTAGTTTTGACCGGTTCAAGCTGAAATCCTTGCTAAAAGGCATTGGCAGCAAGGGTTCCTGTGGCAGCCTGGCTCACACGGCAGAAGGATCGCTGTATTAATTAACGCAACGTGATTCTGGCTCGAATAAACAGATCGGAGAGTACCGGTTGGGGTGGGTTACCATCCCGTGCTGGTTCAAAGTTCCAGGTTCTAAAGATCTGCTCTGCCAGTCGGCGTAACTGGTCGGGTTCAATCGAGTCGACATCAGTGCTGAGTTGTTCCACATTCAGGATTGCCAACACCTTGCCACTGGCATCTATTTCCAGGTGCGCCTCAATTTCAATCGGCTGACTAATACGACCAGGGTAATAAATGGATAATTCCTGAGTAGATTGTTGCGGTCGGGCCGGTTGATCCTTTCGATCCTGCTTTTGGTAAGGGCTACCAATCATCTCTACCGTTGCGGCACTCTGAGTTCGCGGTAACGGAATACCAGAAGCCACAGGGCCTTGATCACCCTCAGGCTGACCGGATGCAGGTGAGTTATTGCCTACCCTGTCATCTGCTGTACCAGTGTCATTAGTGCCATTGTCCGTCAATGCAGTTGGAGTTGGGGATGGCACAGCGGCCCGATCACCCGTCTCCGGTAAGGGTCGTGGTGATGCCGGAGGGGGCACAGGCGATCGCCGGGGTGGTCTGGGAGCAACCACTGGGGACGGTGCCAGGGGAGAGGGCTCAACCGGTGGCGGTGGCGTGGCAACGGGTGGCGATGCAGATGCAGAAACACGTTCTGGCTGCCTGTACGATCCACCATTATTAGAGGGGCGATCGCCACTCCGGGAACGGTTTGACGGTTGCAGGGCGGTGCTGCTGGTGAAGGTGGTACTGCGCTTGGGTGGTGTCACAAACTCAACCGAGATTGGCGCTGGCCTCAATTGCACGTTCACTTGCCGGAGCCAATACAACCGTAGGATCCAAAACAACACGACATGGAGCAGGAGAGAGCCTGCAATGAGCGATACCCACAGCAACGGTGAATCAGCTTGCCGCCGGAGAGCCGCTATTGGAGTGTAGTCAGGTACATTCACCATTGCCCGCTGCCCATGCCGAGCCTGATCGCCCACTGTCGCAACCATCCTAGCTCAATGGGTGTCATTCCTGCGCAGAACAATTCAGCCAAATAGTTCAGCCAAATAGTTCAGCCAAACAATTAAATGGTTCGTGAAGCTGAATCAAGATTTAGACGCTCACCTCTACCGCAAGGAATAATAATTTTTGGACAGGTTTCACAGGTTCAAAGTCATTATTCCTACCAGGGCAGAGGTGCAAACATGGCTCAGCTACAGATTTGGCGGATGCAGGCATTTAATCGATTAGAGATGTTACTGGCTCAAGTTGAGGGAGACGTCGGCAAAGGCGATGAACTGGCAGACTCTTTAATCCGGCTATTGAACAATCAACCGGCGCGGCCTGCTGACAAACCACCCTACGCCGGGATCTTTGGCACGGCTGAAGCCCGCGCTGGTCGCCAGAAAGCGATCGAACAGTTCCAGAAGTTATGGAACAAACTGCCGGGGGAGAGTTGTGACATCGATGGATTAGTAGACGATCTACTACGTGTCCTGAGCAATTTGCCCGCCCGTCCGGCGGATAAACAGCCCTATGCCAGTCTTTTTCCTGCCTGCAAAATGGTTTTTCTCACACCAGCGCTTCTGCAGGCGATCGCCCCCGAAGCAGACTCGGAACGAATCGCCAGCCTGGTGGAGTCGTTAAACGCAACAATGATCGAGTTCGATATCACAACGCCCCTGAGACAGGCACATTTCCTGGCCCAGGTTGCCCACGAGAGCGATCGCTTCAATGCATTGGAAGAATATGCATCGGGCGAAGATTATGAATGGCGAGATGACCTGGGTAATACCCAACCCGGTGATGGCGTGCGATATAAGGGACGTGGTCTGATTCAGGTCACGGGCCGTACCAACTACGGTGAGTGCGGCAGAGCCTTAGGGGTTGATTTGGTGAACAACCCCACACGTTTAGCGGATCCAGATCTGGCATGTCGCAGTGCTGGCTGGTATTGGAATACACGCCAATTAAACGGCGATGCTGATCGGGATGATGTCCGGACTGTTACTCGTGTGATCAACGGCGGCTACAATGGCTTAGAAGATCGACTGCATCTCTTGGATGCCGCTAAGCAAGCATTTGGGATTTAACCTGGCCAATGATCGGTGTACTCCGTCCAGCACAAGCGTCAGACATGGGCAGCATTCGCCGTTTGGTGCTGTCTGCCATGCTTGATCCGACACAATTGCGCTGGTCGCAGTTCTGGGTCATTGAGGAAGCAGGGCAAATCATCGCCTGCGGGCAATTGCGTCAGTTTGCTGGGGCCCAGGAACTCGGTAGCGTGGTTGTCACACCGGCATGGCGCGGCCAGGGTTTGGGTACTCGTTTAGTTCAACACCTGATTCAGCAGGCAACAGCTCCGTTGTACCTGGAATGTTTGGGGCAACGCTTAGCCCAGTTTTATACCCATCTGGGCTTTGTCCCCGTTACCTGGAAATCGTTACCCCCACCATTGCAACGGAAGTTTGGGCTGTCTGCCCTGGCAGGGGCGATCGGTTTACCCGTAACAATTATGGGACTGGAGCGGCCAGCCCATTAGCAGGTAAAAGACAAACCTGGTGAGTAACCCAGTTCATTGCTGGTAAGCATTCACTTCTACGGCGGAGCGGACAGCGGCGTTGCGATGGGTATCACCAAGGGTATTGGCAACGACCTGAGCGGTAGCGGTAGGAGCAATGGCAACCGGGCGAGATGGGGCCTTACCCCAGTGTTTAACGAGAGTTTGCAGCAGTTGATCCTGCTGTGCCCGTAACCCATCGAGGTCAGAACCCCGGTTAATAATGGCAAACCAGACTAAGCCACGATCGCGGGTAGGTAATACCCCCGCCAGGGCGCTCACATCCTTCAAGGTACCCGTTTTTACGACTGCCGCAGTCGGAATTTTGCGCCAGTCAATCGTGCCCTGATCACTACCAGCGACAGGGAACAGGTCGGCGATCGTCAGGTTCAAGGGTTGCATATGGCGTTGAATTGCGGCAAACAGGGCACAGGCGGCCCGGGGTGAGATCTGGTTCGCCACGCCTAAACCAGAACCATTTTTCAGCACAATTTCACCGGGTGGTACCCCGGCGAATGCGGCTGCTTGCTGGGCCACCATCGCGGCTCCCCCTAAGGAATTTGCCAGTGATTCAGCGATGACATTATTGCTGTAGAGATTCATCAACTTGAGAATCTGGGTCAGTGGCAGGGAGCGATGTCGCAACAGTGGGGTGGTTGCGGTTAACGGCCCCACCGCCGCCGGGACAACCTGGACAGTACCCGTGATTTCCACCTGGGGGCGGGGCGTCCCTTGCGGCAATTGCTGATACTGGTAGGTTGCATCGCCTGACCAGTTTTTGGCATTAATGGCCTGCTTGAATAACTCGCCTGCTTTCTGGCGATTGGTTTCAAAGTTCATTAAAAAGTCGCCAGTAATGAGCAGGTTACCGGCCACCCGGCGGATACCCTGACGATTGAGGTCGTTGCCGATGGTGATCGCCTCCTCCCATACCATAACCGGGTCACCCCCTCCCTGAATGATCAGGTCACCCTGTAACACGCCATCCTGCACCAGGCCGGTCATACGAATCAGCGTTTCAAACTGATGGGTCGGTGCCCACTGGTGCAAAGCCACCAGGGATGTCGCCACTTTTGTTAAGGAGGCGGCGGGAAGCGGCTTCATCCCCTGATTACTGGCAAGAAAGGTAGAACCTGCCTGTAACCAAACACCCTGGGTGGTTGGGGTGAGTCCAGTTTGCTGCAGTCGCTGTAGATATTGCTGTAAAACTGCTTCCGTTTCGCGATCAGGCGTACCAGAAGTCACGACCCAGGGCGTACTATTTCCAACCAGCAGATCCAATGTTTGCGCCGGATCGGGCATGCCAACCCCTGTCAGCCAGAGGGACAACAGGCCAGAGCTAAACAGTTCCAGCAAATCTGCCTCCTGTGTTTGTCACACGGATCATGAGCATGAACGTTATACACCGATAACCAGGCATACTACAGCAATTCCAGCCGCCATGGACAAGGTCAAGGGGCATGGGCACGGTTATATCAATCGTTCATGCTGTTTCAGCACCCCGGCAGCATGCAAAGGGGCATGGGTCATGGGTCACTGATTAAACGGGTCATCGCCCATTTTCAGAGCAATTTAATTGGTAATCACAACAAATACAGCAGGGGTGAACTGTGTTCGTCCTGACCGATGATGGATGTGTCGTGCAGTCTGTTTCAATCGGTATGATTTAGTTCCCCTGCCTAACCAGCACAGTCATCTCACCTGTACCTTAACGTTTATCAGCAAAGTATATAGAAAGGGTGAAATTATCTCCGTAGATCTTCGCAGAGTAGCGTTGTTCGGGTTACGCTAGCCCAGTGTTAATGCGGTTATGGTCTGTCGCCCCAGGGGTGACAACCAGTCACTCAGGGATGCATTGATCGAAGGGAAATTTACCAGCACTTGTGGACGAAACGAGTAGCGATCATCACCTGCTATGACCTGGCGGGTCATGGTTGTCCTGGCAGCAAAATTAATCCTGCATCGTTGCCGTAAGAGCCATGTTTTTTCCCAGGTACGTCTTCACCCAGTCACTTACCCTGCCCAGGGAGGCAAGATTAGCAATGACTCACGGCTGGAACCGTTTCTCCGATCAACATTCCCAGAAACAGACAACCCCACGGCACGGTTACCGGCGCTGGCAACTGGCGGGTACACTGACCCTGGCGACCGTGGTGATGGCCAGTTCGGTCGTGAGTCCGGCAAGAGCCCAGGTCACGCCAGATGCAACCCTTGGTACAGAGAATTCTGTCGTTGTTCCCAATTTAACGATTCGGGGCGTTCCCAGCGATCGCATTGACGGTGGTGCCATTCGGGGCGGCAATCTATTCCATAGTTTTCTGCAATTCAACGTTGATGCCGGTCAGGGAGTGTATTTCAGCAATCCGGATGGCATTACCAACATCCTCAGTCGGGTCACAGGGAGCGATCCATCCCGAATTATGGGTCGGTTGGGCGTCCTGGGCGCTGCGAACCTATTCCTGCTTAACCCGAACGGCATTTTGTTTGGCCCCAATGCCAGCCTTGATGTCCAGGGCTCATTTGTGGCATCGACAGCCAACGCCATTCAATTGGGTGACAGTGGGCAATTCAGTGCGACCGATCCGGCCAACAGTACCCTACTGGCAGTACAACCTGGAGCCTTGTTCCTGAATGCACTGAACAACCAGTCCGCACCGACGGGAGGGATTGCACCGGGGCAAATTATCAATCAGGCTAATTTAGTAGCCGGGCAGGATCTCACCCTGGCGGCGCACGATCTGGCTGTCCAGGGGCTACTTCAGGCCGGACGGGACTTAACCCTGCAAGCCAGTAATCTGGTGCAGATACGGGACAGTCCCACACAGCCCTTCATTGCCCAGTCGGGGCGAGATTTGCAGGTGCAGGGGAATCAGCGTGTTGACATTTTTGCACTGAACCATCCTGAGAGTGGTTTGTTTGCCGGCCGAGATCTCATCCTGCGATCGCCCACCCCGGTCATTGGCGATGCCCATTATTGGGCCGGCGGCAATTTCCGGGTAGAAAGGTTGGATGGTTCGCCAGGTAGTCTGATCAGCCCCAATGACCCTA
>CAZGDE010000294.1:0-6408 GCA_964524315.1 uncultured bacterium
ATCCAGCCTTCCTGGCCAGAGAAGCTCACCGAACTGAAACGGTAAGCCTGGTCAAGTTCCAAGGTTTGGGGAGCCCAGGTTTTACCACCATCCGTTGTTTCCATCAAGGTTGAGCTTGTTCCCACTAACCAACCATGCAAGGAATTTTCAGCAAAGCTTATATCCAAGGGACTTGCATCAGTTGCCAGGGTCACCATTTGCCAGGGGTTAGAACTGGTTGACGGCAAATAGGTGCCACAACCAGCGCACAGCATAGCGATCGCCACAAGAGCAACAACTCGCTGCCAAAACTTTTTCACTATATTCATCGTCGCCAAATCTCTCATGAAAGCAAGACTTTAATTTATTCAGTAAACCGATCCGGATGGATTACCCAATTAAGCAAGTTTTCCTGGTAGGAAATCTACTGAAGCCCATAGAGGCTGAGGAAAAACATAACTGCTAACGCCAATGCGCCAAAAATTAAAAGATTCTTCTGGCCTGGTGTCATAGTATTCACCCCAAAACCATATTTCAGATTCTCCTTGAAGCCAGACGGTGCACCTGTTGCACCGATATTCGCAAATCTTGACTTTGGCGCTCCACACACTGGACAACGCCAGGTTTGGGGAACTTCACTAAACGGTGTACCCGCTGCCACTTGGCGGCGATCGTCACCCTTAACCGGTTCATAAATGTAGCCGCAGGCCAGACACTCATAGCGGTCAAGGTCTGGAGAATCGGGCTCTTGAGGATCAAGCTCTGGAGAATCGGTAGCTTCCGTACTCATCTTTCTGAGTCTTAGTAGAAAAAATCAATAATTCTGAGATAACCATTACAAATTATGACATGTTTAGGTCAGTCACTCAGGTTACGCGGTAAAGACATTTGCTATCTCTATCAATTGTGTTGGAGCTTTTCAATACATCTTGTGAATCTGCCCCCGTATAATGTTAAAGACAAGTAACAAGACCTTTTCTCCCTGGCTCTGCTTGACTGCTTTGTCGGTTAATTATCTTGTCGGTTACTAACTAACGCTCTATCTCATCTGAGGGGTTCCTTACTGTGTTTGTCCTCAGCGGTTATGAATATCTTCTGGGTTTCTTGATCGTTTGCAGTCTCGTGCCCCTTCTGGCGCTGACTGCATCCAAGTTGGTGCGCCCTAGTCGACGTGGGCCTGAACGCCGCACCACCTACGAATCTGGCATGGAGCCAATTGGCGGAGCCTGGATTCAATTCAATATTCGCTACTATATGTTTGCCCTCATCTTCGTCATATTCGATGTTGAGACTGTCTTTCTTTACCCGTGGGCAGTAGCGTTTAATCAACTGGGTTTATTGGCATTTGTCGAAGCCCTGATCTTTGTCGCTATTCTCGTAGTTGGTCTTGTTTACGCCTGGCGGAAAGGAGCACTGGAATGGTCATGAACCCAGATACCCTAGCTAAACCGGATTCTGAGTTAATCCTGAATCCGGCTGAGCGTCCCCGAGTGACGCAAGAATTGTCTGAAAATGTCATCCTGACAACCGTGGATGACCTTTATAACTGGGCGAGGCTCTCCAGTTTGTGGCCCCTCCTGTACGGAACTGCTTGCTGTTTCATTGAATTTGCAGCGCTGATCGGTTCGCGGTTTGACTTTGATCGCTTTGGCCTGGTACCTCGCTCTACGCCCCGTCAGGCAGACCTGATTATTACAGCAGGTACCATCACAATGAAGATGGCACCCGCGCTTGTGCGCCTGTACGAACAGATGCCCGACCCCAAGTATGTAATTGCGATGGGAGCCTGCACAATTACAGGTGGCATGTTTAGCGTCGATTCTCCATCCGCTGTAAGGGGTGTGGACAAGCTGATTCCGGTGGATGTTTATCTGCCAGGTTGCCCACCGCGGCCAGAAGCCATTATTGATGCCATCATCAAACTTCGGAAGAAGATTTCTAACGAATCGATCCAGGAACGGGGTCAACTGCGTCAGGTGCATCGCTACTACAGCACCACTCACTCAATGAAGTCGGTTGAGCCAATCCATACAGGTGAGTACATGCAAATGGCCAGCCGCCATATGCCACCGAAGGAACTGATGGAAGCAATGGGAATGCCCGTTCCCCCAGCCATGCTGACCGCACAGAAGGAGGAAGAACGTCGTGCCTGATGAATCCAAGCAAAACTCGGATGCAGCGATTACCCCGGCAGCGCCTACGGCGATCGCTGATAAGGGAACCGTTTCCAAATGGTTGACCGAGAATGGCTTTGAACACGAGTTCTTGGGATTAGATGCGTCCGGCATTGAGATGTTGAAGGTTGATCGCGATTTTCTCATCCCCTTTGCGACGGCGCTTTATGCCTACGGGTTCAACTATCTTCAGTGCCAGGGAGCTTATGATTCAGGGCCAGGTCAAGATTTAGTCAGTTTCTACCACCTCACCAAGGTGGCAGATAATGCTGATCGCCCAGAGGAAGTCCGCATTAAGGTATTCCTACCCCGTGAAGATCCCCGCGTTCCCTCGGTCTACTGGATTTGGAAGGCTGCCGATTGGCAGGAGCGAGAATCCTACGACATGTATGGAATTGTCTACGAAGGGCATCCAAATCTGAAACGAATTCTCATGCCAGAGGATTGGACGGGGTGGCCCCTCCGCAAGGATTACATTTCTCCCGATTTTTACGAGTTACAGGACGCTTATTAAGAGCGTTCACGTCCATATTGATCGCTCATTTGAAGCCAGGAGCCAGAATTCATCTTCTGCCCCCTGGCTTTTTGATAGGAAGGAAGTATCAGCAGGAATACCTGGTTGAAAATTAAAGCGACGGCTGAAACTTCCTGAAATCAGATAGAGTCTTAGAAAGCAGACATAAATGGGAGAAAAATCTCCCGAAAAAGTTGAACTCCGTTTGGGCGGATTGAGTAAACTACCTAATGGGTATCTATTCACGGGTACTACTGACGTTTAACGCCCACTGCCTATCCTATTCATTCGTTGCCGCATGATATCGCCTTTACGCTTATCTCGTTTTCGGTTGCACCGTACACTACCAGTCGCAGTTGTACCGGGCGTTTTGGCACTTAGCTTACTGTTAGACTGGCAAATTGGTTGGCAACCCAATCAACTGGTAGCCGATGCCCAAATTGCTGCGAACCGAGCACTCACACTACGATCAGATGTGCAAGAAGCGAATGCTAAGACAGGTGTGGTGACAGCGCGGGGTAATGTTCAGATTAACTACCCAGCCCGACAAATTCAGGCAACGGCAGCCCAAGCGCAGTATTTCAGTCGGGAGCGACGTATTGTTCTAAGTGGCAATGTTTACGTTCTGCAACAGGGCAACAGTATGCGGGGAGAAACAATTACCTATCTGATTGATGAAGGACGGTTTGTTGCACTCCCCGAGGCCCCCAAGCAGGTAGAGTCGATCTATCTTGTACCCGAATCTAGTCCGCTCACGCCTACACCCGCCCAGACTCCTTCTCCATTTGGGGCACAACCGGAATTTACTCCACCCACTACTGGCCCCGCAACGAATTCGATACCTTCAGGTAATCGGCAATTCACCACGCCTTTACCACCCAGTGAACGTTAATCGCCGGTCTTTGATAAGATAATTCCGATTCTGTTTTAAGCAGCGCAGCCAGGAGCGGACTTTTGAAAATTGTCCTCGAAAATGTTCATAAGTCCTACAGTCAGCGTGCTGTTGTTAGCCGTGTTAGCCTCTCCGTCGCGCAGGGAGAAGTCGTTGGGTTATTAGGCCCCAACGGGGCTGGCAAAACAACCACCTTTTACATGGCAACAGGTCTGGAGAAACCAGATCAGGGACGAGTCTGGTTAAATGACCAGGAAATCACCTTACTCCCCATCCACAAACGGGCGCGGTTGGGAATTGGTTATCTGGCCCAGGAAGCCAGCATTTTTCGGGATTTAACAGTACGGGAAAACATTCTGCTAGTGCTAGAGCAAACGGATGTGCCCCGGCGAGAGTGGAATGGGCGAATGGCTGAGTTATTGCGTGAGTTTCGCCTGGAAAAAGTAGCCCATACTCGGGGAGTTCGGATATCGGGTGGGGAGCGACGTCGGACGGAACTCGCCAGAGCGTTAGCTGCCGGACGAAATGGCCCCATGTTTTTGTTATTGGACGAACCCTTCGCAGGGGTCGATCCGATCGCCGTTGCCGAAATTCAACAAATTATTGCCCGTTTGCGCGATCGCCAAATTGGAATTTTAATCACGGATCACAATGTGCGAGAAACGCTGGCTATTACTGATCGTTCCTACATTATGCGAGACGGACAAATTTTGGCATCAGGTAGTTCGGAAGAACTATACAGTAATCCCCTAGTGAGGCAGTATTACCTGGGTGATAATTTCCAACCCTAGAGCGATAGCGGTAGCGGCGTGATCTGCTCCAACCCCAACCGAGAGATCGTCCTTACCTCCTTGAAAAGGGAAAAACTGGCTTCAGGTTGTTCGTTTGATCCATTCCTTGTTCTTCATTTTTCTTGCTCATGGCTCCTGGTTTTCCTGCAATCAACAAGCCGCCCTTTAATCCAATCCGTTGGCTGACCTTTGGTATGCCAATCATGGATCGGTATATTCTGAGCGAGTTAATTCCACCCTTCCTATTTGGTGTAGGGGCATTTTCCTCCATTGGAGTGGCGATCGGGGTATTGTTCGATCTGGTGCGGCGGATTACTGAGGCGGGGTTACCCTTACAAATTGCGGCAGAAGTCTTTTTCCTGAAGTTGCCCTATTTCATTAGCCTTGCCCTGCCCATGTCCATTCTGCTGTCCTGCCTGATGGTGTACGGACAGATGTCGACTAACAGCGAATTAATTGCCCTTCGTAGCTGCGGCGTTAGCATTTACCGTCTGGTCGTTCCGGCAGTGATGTTAGGGCTAGTTATGACCGGGGTAACTTTTGCATTTAATGAGGCGGTTGTTCCCGCAGCCAACTATCGTGCTTCTGTAATTTTGGATCGGGCACTCAAAGGGAAAGAGCCCACCTTCCGGGAAAAGAATATTCTTTATCAAGAATTTCGTCGCGACGTCCTCCCCACGGGTGGAAGAGAAAAAGCCCTATCTCGCCTCTTCTATGCCAGAGAATTTGATGGCAAGCAAATGAAAGGGCTAACTATTCTCGATTTTTCCCAACAGGGATTAAACCAAATCGTTGTTTCCGAAGCAGCGGTCTGGAATTCTGACCAGAAGACCTGGGATTTTTTCAATGGCACCATCTATGTTGTTGATAAAAATGGGTCGTATCGCAACATTCTGCGATTTGATCAACAACAACTGCAATTACCCAGGGCACCGCTAGATATTGCGACCACTACAACTGACCCAATCGAGATGAATATTGCCCAGATTCGGGATTATCTCGAAAAAACGGGTGAGGGCGGGAATGAGAAGGAAATCCGTAAGCTCAGACTACGGATTGATCAAAAGATTTCCTTTCCCTTCGCCTGTGTTGTCTTCGCCCTGATCGGTTCAACATTAGGGGTTTACCCACAGCGATCAGGGCGTCGGGCAACCAGCTTTGGCGTGAGTTTGGGAATTATTCTTTCCTACTATCTATTCACAAGCGTTTGTGAAGCCCTTTATCAATTTGGCATTCTGTCAACGGTCATCGCCGCCTGGTTGCCAACCTTAAGTATCTTAGCTGCGGGCATTGTGCTGCTCGTTCGAACCAACCGCTAATCCAGTGATAGGGATAGGTAAGCAGCTCACCTTACCTATCACCTATCACCCAATTAGAAATGCTTAATGATCGCTTCTGCGAACTCGGAGCATTTCAACGGTGGCTCCACTGGGGGTTCCATTAAACGAGCCAGATCGTAGGTTACTTCCCGATTGGCAATGGCAGCAGCCAGCCCTTTCTTAATCAGATCAGCCGCTTCCTGCCAGCCCATATATTCCAGCATCATGACACCGGATAAAATCAGGGAGCCAGGGTTAACCCGATCTAAACCCGCATGCTTGGGCGCGGTGCCATGAGTGGCTTCAAAGATGGCACACTCATCACCGATGTTTGCCCCTGGGCCCATTCCTAAACCACCCACGATTGCTGCTGCCGCATCGGACAGATAATCACCGTTCAGGTTCATGGTTGCCAGAATGGAATATTCATCGGGGCGCGTCTGGATCTGCTGGAAGATACTATCAGCAATCCGGTCATTCACCATGACTTTGGTTTTCCACTGGCCGTTGCCGTGGGTATCCCAAATGCTCTCCAGTACAGCCTTCACTTCGGCACAGGTTTTTTCCTGTTTCTCAGCCGTCATGGCATCGTAACCCGGTTCAATCAGACGGGCATTTTCCTCCAGGCTGAGGTTAGGATTCTTCTCCTTGTTGCTCAGAATCCAGGATTCTCGCTCGGTGACACATTCTGCCCGGAACTCACTCGTTGCCAATTCATAACCCCAGTCACGAAAGGCAC
>CAZGDE010000294.1:6418-9419 GCA_964524315.1 uncultured bacterium
TCGGTGTATTTCATGATGTTGCCTTTGTGTACGAGCGTCACCATTTGTTTCTCACGGGGTAACCGCAGAGCATGTTTCATAGCCCGCCGTACCAAACGTTGAGAGCCATTTTTACTGATGGGTTTAATCCCAATTCCAGCATCCAGAGGAATTTGTTTCTTACCGTGTTCTGGGGTTGCCGGGATCAGTTCTTCATTGAGGATTTTGATCAGGCGATCGCCAATTTCACTGCCCTGCTTCCATTCGATCCCCAGATAAATATCTTCCGTATTTTCCCGGTAAATAATTACATCCAATTTTTCCGGGGAGCGGTGAGGGGAGGGGGTACCCTGGTAATACTTACAGGGACGAACACAAGCATAGAGATCAAAAATTTGGCGGAGAGCCACGTTGAGCGACCGAATCCCCCCCCCGATGGGAGTGGTCAACGGGCCTTTAATCGCCACGCCGTATTGTTTAATTGCCTGCAACGTGTCGTCTGGTAAGTACTGGTAAGTGCCATATTTCTCGCAGGCTTCATCACCGGCATAGACCTTAAACCAGTTAATTTTCCGCTCACTACCGTAGGCAGTAGCTACGGCTGCGTCAAATACCCGTTGGGAAGCAGGCCACAGGTCAATACCCGTACCATCCCCGCGAATATAAGGAATGATGGGATCATTAGGGACATCAGGTTCGCCATTTTTGAAGCTAATTTGGGAACCTGTGTCAGGTGGAACAATTTTTTCGTATGTCATCTAAAGCAACCCAAAAGCTGGTTTCTCTGGTAGGCTATCAGATCTCTTGCATCTCAATTGTTATATCCAAAAACTTTTTTTATAAACTCTTGTTATTTGGCCTCAATCAATTCACTTTTCATTGGGAATCCTAAAATGAGAGCAAGATGGCAAACATTAATCAGACAGCAACAGATAACCAGTACAAACACTAAATTCTGACGGGTTAGGTATTATTCACCTTATGACTGCATTAATCGAGATCACACTTAGATTCCTTCGATTAATGGCAGATTAATGGCAAACATGGCTTTAGCTTTACCAGGGTACTTTAATCCGCTTAGGGGTAGAGATCAGTTGAGAGAAAATAGCAACAACCTGGAGTCGATGGGCGGCTTGTATTACCTGCGTGGGAACTTCGATGAAACGAATTCTAGTAGTTGATGATGACACAACTTTACGGATGGCGTTGACCCGCTATTTGGAGAAGCGTGGTTATGTCGTTCAGGACGTCAGTTCAGGAGTGGAGGCACTGCAGTCTTTTGAACAAGACCCGCCAGATCTGGTGGTCTCAGATGTAATGATGCCGGAAATGGATGGATTCGAGTTTTGTCGTCGTTTACGGGCAACTCGCTCCGGGCAACTGGTACCGTTCATTTTTCTTTCCAGTCGTGGCGAAGTCGAAGATCGAGTGCAGGGTCATTCTATCGGTGCAGATGACTATTTAATTAAGCCGTTCGAGCCGCGGGAATTGTTGGCAAAGATCGAGTCTCAATTAGAACGATCGCGCCGCATCCATACAGAAATTGTGCGGTTACTGCAAAAATCGGAAGGCCAAAGTACGGCAACAGTAGAAGCCCCACCCACAACTACAACCCCTATCCCCCTGCCCCTAACCCCAGCCGAAGAAAAGGTATTTTGGGAAGTAATCCAGGGTTATACCAACAAACAAATTGGCGATCGTCTATTTGTCAGCCCACGCACCGTACAAACCCACTTAAGTAATATCCTCAGCAAATTGCAACTGGAAAATCGTTCCCAACTAGTACGTTTTGCTTTTGAACGAGGATATAAACCCCCCGGAGAAGAAAGCTGAAACAGCAGCTGAGACCTTAGTCAAGACACGGAAACAGGCAAGAAACACCGTTTATCCGGCATACTTGAACTTTAGCCTGTCCTCTCCGCTCTTTTTATGATTCCTGGCTTATATACATTGACTGATTTGCAACGGGCAATCTCAGCGAACCCGGAAAACTGGCGACCACTGGTGTTTACCAATGGCTGCTTTGACCTGTTGCACGCTGGTCATGTACGGTATTTACAGGCAGCTAAAAATCTTGGGCGCGCCTTAGTGGTGGGGTTGAATAGTGATCAGTCTGTCCGCACCATTAAGCCTGCTCCGGCAGGATTACCGTCGCGGCCCATTGTGCCCGAACTCCAACGGGCTGAGGTGCTAGCTGCTCTGAAGTCTGTTAACGGAGTCATCATCTTTGCTGAACAAACTGCTGTGCAATTGGTTGAGGCACTTAAGCCAGAGGTCTATGTGAAGGGGGGAGATTATCGGTTGGAAACATTGCCAGAGGCTTTAGTCGTGCAGGCTTATGGTGGTCAAGTCGAGTTGGTTCAAATTGAGGTGCCTAGCTCTACCTCTGCCATCATCCGCCAAATTCTTGCTGCCTCCTGCGGCTGACCGTGATCGCAGAGCGATCCACTCATGTTGTAGACCTTTTGTTATTAGACCTTACAGTGATGTCCTTACCTTCTGACGCCGGAATTGACTACTCGCCTTTGCAACAACTTCTGAGTGAGCAAAATTTTCAAGCTGCCGACCAGATGACGCTGCAAAAATTATGTGAACTGGCCGGTTCGTCTGCCGTACAACGGAAGTGGCTTTATTTTACTGAAGTAGAACAATTTCCCGTTACCGACCTGCAGACGATCAATCAGCTTTGGCTAACCTACTCGGAAGGAAAATTTGGCTTTTCCGTTCAGCGAGATATCTGGCTCAGTGTTGGTAAAAATTGGGACAAATTCTGGGCCAAGATTGGCTGGAAAACAGGAAACACTTGGACTCGTTACCCCCAGGAATTTACCTGGGATTTAACCGCGCCCCAAGGGCATTTACCCCTTTCTAATCAGTTACGAGGTGTGCGGGTGATTGCCTCGTTACTGACTCACCCCGCATGGTCTAAGCAGTAAACAAATGCTACATGGGTTGTGTAAGTTTTTTGTAATGCTATCTATGTAGAATTTTGTTGATTTCAAAAATTCAGTACTCTCCCCTG
>CAZGDE010000295.1:0-9406 GCA_964524315.1 uncultured bacterium
GCTTAAAATAGATAGAGAATACTTAAAATTTCGTAACCTTCCCCCCGCCTGAGTCGAACACATGACCTCAGCTACTTCTCTTTTTTCTCCTGTCGAAGCCGACTTGCTGATCTTGACAGAAAATCTCAAGAATTTGATCGGTGCCCGTCATCCCATCCTTTATGCGGCGGCAGAGCACCTGTTCGATGCCAAGGGAAAGCGGGTCAGACCGGCGATCGTGTTACTCGTATCGCGGGCAACGATGATGGGGAAAGAGATTACCCTCCGCCATCGACGGCTGGCAGAGATCACAGAAATGATTCACACGGCCAGTCTGGTTCATGATGACGTGGTTGATGAGGCAGAGTTACGCCGTGGCGTACCAACGGTTCATAGTTCCTTTGGCAACCGCATTGCCGTCTTAGCTGGTGATTTTCTCTTTGCCCAGTCATCCTGGTATTTGGCGAACCTCGACAATCTGGAAGTCGTCAAACTCCTATCCCAGGTCATCATGGATCTGGCGGAGGGTGAAATTCAGCAGGGCTTAAACCGATTCTCCACCACCTTATCCATCGATGAGTATTTGGACAAGAGCTACTACAAAACCGCCAGTCTCATCGCTAATAGCTCTAAAGCGGCGGCGGTTTTAAGCGAGGTCTCCAGTTCCATCATTGATGACATGTATAGCTACGGTCGGCATCTGGGCCTGGCATTTCAGATCATTGACGACATTCTGGACTTTACCGGTTCGACTGAAGCTCTCGGTAAACCCGCTGGTTCTGATCTGAAGAGTGGTAACCTGACGGCACCAGTACTGTATGCCTTAGAAGATAAACCCTTCCTGGAAGTACTGATTGAACGTGAGTTTGCCCAACCCGGCGATCTGGAGCAGGCGATCGCCCTGGTGAAAGATGGTCGTGGCATTGAACGATCGCGGGAGCTGGCATTACACCACACCCATCAGGCGATCGCCCATCTGGAAGCCCTACCACCGTCTGACTCCCGGCAGGCACTCACAAACCTGGCTGATTACGTCCTGAGCCGTCTTTACTAACTAATTGTTACTGGTCAGTGGTCATTAGTCATTTGTCTACGAATGACCACTGACCACTGACCATATCCACTTTCCTCGCAATTAACTTAAACCCGCTCTATCATTTACCCGGTCGAATTACCACAATGCCGTAGGCAGCCGGGTCAAGAAACTGTTGTGCAGCGAGTTGCAGTGCCGTGCCGTCAAGCGCCTGAATGTGAGCTGGATAGTTTAAAGCGGCAGCCAAATCACCCAATAGCGAATGGTAGTAGCCATAGAGACTGGCGCGATCGCTGGGTGTTTCATTCCCAAAGATGAAATGGTTCGCTACCCGCGTTCGTACCCGCGCAATTTCAGCTTCGGTGATGGGTTCCTGATGTATCCGTGCTACATGCTCAGCGATCGCAGTTTCGACGGCATCTACATTAGCTTCCGGCAGGTGGGCCGAGATATAAAATGCACCCTGGTGCTGGTAGGTCATGTTACTGGCAGAAATGCTGGAGACCAGGCCCCGTTGTTCCCGCAAATCCTGCACCAGGCGAGAAGTACGTCCCTGCCCCAGTACCGATGCCAGGACATCCAGCGCATAGGTTTGTGCCAGGTCATTCAGACCGGGGACCCGCCAGGTCATCACCAACCGGGCTTGTTGCAGCGTCTCATCCACCACATCCCGCCGCTCGATCGCCTGGTATGGAGCCTCACCAGCAAACGATAGAGGATTCAGAATAACCGATGCATGATTTTCCGCCAGTCGTTTTTCCGTTTGGGCAAATCCATCGGCAACAATTTCAATCAATTGTTCAACGGGTAAGTTGCCCACGGCAACGGCGGTTACCGACTGGGGTTGATACCAGTAATCATGGAAGTCCCGCATTTGCTGCGATGTCAATTGTTCAATGACCGAGGTCGGGCCAAGTACCTGACGGCGGTAGGGCAACCGTTCAAAGGTCAATTCCGTCGCCTGCTGGAAAGTGCGGCGGCGGGGATTATCCTGTGATCGCCGGATCTCTTCTAACACTACATGCCGTTCCCGCTCAAAGGCTTCGTCGGGAATGGCAGCATTCATCACTACTTCAATCTGTAGAGGTGCTAAATCAGCAAAATCCTTGGGTGCAGAGGTGATGTAGTAGTGGGTATAGTCCTGACTGGTGGCAGCATTCGTGACCGCACCCCGCTCTTCTACCCGCTGTTCAAACTCGCCACCCTGGAGACGGGCCGTCCCCTTAAAAATCATATGTTCCAAAAAATGCGCCATGCCGTTGATGTCATCTGACTCAACCGCCGAACCAACGTTGAGCCAAAGATTTAAGTTAACGGCATCTACCGGCACCTGTTCAGCCACGATGGTTAAACCATTCGATAGGCGATGCACAACGGGTGCATTCAGGTAGGGAATAGCAGCAGACTGAAGAAGGGTTGAGGTCATGGAACACCTGATGGGCGGTTCTTCATCTATCTTAATCTCCTGAGATGACCAATTGCCAACCTCGCTATAGAATCCGGCACGAATACCGTTCACCTTTGTTAGCATAGTAACCATTAAGAAATGTAAAGCAGTACTCCGATGGGTGGTTGGCAGACTAAACCTCAACAGCAGCCACGGGTCGTGGTGATTGGGGCAGGAATTGGCGGGTTAACAACAGCAGCACTGTTAGCTCACAGGGGATACTCCGTGCTGGTGCTGGATCAGGCACTCGTACCGGGGGGATGTGCCTCGACGTTCAAACGTCAGGGGTTTACGTTTGATGTCGGAGCAACGCAGGTCGCTGGTTTAGAGCCAGGCGGTATTCATCACCGCATTTTTGGTGAATTAGGGCTTGATTTACCCACAGCAACGCCCTGTGACCCAGCCTGTGCAGTCTATTTGCCAGGGGAAACGGTACCCATTAATGTCTGGCGCGATCGCGATCGCTGGCGCGTAGAACGGCAACGGCAGTTTCCAGGCAGTGAACCGTTCTGGCAATTACTGGCAGATTTATTCCATGCCAGTTGGGCATTTCAGTCGCGTGATCCGGTCTTACCGCCACGCAATCTGTGGGATCTGCGGCAGCTAACTCAGGCAGTTCGTCCCGGTACCCTGGTTACCTTACCCCACACCTTTTCGACCGTTGGGGATGCGTTACGCAGATATGGACTGGATGGTGATCGCCGCCTCAAAACCTTTTTAGATTTGCAGTTGAAATTGTATTCCCAGGTGGATGCCGAGGAAACAGCTCTGCTCTACGCAGCAACCGCGTTGAGTGTCTCCCAAACCCCGCAGGGTTTATATCACTTGCATGGCAGCATGCAAACGTTGAGCGATCGCCTCGTTGCCGCTCTGGAACGGGATGGGGGCAAACTGTTACTCCGTCATACTGTGGAACAGATCCACACGGAAGCGGGGAACGTTACGGGCATCACCATCCGTAACCAGAAAACTGGGCAGGTCTGGACGGAGTTTGCTGACCATGTCGTGGCCAATGTAACCGTCCAAAATTTGGTGCAGCTATTAGGTGAACAAGTCCCCCCAGGCTACCAGCAACGGGTCGAAAAATTGCCGCCTGCATCGGGGGCATTTGTCCTTTATCTGGGCGTGGATCAATCTGCCATCCCAATCAACTGCCCACCCCATCTCCAATTTCTCTATGATTACGATGGGCCAATCGGCGAAAACAATTCGTTGTTTGTCTCAGTCAGTCAACCAGGTGACGGTCGTACCCCGGTAGGGCAGGCCACCATCACTGCCTCATCCTTTACCGACGTGAATGTCTGGTGGCAACCGGACAAAGTAGTCACGGGGCGGTCGCCAACATTGACTGCCAACGCCTCATTGCCCCCTTACGCTCAGTTGAAACAACACTATACCGAAACGGCGATCGCCCGTCTGGGTCAGTTTTTCCAGCTCAACCCGGATACCATTCGGCATGTGGAAGCGGCAACACCACGAACGTTCGCTCGCTTTACCGGCCGCGATCAGGGAGTCGTTGGAGGTATTGGGCAACGGCGATCAACCTTTGGCCCCTTTGGTTTTGCCACGCGCACACCCATTCGGCACCTCTGGCTAGTAGGCGATTCCACCCATCCGGGCGAGGGCACAGCCGGTGTCAGCTATTCCGCCCTGACCGTTGTCCGCCAGATTGAACAGGCAGATCGCTAACTTGCTAACGCTTGATATAACCCCGTTGCTGGAGAAAGGCCCGCAGGGCCGTGGGAAAGTTGGGATACTGCCCGACTTCCCGATCGCCTTTATAAATGGTTAAGCCCCAATCGGATTTGCGATCGTAGTTTGCTAGCATAAAACTCCAGCCCTGCTGAAATTCGCCGACCAGGGCTTTTTGGGCTACGTAGCCGGCCAGGACACCGTTGATCTCGGCATCGCTGTTACCTTTCCGTTCCTGAATGGATTTGAACATGTCCTGGAGGGTGCGCCGGAGATGTTTGGGGTACTGACGGGTTGTCTC
Organism: uncultured bacterium; assembly: GCA_964524315.1. Lineage (GTDB taxonomy): Bacteria > Cyanobacteriota > Cyanobacteriia > Leptolyngbyales > Leptolyngbyaceae > CAZGDE01. Next base: position 4,453 of record CAZGDE010000295.1, read on the forward strand.
GGCCAGCTTGCCATTCCGGAGGTTAAAGACTTGGGACGGGGGAAATGATCCCGCATAGGAACTGAAGGCGTAAAGAAAGGCATTGTCATAGGTGGCAAACTCCAGGGTGCCATTACCATCCAGATCCATGAAACTGCCACCGTTACCATCCCGTAGCCCCGTTTCAGTACTCAGGAATTGATTCTTTTTCCAGGAATAAATTTTAAAGTTGGTGCAGCAATGGGCACCCCCACTAAAGGTGCCAACGATCACTTCCGGGGTGCGATCGCCATCCATGTCTTGGAGGGATATCTGTCCCGTGTAGAGGGTTTGTTCACCCGCGTTGACCTTCACCACACCGTCATAGGCAATCTGATAGCGCAGATTTTTGTCGGTATCAGAACTACCCTCCCCTAACTTATAGGGTTCATAGTCAACCTTGACTGAGACATTACCCGCTTGCAGTTGACGGGCCTGAAACGCAGGCGTATCCGAGTTAATTTCGATCTTTGGGGTTTGGGCTAAGGCAACTGAACTCAGGCAAAGGGAGGCCAGCACGGTAACGGGTAGAACACGAAAACAACGCGACATAGACAGGAAAAAATAGTTATCCCCTTATCCTACCCAGTCGGCTTGCAGCAGTCCGGAGATGATCACATCCTGAGAAATGCCGCTCAAACATGGTCGCAGATGGCTCCAGGCGATAGGCTAGAAGACAACCGATTTTCTGTACAGCAACAGGTTGCTGAATTTCACTACCCACTTGTATCGACCTAGTTTAGGAGAGACGTTGTGAACACCAGGGAGATTAAACGAGAAGCGAACCTCCTGTATAAAGCGCTCTTTCCCCTCCTGGCATTAGGCAGCAATCTGGAAAAATATGTTCTCGCTGATATCGCCACTGTGGTGCGGATCTGTGGGCACGATAATTGGACAAAGATCTCGAATGAAGTGCTGGCGTTCCTAGTGTTTTATGCCCTCATCAAACACGATAAGGATAAGCTCTATGCAGCGATTAACCTGTGGGAAAGTTCCGATGACATCAAGCGGAAATACGCGGAGGAAACATTCAAAATCATCTCTGACCTGACAGGTGGCAAAAAGCAGAATACGGAACTGATCCTGCCTTCAGTCCTGAATCGGTTAGATGAAGAACGAGGCACAAATTATTTGGGTGAAACGGTCAATGCCATTTATCGGTTTGCCCAGGTTATTGTGAAAGCCGATGGCAATGTCACTATGCAGGAAATGGAGTCGCTGTCGCAGGTTTGGCGATCGCTCCACACCTACAATGCTGCAATTTCAGATGTTAACTCAGTCACCGCCGAACCTCCTAAAGCTGGTTTAGATCAGGTCTTGCATGAACTGAACCAGTTGATTGGCATGGAGAATATCAAAAATGAGATCAAAACCTTAATCAATTTTCTGAAAATTCAAAAGGAGCGATCGCAACGGGGCTTAGCGACGACTCCAGTTTCGCTCCACTCAGTGTTTGGGGGGCCACCCGGTACAGGTAAAACAACGGTTGCCCGCTTAATGGGACGAATTTTCAAAGAATTAGGGTTTTTAAGTGGCGGTCACTTAGTCGAAACCGATCGCGCTGGTATGGTAGCCTCACACATTGGCGGGACGGCGGAAAAGGTGACGAAGTTGGTCGAATCTGCCCTGGATGGTGTCTTGTTTGTCGATGAGGCCTATGCCCTCACCCCCAAGGAAGGGGGACGGGATTTTGGGCAGGAAGCGATCGACACAATGCTGAAGCGCATGGAAGACTATCGGCAACGGTTAGTCGTCATCGTCGCCGGCTACACCGAGGAGATGAATACATTCGTCGAAGCAAACCCTGGCTTAAAGTCTCGCTTTAACCGTTATTTCTACTTCAACGACTACACGCCCTCAGAACTGGTTGCGATTTTTAATAAGCTTTGCCATGACAGCCATTTCCAGCCCACAGAAGCGGCCAGTCAGGCATTAACCACACTCCTGACCCAACTGTATAACAACCGGGATGAAACCTTTGGTAACGCCCGCCTGGTTCGTAACCTGTTTGAAAAAACAATCGAGCGACAGGCAAATCGACTGGCAGTAATGACCACTCTCACCGACGAAATTCTGACAACGATTCTGCCAGAGGACATTCCTCCCATTGAGGCAATTACACCAGAAATGGGGGCACCCGTTCAGGAGGAAGCACCTGACGAATCAACACCAACCAGCCCCGCACCAGAACAGTTAGAGTTAATTGACCTGACTAAAGAGAATAGCGTCGAACAACTCACGACGCTCTTTGATCAGGTGTTACAGGGTCAGGCAATCAAAACCCTAGTGAGTTTGAAAGACACCCGCTTACAAGTCATGTTTGAGGCAGAAACCGCCCCTGACCAGAAACAGATGATTGCCCTGACTGGCAGGCTCCTACGGCGGGCAAAATTGGGGGTAATCGCCCATGTGCGCCTCTACGGCCGACAACAGGGAGACGAATTTCCGACCTGGAGCCGTGAATTTAAACTGGGAGGACAAGAACAGTAACGGTGCCGCATTAGGTAGGAACCAGTTCACCAGGGCGCAGTTTAACCCACTTGCCGGCTTCTTCCTTAAAGCTAAGACAACCAACCACATCCCATTCCATTTCAATCACTTCACCTTGATGGCGAATATTGACATTAATGGTCGGCTCAGTTGCCTCAAAGGTTGGATTCTCCGTGAGGTGAGGCTGTTGATGCTGGTGTTCAACCGCATGGTAGGTAGTACAGCGATCAACGTAATGACAGTTAATGCAAATACACATGGCCTTAATCTCGTGGCATCTGGACACAGAATGACGGAATCGAGATACTTTTCTGTTACTCTAGCTCAGGCGGTCTAAATATTCAGCAGGCAACGGGCAGATTTTCCCAAAAGTACAGAGACGGATCCCAGGATGAATCATCTTGGGGGCAGTGAAACCTGGTAGTCCTATTTCGGGAAGGCTAGAGATTAATGACAAGATGATGCGATGATAGGCACTTTCCAACCTCTCATCATCCTGCCCTCTATGGCACTAACGAAAGCCTATCAATCGACACACCAGAGCAGGTAAGTGTAGCCTCACTTACTTGATGCTAGTCGTTGCGATCGCCCGTTTGTGGGTAATCTTTGAGCCTTCGTCCTTGCTCGCTTCGCCCATCTGCTAACTGGCCAGCATTGCCCTGGTCAGAACTGAACCGCCAGGACGAACTTGTCAGGATTGCGTGATTGTTGGAAGAGTCGGTTTGAATCAACAAATTCATTATTTGCCAAGTGTTTCAGACGTGTCATCTGCGCTGTCTCCCAAGACATGGCCTTTTAGTTTGGAGTGGTTGCCCCACTCTGCCTGTCTGGTGGGCGGCACAGTTCGAGATGCCCTATTAGGTCGGCAGGGAGAATATCTGGATCTGGACTTTGTGCTTCCAGAGGGGGCAGTGGCTACAGCACAGGCGATCGCCCGTCATTATCGGGCTGGTTATGTTTTGCTGGATGCGGAACGACAGATTGCCCGTGTGGTGTTTGAACAGGGCACTGCCGATTTTGCACTACAGGTGGGATCAACGCTAGAAGCGGATTTGAAGCGACGGGACTTTACCGTAAATGCGATCGCCTACAATCCCCATACCGATCAAATTATTGATCCCCTCCACGGCTATGCGGATTTACAAAAACGCATGTTGCGGATGGTGTCTGCCGAAAATCTGGAAGAAGACCCATTACGCCTCTTACGGGCATTTCGGCAGGCGGCACAGTTAGGATTTACCGTGGAAGACACAACACGGGTAACCATCCGACAATTTGCGCCACTGTTACGCCACATTGCTGCGGAACGCGTTCAATCAGAAATTAACTACCTATTGGGCAGCGCCAGAGGCACAACCTGGTTATTAGCAGCCTGGCAGGATGGCTTACTCAACGACTGGTTTCCCAATACCAATCGCCACAACTTAGACCTGGTGGCAGCCATTGACGAAGTTGCGGTCACACTTAAAGAAACCATTCCTGCATTTGAAAAAGAACTCTCCAGTCGGGTGCGGAATAACCCCCGCACCACTCGTCACAAGGCCAGTCCGGGAGTACCGGAAACACCACAAACAGCCGCGATCGCCGATGCCAAAGCGCCCGGTTCTAACCGCACCTGGCTGGCCGCAGCCAAATTGGCAGGACTAGTCCTGGGCAACCCAGTAGCTGCAGAGGGGCAACTGCGCCGCCTCAAGTACAGCCGCACTGAGATCCAAGCTGTCAGTACTATGCTCAAATTTCTGCCGCTCCTGAACATTCCAGTTGGTGACAGTAGCGCCACTGTTGTAGCGGATTCACTCTTAAAAACAGCACCATTGCGGCTGTCGCTACGCCAGCAATACCATCTGTTTCAGGGGGTTGGCATCACGTTTCCAGCGGTTGCGGTACTGGCGATCGCTGCTGGTACACCCATGGCGGTCATAGTACCTCTCATCGACCGTTTTCTCGACCCCAGTGATCCGGTGGCCCATCCCACTCCACTCCTCAGTGGACAAGATCTGATGGCGACCCTGCAATTACCGGCAGGCCCACAGATTGGGCAATTATTAGCCGCAATCCAGCTTGCTAGAGCGGAAGGAACCATTTTAACTACCCATGATGCGTTAGAACTTGCTGCCCAACTGTTAGACGGCGGGGATCGCTCCGCTATCGAATCAGCAACCAAATTCTAGAAAAGTTTTCTCCGAGGCAGGGCGTTTTTTTTGCTGTCCCTATGGCAGTTCAGCCCTGACGATCATCTTTGGCTATTTAACCCATCTTTGGCTAAATAGCCTGCCAAAACATTCGTGTTACCAAAATCACCCAAGCTGGTTGCCAGAGAATTTTGCAAACTGTGTTAGAGTGATCTTCTTGGTTATTTAATTGAATTTCTGCCCCGTCAGCCTGTGTCTCAGGCTGATTTTTGGGATGAAAATTTTCGCTTCCAACACATTCGGTGGTTTCAAAA
>CAZGDE010000296.1:0-1419 GCA_964524315.1 uncultured bacterium
GGATTCAACCCGGTAACCTTTTAACCCCATGCTCTCAGCGAGTTTGACAAAATCGGGATTGCCAAACTTGATGAACGAGGAATGCCCAAAGTGGTTATGTTGCTTCCACTCGATCAGCCCGTAACCACCATCGTTAAAGATCAGGGTGACAAAGGGCGTCCCAATGCGGAGAGCCGTTTCCAGTTCTTGACAGTTCATCATGAACCCACCATCACCGGTAACCGCTACAACCCGTTGCTCTGGATGAACCAGTTTGGCGGCGATCGCCCCCGGAATGGCAATCCCCATTGCTGCAAACCCATTGGAAATAATGCAGGTATTGGGGCGTTCGCAATGGTAATGGCGGGCCATCCACATTTTATGGGCACCCACGTCACAAATCACGATGTCCTCTGGCCCCATGACCTGCCGCAGATCATAAACAATTTTCTGAGGTTTAATTGGGAAAGCATCGTCCTTAGAATATTGGATATAGTCATTGCGAATTTCTGTCCGCAAATCCAGGGCGTAAGGATCTGATTTCCCACTGCGATCAGCCCGGTACAGAATTTCCTTCAACGAATCCGAAATATCACCCAGCACTTCGACAACAGGGATATAACTGCTGTCCACTTCCGCCGTGGTCATGTTGATATGGATGATGGGAATCGACCCATTGGGGTTCCATTTCTTCGGTGAGTATTCAATCAGGTCATAGCCAACACAGATAATTAAATCAGCACGATCGAAGCCACAACTAATGTAGTCTCGTTGCTGTAACCCCACTGCCCACAATGCCAGGGGATGGGTGTAGCGAATCACACCCTTACCCATAAAGGTATTGGCAACGGGAATGTTCAACCGGGTGGCAAACTCAGTCAACATGTCACTGGCCTGGGCCCGAATGGCCCCATTGCCCACCAGAATCAAAGGATTTTCTGCCTGAGAAATAATCTCAGCGGCTTTTTCAATGCTCTGGAAGGACGCAAAAATCTTTTCTTTGTTGTCCTTCGCCAGTGGTTTACCGGGAGCAGGCATGGCAGCGATATTTTCCGGCAGGTCAATATGAACCGCACCAGGTTTTTCGGCCTGGGCAATCTTAAATGCCTTCCGCACAATTTCGGGGGTATTGGTGGGTCGGACAATTTGCGTGTTCCATTTCGTCACCGGATTGAACATAGCCACCAGATCGAGGTACTGGTGCGACTCAATATGCATGCGATCGGTCCCCACCTGCCCGGTGATGGCGACCAATGGTGCCCGGTCTAGATTGGCATCGGCAACCCCCGTCATCAAATTAGTTGCCCCTGGGCCTAACGTTGACAAACAAACCCCTGCTTTGCCTGTCAACCGTCCATAAACATCCGCCATAAACGCCGCACCCTGTTCATGCCGGGTAGTCACAAACTGAATCGAGGAGTGATTCAGTGCTTCCAGGAC
>CAZGDE010000296.1:1429-9388 GCA_964524315.1 uncultured bacterium
GTGCAAATTCTCCTCACCCGGTAAACCAAACACATAGCGAACTCCCTCGTTCTCTAAACAGCGAACGAGTAGCTCAGCCGTATTCATCTCGCCCATAACACTTCCCCTTCACGACGGTTGGTTCTCTTGACCCTAATTTGGGCACCATCTATTACCATTCAGACCTAAGAGTGAACCATTGACCACATTTATTGAGGGATTGAAACGCCAACTTAAAGGAACGTTTATTACCAGTTTTGTGGTGCCTGGCTGCTGAATGCCGAGTAGCCGAAACCCTTTCCCTACCTTAATTGACAGATTTCCCAGATGTCACTTAAATGTATCGTTTATTACATCTTATTTTGGGTAGAATTGTTAAGCGATACTAACAATTCTCTGGTTGCAGCTTACTTGATCCAGACGGTTTTGATATTGACGAATTCATGGATTCCCTGAATTCCTAATTCCCGGCCAAACCCCGATCGCTTAATCCCCCCAAACGGTAAACGCGGATCGGACTTGACCATGCCGTTGATGAACACGGCTCCGGCCTCCAGTTCGTTGATCAGTTTTTCCTGTTCATTAACATCATTGGTCCAGGCACTCGAACCCAGCCCAAACGGAATATTGTTTGCCACCCGAATTGCGGCATCAATGTCATCGACGCGGAACAGCATGGCCACCGGCCCAAAGAATTCTTCCCTGGCAATGTCACTATCTAACGGCACATCAGCCAGAATCGTCGGCGGAAAGTAATTCCCCGTCTGGTCGAGCCGATGACCACCAGTGAGTAAGCGTGCCCCCTGCTGGACACCCCGTTTCACCTGCTCTTCTAGTTCATCCAGGATGGTTGCCGTTGCCAACGGGCCAATATCCGTATCAGGCAGCATTGGATCGCCAACTTTGAGCGCCTGATATTTTTCCACCAGACGTTGTTCTACCGTAGCGGCAATGGCACCCACAACGATGAAGCGCTTTGCCGCAATACAAGACTGACCGTTATTAATCATGCGGGCAGTGACAGCGGTGGCGATCGCCCCCTCCAAATCTGCACTGGGAAGGATGACAAATGGATCACTGCCACCCAGTTCCAGCACCACCTTTTTAATTTCCTTCCCGGCAGCCGCAGCGAGACTGGCACCCGCCGGTTCACTTCCGGTTAACGTAGCAGCTTTGATGCGATCGTCGCTCATTAACGGTGCAATTTTGGCTGCTCCAATCAGCAGGGTTTGAAAGGCTCCTGTGGGAAAACCTGCCTGGTGAAAAATCTCCTCGATCGCCAGCGCACACTGGGGCACGTTGGAGGCGTGCTTCAACAAGCCAACATTACCTGCCATCAATGCCGGAGCCGCAAACCGAAACACCTGCCAGAACGGAAAGTTCCAGGGCATAACGGCAAGAATAATCCCCAACGGTTGATACCGAACAAAGCTTTTACTGGCATCGGTTTGACCGGGCACATCCGCCAGAAAGTTCGCCGCATTGTCCGCATAGAAGCGACAGACGACGGCACATTTCTCCACCTCCGCGATCGCCGACTTCAACGTCTTACCCATTTCCAGGGTCATCAATTTGCCCAATTCTTCCTTGCGACTTTCCAGAATATCGGCAGCAGCCGTCAGCCAGCGCGATCGCTCCGCAAAGGATGTCCAGCGATATTGCTCAAAGGTTTGCTGTGCCAGCGCCACTTTTTGTTCCAGTTCTGCATCAGTCAGTGGCTCAAAGGTTTTGATGACTGCTCCGGTTGCCGGGTTGACTGTAGCGATACCCATTCCCGTTCTCCCTAATTGTGTGTACCCAGTATTAGCTCCCCACTGCCCACTGCCCGTAGAGAGGTGATTGCCGTCTATCGGATTGCCAGTCAATCACCAATGGCACGGTGCCGTAGAGCCACTATGCAAAAGATAACGATGCAAAAGCGTGATCAGACTCTTCTTTTAGCATAGGAGAGATTTCCCATCCAGGGCAGAGATTTTTCGTTAGCAAGGTAACAGTCTGGAGCGGCACAAAAGGTTGATAAGCTTTGCTACTTCGCCTCATCAGAAGCAGCAAAGCCAAATTTTAGTTATGGAGATTTTGTGACATCACACCTGCTGCAACAGCCATTCCTGCAGGATGGGGTTGACTAATTCAGGGGCTTCATCCTGGGGGCAGTGCCCCACACCAGGTAAGGAAATGAACTGCTGGACGGATTCAAACCGGGTGAATTCCTCACGGGCAAGGGCGATCGGCTCCCACGGATCTTCCTCGCCCCATAATACGAGTGCTTTACAGGGCAACACCGCTAACAGATCTGCGGGTAACGGCCCCTGCGAGTAAGCTGTAAACGCCAAAAACACGGCAACTGCACCCTCATCCTGCGCCGGTGCCATCAATAATTCGATCAATTCATCGGTAACAGCATCCTTCCGGGCGTAGGCCTTCAATAGGATCTTACGGACTGTTTTGGGCTGGGCCAGCTGGCTAAAAAAGAGTTGTCCCACCCATTTGGCTTGCAGAACTTTTTGTAAGACCGGGGTACCCATACGGCGATACCAGGGTTGACTGGCACGACGGCGATCGTGCAGCAACCGCAACGAACAATTCAACATGGCTACGCTACGAACCAGTTCGGGATGGTCAACCGCTGTTTGCATGATGGCAATACACCCAACCGAATTGGCCACCAGAAACGCCGGTTCACCCACCACTTCCCGGCAAAAGTCGGCAATTTGCTGGCCCCAGGTTTCAAACGTATACTCAATCTGCTCACCGGCTTTCAACTTACCAGGCGTTGGTTTGGCAGAGCCACCAAACCCAATCAGGTCGATCGCATAAACCCGAAAGGACTCTGCCAGCGCCGACATATTCTTGCGCCAGTGCCCCAGCGACGCACCAAATCCATGCACCAGCACGACTGCCGCCCCCTGCGTACCCGCAGTCTGGTAAGTGATGGGAAATCCTTGCCAGCTCCAGGTTTGGGTAGTGGGGTTAGGGGCGATCGGGGTGGAGGACAGAGTCATAGGACAGGGGTAGGGACAATAGGTGGCAGAAACAGACATGAGCCAACAGCAACATTCTCCTGGCGGAGCAAAAAGCCGCTCGGCTCTACCAATATTTTGACAAACTTTTATTAAGCTGATCGGATCTTCTCCGTTACTTCGCCAGTAGCCATTTTTGCCAGGATTGTGTCAGGATCAGGTGTTGCTTGAACGATTCCTGCCATGTTGGTGCAAACTCCTGTTACTGAACTGCCATTTCTGGGCGCTGACTATGCGGCAGACTATGACCATGCCCGTGTCGCCATTCTGCCGATTCCCTACGAAGCGACAACCACCTACCGTCGTGGTTGCGAGAACGGCCCATCAGCGATTTTAGATGCCTCCCAACAGGTTGAGGTCTATGACGACGACCACGATCGCGAAATGTGGGAGGTCGGCATCTGGACGCATGGTGCGATCGCGGATACCCGCAACGGTACAGTGACGGCAGCAGGCATGCTCCAAGCAGTACAGGAAGCCGTTTACAAACTGACCCAGGCTGGCAAATTTGTCATTTCCCTGGGGGGCGAACACAGTATTACGACGGGTATCGTCGAAGCCTATCGGCAGGCTTATCCGGGTGAGGCATTCACCGTTGTCCAGGTCGATGCCCACGGCGATCTGCGCTACGAATATGAAGGTTCGATCCACAACCACGCCTGCATCATGCGCCGGGTCGTCGAGATGGGGCTACCAACCGTGCAGGTAGGGATTCGCAGTATTTGCAAGGAAGAAGCGGATCTGATCAAAGAGAAGGAACTGGTGGTCATCCGGGCGCGGGAAATTGCCACCCAACCAGATTGGATGGAACGGGCACTAAAGGCGATCGCTACCCCCAAGGTCTTTATCACCATTGACCTGGATGGCATTGACCCAACGCTGATTCCCGGTGTGGGCACACCGGAACCGGGCGGTTTGAACTGGTATTCCCTGCTGAACTTTTTGCAACAGATCTTTGCCAGCCATGAAGTCGTTGGTTGTGATGTGATGGAACTCGCCCCCATTACCGATTCTGTCGTCTCTGAGTTCACTGCTGCCAAATTGGTCTATAAACTTATTGGATATCAGGCAGTTTCAAAAGGTTGGTAATTCAAGTAGCAGGATTCAGCGTCATGGAAGTGACTGGTACATTAATTGGCGGTTATGCTCCCGATTTTGAAATACCGGGAATTGATGGAACGGTGCATCACTTAGCCCGTTATTTAGAACGGTTTCGGGCGGTGGGTGTGGTGTTTATGTGCAACCATTGCCCCTACGTCAAGCTTTACCTGGAACGGCTCAAGCAAATTCAGGCCGATTTTCAAGCGCAGGGGTTTACCTTAATTGGGATCAACTCCAACGACGATACAAAATATCCTGATGACAGCTTCGAGAACATGAAGAGTTTTGCAACCGCCAACCAGGTCAACTTCCCTTACTTGCGTGACATTACCCAGGAAGTTGCCCAAAGTTTTGGGGCGACCACAACACCCCATGTCTTCCTGCTCAATCAGGAAGGGGTGCTTTGTTACAGTGGGTGCATTGACGATAGCCCGAATGATCCGGCAGCGGTGAAGTCTACTTATCTCCGAGACGCGATCGCCCAGGTACTCCAAGGAGAAAAGATCGTTCCTACTTCGACCCAACCCGTTGGTTGTTCCGTCAAGTGGCGCACTTAACTCCCGCCTTGTTAGTGTCCTGGCAATTTGCGTCTTAATGCTATCGTTAGGTTGAGGACAGCTTGGATTTGGGAAAAGAATTACTACATGGGATTAACGTATCGGCGGGTCTTGCTTAAGCTAAGCGGCGAAGCCCTTATGGGCGAACTGTCCTACGGAATTGATGGAACAATTGTTCAGGATATTGCTCAGGAAGTAGCTGATGTCGCTGCCAGTGGCGTTCAGATTGCGATCGTGGTAGGTGGCGGTAACATTTTTCGGGGCGTGAAAGGGGCAGCATCCGGTATGGATCGCGCCACGGCTGACTACATTGGCATGATTGCCACAGTCATGAACGCCATGACACTACAGGATGCGTTAGAACGCATTGGTGTGCCAACTAGGGTTCAAACTGCCATTTCGATGCAGGAAGTAGCAGAACCCTATATCCGGCGACGGGCCATCCGGCATTTAGAGAAAGGGCGAGTTGTTATTTTCGGTGCTGGTTCCGGTAATCCCTTCTTTACAACCGACACCACGGCAGCTTTACGCGCGGCTGAAATTGGTGCCGATGTCTTGTTTAAGGCCACGAAGGTTGATGGTGTCTACGACTCTGATCCCAGTACCAATCCAAATGCCCGTCGCTACCAGACATTGAACTACGGGCATATTCTGACTCAAGATCTACGAGTTATGGACAGTACTGCCATATCCTTATGTAAGGACAATAATATCCCCATCATTGTCTTTAACCTATCCGTTAAGGGCAATGTCCGCCGAGCGGTGATGGGAGAACAAATTGGAACGCTTGTCGGAGGTTTTTGTGAAGTTAGCTGATGTTGAAGACCATATGCACAAGTCAGTTGAGGCAACTCAACGGTCATTCAATACCATTCGCACCGGACGGGCAAATCCGTCCCTTCTAGACAGAATTACAGTGGAGTATTATGGTGCACCCACCCCACTGAAGTCGTTAGCCAGCATCAGCGTACCCGATGCTTCTACCATTGCCATTCAACCCTTCGATCGCACCTCGTTAGGATTGATCGAAAAAGCCATTCAGATGTCTGATTTGGGGTTGACCCCCAACAATGACGGTTCCATCATTCGGCTTAACATTCCACCATTGACGAGCGATCGCCGGAAAGAACTGGTCAAAATGGCGGCCAAACTCGCAGAAGAAGGTAAAGTTTCCATCCGTAACATTCGCCGGGATGCGGTCGATTCCGTGCGGAAACAGGAAAAAGCAGGCGACATTTCCGAAGACGAATCACGGGATACCCAGGACAAAATTCAGAAACTAACCGATAAGTACACCGCCGAAATCGAAAAAATCCTCGCCGATAAAGAAAAAGACATCACGACTGTCTAAGTCCTGTCATCTCAATAGCAACTACAAAGGGATATTTGCCATGCGAATATCCCTTTGTAGTTGCGCGCAAAAGCGAATCTTTAAGTGAAGCCTGCGGCATTGCTGTGTGCGGATATGATTTGCAGACACGCCTATCTGTTGTAGGGGCGGTGTCTCCGATGGAGACAAGGCGCGAACACGAACTGCCCCTAGGGGATTCATATTTCTGATCAGCAACATCCAACCCACTCAACACGTTGACTAATTAAGCTTTTGGCTGCGACAACTGCGATCGCCCATCACCGCCGAATCCCAAATTCGCGTAGTCCTTCCGGTGCCTCGTATGTCACCTCAACGTGACTGACACTTCCCCCCGGTGGCCCTTCATGGCACCAACGCAGCATCGCTTCGACCTGTTCTCTGGTACCTTCAAAAATAGCCTCAACCCGTCCATCTGGTAAGTTTCGCACCCAACCGTTAACTCCCAACTGTCGCGCCACCGTTTGCGTTGTGAAGCGGTAACCAACTCCCTGAACTTGTCCAGCAATGAACGTATGGGCACGAATGATTTCCATATCTTACCTATGACTGATCTACCACCACTGACTACTGATACCATCTGGGGCATCATTAACGACACCATTGACGATGCCACTGCCAATGCCCTCGTCTGGCAGGGACTCGGCTACCAGCGCCAACCCGACAATAGCTGGGACAATGCCGCCGTTGCCCCAGACTGGCGCGAAGCCTACCCCGAACCACCTGATTTTATTGATAGCCGTCCGGCAACGGTTAAGCTAACCCGTTCCATCCCGGCAGAGAATAAGCAATTACTCAAGGAGAAATTGGGGTTTGGTGGATACAAGGTCGATGAATTGATTCCCCGTAAAACTCGCCGTGCCACGATCGCCAACTGGCTCCTGAGCTACATGCAGTTGAATGGGTTGGGCTAATGTCCGATCCCTACGGTTGGCTGGAGCAAGCTCTAGACACCATTCGCCGGGCAAACTGGTACCGCTCCGTGCAACCGATTGCGGGTCGGCCGGGGGCGGTTATCCAGCGGCATGGTCAATCTTTGCTCAACTTCGCCAGTAACGATTATTTAGGGCTGGCAGGTGACGATCGCCTCATTACCGCCGCAATCGCCGCCACCCAGGAATATGGGACAGGCAGCACGGGTTCGCGCCTGATTAGCGGTCACCGGGAACTGCATCGGGAACTGGAACGGGCGATCGCCCAACTGAAACAAACCGACGATGCGATCGTCTTCAGTTCCGGTTACCTGGCAAACATTGGGACGATTAGTGCCCTGGTTGGTAAACGCGACCTGATCCTGTCAGATCAGTACAACCATGCCAGCCTCAAGAATGGGTCAATTCTCAGTGGTGCCACCGTTGTAGAGTATCCCCATTGCCAGGTTGAGCAGGTGCGGCAAATCCTGGAGCGAGATCGCAGCCAATACCGCCGTTGCCTGATCGTGACGGACAGTGTCTTTAGCATGGACGGCGATCTCTGTCCCCTACCTGAACTGCTCGACCTGGCAGAACAGTTTGAGTGCATGCTCCTCCTGGACGAAGCCCATGCAACTGGTGTCATGGGCCAAACCGGAGCTGGTTGTGTCGAACACTTTCATTGCACAGGGCGACCCCTGATTCAGATGGGTACTCTCAGCAAGGCATTGGGTAGCTTGGGAGGGTATGTTGCTGGTACCACCCCCCTGATCGACTTTCTGAGAAATCGTGCTTCCAGTTGGATTTACACTACCGGACTCTCTCCGGCTGATACAGCCGCCGCCTTAACGGCAATTCACATTTGCCAAACTGAGCCCCGGCGGCGCGATCGCCTCTGGGAAAATATGCGGCACCTGACACAATTGCTGCAGGAAGCGGGAGAGAATCTAGCAACACTTCTCCTCCCTACCACATCGCCGATCGCCTGTTTACAGGTGGATAACCCTGAAACCGTCCTGAAA
>CAZGDE010000297.1:0-9360 GCA_964524315.1 uncultured bacterium
GGGCAAAGGGTTAGACGGGATAAAACCAAAAAGGCAGCGAGCCGCAGGTAACATCCAAGTTTTTTAGGTTTTCACAAAAAGATTTCCACAAAAGAGATCATGGAAGTTTACCTTCCGTCTGCGGCCCCTTGCCTTGCTTCAGGCGCTAAGGCTCGTGGATTAAATAAGTGGATTAAATAAATGGATTAAATAAATTGAACAACTTTATCTTTACCTGTAGGGGCGCGGCATTTGGCCAAAGCTTCTGGCAATAGCAAGGACTTTTGACCAAATGCCACCCCCCTACACGCAGTTACACCTATCCATCTGTGTCCTAAACTTCTTTGGCTGCCACCCCCTAAGAATGTAGCTTCACTGAAGCAACAGACTGCATTTCGACTTTAGCGGCACAACTACGACGGGTTGCTTCGACAAAACGGCTCACCCGGATTGGATCGATAGGCTGCTCACGCCGCCCATGTCGCTTTAACGAACTGGAAGCGATGACACCATCCGCCGCTGACATCAGCGTTGGAATATTTTCCCAGTCAGCTCCACTACCGATAAACACAGGGGTACCATTTGCCGCATCGGTTGCCAGTTCCAAATCTTCCAGACTGGGTGGGCTGCCAGTCGCCCATCCAGAGAGAATCACCGCATCTGCCAGTCCCCGCTCAATCGTGTCTTGGACAGCGACGGTCAGATTAGGAGAGCTGAGCGGGCGAGCGTGCTTAACGAGAACATCAGCAAAAATTTTGACATCACTACCCAGTTCCCGCCGATACCGTAGCAGTTCGTGGGCTCGACCTTCTACCAACCCCTGATCAGTAGCCATCACTCCTGTCAAAACATTGACCCGAATGAACTGGGCATTAGTACAGGTAGCGATCGCCAGGGCGCTGTGAGCATCATTCCGCAGGACATTAATGCCAATCGGCAGGGGAACCATGTTCATTAAGCGATTGACGATGAGCGTCATAGCACTGACCACGGCTGGATCGACCTGATCCTTAGCAAACGGCGCATCAAAGAAGTTTTCGACAATAATCCCATCTACCCCGCCCGATGCGAGGGCAGTTGCTTCCTGTTCGGCCCGATCCATAACCGCCTTCAAACCGCCTCCCCAACGGGGAGATGTTGGCAACGGCAGCAAATGGACAACGCCAATAATGGGGTTGGGAGTTTTAAATATCTGTTCTAAGTCCACGAGTGTAAAGTTTTCGGACTCTCATTAACGAATGGTCAGTATCCAGATCATAGCTTTTAGTGTGACCAGATTTGCGCTCCTAGCTCAACTGCACAACTGGTTGGTCATCTAACAGGGTACGTAAAGCTAACAAATCTTCAACGGTGATCCGGAGAAACCGTTGCTCATCCACCCGAAACAAAACCTTGATGCGATCGCTACCAGGGTGTCCGGGCGGATCCAGTTTGGCAATATTGCGGGCACCATCCCGGTCATTCAGAGGTTGTACCTGAGTCTGTCCAGCACCCACCCGTCGGGTAACCAGGCGATCGCCATCAAAGTAAACCTCCGTCTGGTCAGATTCCGACCCCAGTTCACCAATGATCAACTCAATACTGGGCTGGTTATCCAGCGAAGCCCCCAGTAACAACTCCACCGGCTCCGTCATCGGGTAAGCCTGCCCCGCCCGCACAAGGGGATGCCAGTTATGGCAGTTGTTCCGCCGATCCCAGTAACGAATGCCATAGCTATGGTAGAGAAAATCTTTCAGTTCAATTCCCTGGCTCAGTTGCAACGCGCCCTGGGCGATCGCCTCAAAGGGTTTATCACAACGAATTTTGGTGGCAGGGAAGTATTGTTGCACCCAGGTTTGGACTGCCGGAATTTGCACCGTACCACCTACCAGCAGGACGGCGTCTATATCGTCTATACCAATTCCCTGTCGTCGGGCCTGTTGTAAGACCTGGGACATAGCATCATCCAACCGCTGAAAGAACTGATGTTGCTGCAGAATCTCCTCAAAGTGGGTGCGACTGAGCTTTAACTCGTAACTATCAAAGGTTTCATCATTAAAATAAACCTCCTGTGCCTCCGACTGGAGGGAAAGCTGAATCTTGAGTCGCTCCGCCAATCGCACGGTTAATGGTGTAACCGCCAAATTCTGCGTCGCCGCGAAGTAATCCACCAGCCAATTATCAACATCCGAACCGCCCAAATTTTGGCCCGCCTTGGCCAGGACACGGGCAATTTTCGGCTTCTGGCCAGATTGCTCCGCAAAGGACTTTTGCCCCCACTTCAACACAAAGCCAAGAGGTTTGGTGGCAGACTGGCTCCCACTATCCAACTGCACCAGCGACAAATCCAGCGTGCCACCACCAAAGTCAATCACTAATAAAGTCTGTCGATCCGTCAGACCGTAACCAAGGGCCGCAGCGGTTGGTTCATCCAGCATGCGAACCTGTTCCACCTGGAGCAAGTCGCACACACGCCCTAACCAGTGACGATAGGACTCAAAGCTGTCTACCGGCACGGTAAAGACAATGGATTGACCCGCTTCTGGCTCGCTGGTTTTCAGCGCTTGAATCACCTGGGTCAGAAACCACTGTCCAACCTTTTCAAAGTTGACGATTCGCCCATCTAGTTCAGGTAAAAACCCCTGGACGCTGGCACCAATGCCCCGCTTAAAGTTGCGGAAGAAGCGGGGGTCAGTACTCAGGTCAAGGGCACGATCGCGCACTGCCTGACCCACGATTACCTGATCAGTCGCCGCATTTTCCACATACAGCAAACTGGGAATGAGAGGCGGGTTCTGTGCCGTTTTCCAACTTATCCCCGGTAAAGTGAGGGTTTCTGGTTGTTGGGTCGCCCGATTCCACCGGGTAATTACTGTGTTACTGGTACCAAAGTCAATCGCGATTCCCATGCCGTTCTCAGCGTCACACCATTGCAAATGTATCTGCTAATTAAGCGTAACGAGTTGGGGGGCGTTCGGGGAGTCCCCAGGCAGCAAAACCTGATCGCTAAAGCCTAAGACTTTCATAGCGATCGCCCCATCCTGTTTAGCGATCGCCTATCGTCGTAAATGACGCATATGTAGGAAAAAGAATCGTGAAAAGTCAGCTACAGAGCCTATCAACCACTCTTTTGTTAACGTTGGTAGGCATTCTGGCAATCATTGGGCTTAATTCATTCGTCATTATTAACCCCGGCCAAGCGGGGGTACTCAGCGTTTTGGGTAAAGCCCAAGACGGGGCCTTGCTGGAGGGGGTTCACTTCAAGCCCCCCCTGGTTTCAGCGGTAGACATTTATGATGTCACGGTGCAGAAGTTCGAAGTACCTGCCCAAAGCTCGACTAAGGATTTACAGGAACTATCCGCCAGTTTTGCGATTAACTTTCGCCTTGATCCAACGCAGGTCGTCACAATCCGGCGCACCCAGGGAACCTTGCAAAATATTGTGTCTAAAATCATTGCGCCCCAGACGCAGGAATCCTTTAAGGTTGCTGCTGCCCGTCGCACCGTGGAAGAGTCAATCACCAAGCGAGATGAACTGAAGCAAGATTTTGATGCCGCCCTGGGCGATCGCCTGGAAAAATACGGCATTATCGTCCTGGATACCAGTGTCGTCGATCTCACCTTCTCCCCAGAATTCTCGAAAGCTGTTGAGGAGAAACAAATTGCTGAACAACGGGCCCAACGCGCTGTTTATGTCGCCCAGGAAGCGGAGCAGGAAGCAGAGGCAAATATTAACCGGGCAAAGGGACAGGCCGAAGCCCAGCGTTTACTCCGCGAAACCCTGACGCCAGAGTTGCTGCAGAAACAGGCGATCGACAAGTGGGACGGAAAATTTCCTACCGTTATGGGTGGCAGTGGGGCACTACCATTCATTAATATTGATGCCGCTAAGCTGCCAGGTAAATAAGAGTCGTCAGGGAAATCACATCATGCCCCACTACCAGCAAACGCTCCAACTCCCCACCAACGGCAAATCCCTCACTAAAATCACCCCCAAAGTCCAGGCGATCGTAGCGGCATCAGGGGTCAAAACGGGTCTATGTACCATCTTTCTGCGCCATACTTCTGCCAGTCTGGTCATTCAGGAAAATGCTGACCCCGATGTGCTGCGCGATTTAGAAAACTTCTTTGCCAAGCTGGTACCGGAGTGGGAGAACTATATCCACAGCACCGAAGGCCCTGATGATATGCCCGCCCATATTCGCACCGCCCTTACCAGTACGTCCGAGCAAATTCCCATCAATAACGGTCGACTCGTCTTAGGCACCTGGCAGGGAATATACGTTTGGGAACACCGTCAACATGGGCACACCCGCGAACTGTTTGTCCATGTCATGGGGGAATAGGGTATCAGGGCAGCGTTGGCGACAACTTACAGCAATCCGCTTTAATCGTTTATGCTTGATGCGGAATCAGCAACAGTACTGGTATGACCGATCGCAACACCCTTTTTCTGCAAACAGCTTCGTCTGTCATTAACGAATTGGATGTCCGGTACACATCAACCTCCGCACCTAAGGCATACCTCAAAGAAGAGTTGGACAAAGCAATGATGACGTTCGCAGAAATTCGTTGCAGAATCCTGGAGAATGAGATCAGTTGCACAGCAGAGGATGTCACCAGTATTCAGGAAGTGCATCAGGGATTAGCAGCAACCAGAGACGTGCAAGCGTTAATACCCCTGGTCACACGTTTCACTGGCATTCTGGCAAGACTGTAAGTGTGTGCCTTTAGAGAACTCTCTAGTGTTTATCGGGAACGATCAGGGAACCTTACACCTACTTCTTGCCAGTCTTGAACAATCATAAACAGAATATAAAGATATTTGCACCAGCCACCATATTTAGGTATTATCTGAAGCCTTAAGGCGAAATATTCATTTTTGGCCGCCAGATTTAGTGTTATAAGTTGCGGCATGTAGTTCGGTGAATCTATCGGGAGTCCCTGGAGCAGGTGTGGGATGAAAGATTG
Organism: uncultured bacterium; assembly: GCA_964524315.1. Lineage (GTDB taxonomy): Bacteria > Cyanobacteriota > Cyanobacteriia > Leptolyngbyales > Leptolyngbyaceae > CAZGDE01. The sequence goes on from CAZGDE010000297.1 coordinate 4,930, forward strand.
GGAATTTTTACTGCAAAAAGAAGGCGATCGCTCCTGGTTGCCGCTTGATTCACCCGCCGTTGAAATTCTGGAGGGGCGTTACCGAATCGTTGCCCGTTCCAGATGGTCCAATGCGGAAGTTCAAATTCGGGTCAGCCATCTAGTTATTGATGAGGATCATCCCAAACGCCGCATTCAAAAGCGCACTGGTCAAACAAGCAAAGAAGGTTTGATGGTCGTCATTCCTTTTACGCGTCTGGAACCGGGCCTATGGGAATTGCACTGTACCTCCACTGACTTAATGTCAGAACTGGTTGGAGATGCCTGGCAGTTTGCGGTTAAGCTGCAGGTATCTGCCAACGATGCAGAAGAAGAGGACATCTGGGAACCGAACTGGTCAACCCAAACTCCAACTGATTCACAGATAGAAACAGCAACACCGTCACCTGAAACCCCGTTAGTCACACCGTCTTCCAACGGATTTGTGGCGAATGGAGTCGTTACCAACGCAGATACGGTTGCTTCTGATCCACCCCATGAGTCAGTTCCCGAGTCGACCACTCCAGCATCTGATACCGATCAGGCCCTGGCTGATCAGCCAATCGCTCCCAGCGAGGCGATCTCCCCTCCTGAAAACCCGGCACCAACAACACTCACTCCAGAAGTAGCAGAAATTCTGAGTGCATCGATGGATCGACTGTTCCAAATTGCGGAACAGATGTCAAATCAACTGGTTGATGAGGTCTTACGCGACTTTGACCTGGCCGGTAATAATGATCTGACTGAACGGATTGCCTCCAGTCCTGCGCCAGTAAGTAGTGAGGTCGCACCAGTTACCCCCCCCAACCTCCCCTCTGACCAGCCAATAGTGATCGCCACTGGCAGTAATGACGTCACCCCAGGCTACACACTCCCATCAGGGGAAGCCTTCCGATTGACCCTGGCACAGGAAACATTAGTTGCCAGTCGTGGTCAAACCCTCACACTGACAGGGTTGGTTACGGTCGAGCCGCTAACTGTGGCAGGAACCGACAGCCCCCTATCCTCCAGCAATTTCACCAGTCAGATCACCAGCCAAACCCCTACAGAAACCGATCCTTGGGCTAGTGAGGAACAAGCACTCAATCTATCCGGCGCAACTGCGCAGGAATTACAGCTTTATCTGCGTGACCCGCAAAGCTTACAAATTCTGGTTAGCGATCGCTATCCCCTGCCCAATCAATCAGAAGCTATACCATTTTCCTTTAGCTTTTCTTTACCGCAGGATACAACGACCCATCTGGTCTTAGGGGAAGTTTTGCTGTGTGGTTATTTACCAGATCAAGCACAATCACTCATTACTTTGACCAGTCAATCATTCACGATCACGGCTGATCCGCAAGAATTAGTGGGCGAATTGGCCAAACTGAATGAGGTGTTAGATGAAACACTGGCAGCTCAGACAGAGGACGAACGCCTTGACTTACCGTTAGAACTATCACAACGGTTAGCTAAGGAACAGGCACCACCATCACTCAATCTATCCTTTCTGGACTCGGAACCGGAGCCTGTCGAACCAACCGAAGCGCCTGTTCGGTTCCCCTCTCTAGCAGGTCAACCCCTGCCACCGCAACTTTACCACCCCGATCCTGATCAACCTCGTTCTAAGATCGAGTTACCCGCATTTGGGGTACCAACCCATCAGGTGGACCAGCCAACGACCGATCTGCCGTTAGACGTGCCGCCGGCTGAGCCCGCATCTGTACCAAACACAGAAAATACAACTGCACCGCTCTCGGAGCCGGTTGAAGTGGCCTCCCCTCTAGTCACCACCCCGCTAGAAGTCACAGATGGAGAAGGTTCAGCTCACGAGGATGATTCAACACCAGTACCAGACCTGATTGCGGAGGCAGAGGCAAGCGCACCCCCAATTTCCCCATCGACCGCACCGGCCACGCACCAAGACCTGGATACCACCGAGTCTGACAGCCCCATCGAGGAAGAATCCCATCAAATTGATCTGCCTTCACCAATTCAGATGGGGTTTCAGTCTCTCAGATTACAGGATCGTTTTCTCACCCGGCTGAGTTCCCTTGCCACAGATACCGAATTATCAAACTGGCTCCGGAATAATCTCTACCCGGAACGAGCAGCAACGTGGGAATCAGCACCAGTGCAGCCCCCTACCGAAGAAAAAGGGGGAGCAACGGCAGAGTTTGTTGTGGATGATGAACCTGTGACTCCGCCCAATCGTCAACGACGTGGCAGAAAAGTACCAGAAGTAACTGAGACGACCATTGACAAGATTGATCTGTCTATATTGCCAGATGATGAACCTGTCCCCCTACCCGAATTAGACATCACAACAGGTGAGCTTGTTTCTGGCCAACCAGTTAATATTCGGGTCAAACTCCCCAATGTCACATCACGTATTTATGTCAAGCTCTGGGTCACTGATCGCCAGTCCCGCTCGCTGTTAGATGGGCCTCGCTGGCTACTGGACTTTCTCCCAACTGGCCTGGGGCATCTGGAAGCAATTACCCAACTTACAGTGCCATTTGGCAGCCTGGAGGTGCGCTTTGAGGCGATCGCGATTGAGATGCATACTCAACGGGAAAGCCACAAGGTCGGCATTGAACGCAAAGTAATTCCGCCAGACTTACCAGTTGTATCTTTAGAAGGGTTTGATACCTGAGTCCTATCTCCTGATGGCCTTAATAGCTATTTGCCCACACAGAATTCTCAAGCCAGATTTCTCCTGTAGGGTTTCTTTGTAGGGACGCAAGGGTTTGCGCCCCTATTTTTTTACGAAATTTTCAATAAGCATCAATAAAATCCGCGTATCCAGAATGGTTTACCTGGATACGTGGATTTTACGATGGAAATAACTGCACAATGGCTGGCTGTTTGACCTACAGGGACGAGCCTAAACCAGCATAAGCACCGTAGAAGAACAAACCGAGTACAGTAATGACACCCAGTCCGGCGATCGTTGCAACAATCCACAGAGGAATTCTTCCAGAGCTAAGCACGATAATTGCCTCCTAACAAAACAAGCGATAGAAATAAACGTGCCGGAACAAGCGTCCGGCAAATAACCCACTAGTTAAAGAAGTAACTGGAGAAAAGAATACCCAGGACAAAAACAAGTAGCAAGCCCAGGTAAAGAGATGTCCGGTTTAACTCAACAGGTTGCTTGTTGGGGTTTGATGTTCCTCTGATCATGGTGTTTCCTTATCGTTGAATGAATTGCATAGCGGCGATCGCGCCCAGGAAAAATACAGTAGGTACAGCCAGGGTGTGAACCGCCAGCCAGCGGACTGTAAAAATTGGATACGAAACCGGTTGATTTGGAGTATTGCTGGTCATATTGCTAAACGGCGACTAAAACTACTTCGCAAGAAAATCTTCAATCTGTTGTTTTGCTTCATAGCGGTCAGACACGATCGGAGCGACCTGCTGCCCAGTTGGGTAGTATTCGTTGGGGCGGGGCGTACCAAACACGTCATATGCCAAGCCAGTACTGACAAACAGCCAACCAGCAATAAACAATGCCGGAATGGTAATGCTGTGAATTACCCAGTAACGGATGCTTGTAACGATGTCACCAAACGGACGCTCACCTGTTGTTCCAGCCATTCAGATTCCTCCACAGAACTTTAAGCAAAAACTCAATACTTATCATACGGGACAGAGGGGACAGCGGAATTATGAGTTACAAGTTATGAGTCGTTAGTTTTAGCTCAACCAAGCTGATACAAAACGCAACACTTGTAACTCATAATGTCAAACTCTAAGCTGCGGTTGGTTCATAGCGCAGTATGGTTCCTCGTTGGCCCAGAATAAAGCCCTGGTCTTCACCAAAGAACAGGATCTTATAGAGGTTAGAGGGAACATCCTCTACTGCTTTATCCTTTTCCCAGGTCAGTCCACCATCCGAGCTGCGCAGCAGATTGCCACTACCACCTGCCACCCAGACCTCATCTGGTGTCCGGTAAGCCAGGTCAAGTAAGCCCCAGCTAGTGGAAAATTCTGGATTCACCGGATCTTGCCATGCCCCAACATCAACGGGGTCAGTAAACTGAATCTGACCACCCCGTGCCAGCATCCACAACCGACCATCGGCAGTAAAGCCCATATTCTGTACCCGCCGAGAGCTATTGCGATTATGGGGTTCCCAGGCCGCTTGACCGGGTTTCCAGGTTGAATAAAAATTCCCTCTGGAGGAAACTGCAACATACTTACCATCGGGCGATCGAGAAATATTCCGAATCACCCCGACAGCCTCTTCTACCATCGCCTTCCACGTTCTACCACCATCGGCTGTCCGGTAGATTGCACCAATATCAGTCGTCATTTCCGCAGCCTGGGAACCCAGAGCTACTACCGTATTAGGAGAACCTGGGAGCTTTTCACTTAACGGTACCCGTGACCAGGATTGTCCACCATTCGTAGTGTGGAGCAAAATTGAGG
>CAZGDE010000298.1:0-8841 GCA_964524315.1 uncultured bacterium
GACGTGACACGCGCACCTCTCTTCCTGTCCTCTGGTACGGGTTGGGTTCATAACAGCCGGGTGGGCGTGAATGAAAGCAACTTTAGCTATTGCCCCTAGGTAACCGTGTTGAGCCATCTCACTGGCTAATGAATGGGAACTAAATAAGTTCAATATTTCGTAGGGGCGGGTTTTGCGGTCAAATCATTGCTAGATGCAGATTGATCGGCTAAACCCGCCCTTACAGTTTGCGGATTGAATCAATCCGCGATCCTACAGCAGTTCTCCGATGAGTTAGCCACAGGGTAGGGGTGTTAGCGAAGCCCTACCCTGTGGCTATACGGCCGTTCGCCCTTACACAAGATGTGGTTTATTCAGGCAGGAATAGCTGTAAGTGGATTATTTCAGTGAGTTATTTGTCAGAGGGATGACACGTTGCTAACCCCTCTGACAAATAATCTCGTATCCCGTTGGCTCAGGTGCTGCTGTGACCCCGCTTGTACCGGATCCCGCGCGATCGCCTGCCAGGAATGCCCCGCAAAATGAGTTAATGGAGAGAGGTTGATCATTTTAAGGGGAGACGTATGCCAAAAGGACCACCACCCAGTGAGCAGCGGATTGTCTTAGAAAAAGTCAGTTGGCAGAAATTTGAAGCACTCTTAGCTGAAACGGGCAAAGACCGCACAACCCGTTTTACCTATGCCCGTGGCCGGTTAGAATTGATGACCCCACTGGACGAGCATGAACGGTGCCACAAACTGATCGAGTCTCTGATTCTGGTATTGGCCGATGAGGTGAAGTTTCGGGTCGAAAGCTACAAGGCCCCCGTCCTCAAACGGCTAGATCAACAAATCGGCACCCAACCTGACACCGCCTACTATATCCAGCATGAGCCTGACATACGGGGGAGACACACAATTGACCTTCCCCAAGACCCACCGCCCGATCTGGTGCTGGAAGTAGCACTGAACAAAAGTGCCATTGATAAACTGCCGCTTTATGAGCAGCTAGGGGTTCCAGAAGTGTGGCGTTATGTCAGCAAAGTGGGTGATGACTTTTTCAAAGGAAACCTGCTCGTGTATTGCTGGGATGGCGATCGCTACGTTGAATCAACCCATAGCATTGCCTTTCCCTTTCTCCCAACGAGCAAAATTATTGAGTTTATCGAACAAAGCGACTCCCTGGGACTGATGACGGCTCTTCGCGTTTTCCGAGAATGGATAGAGTCCAACCAGTGATCCTGCACGCTATTACCAATGAGCACGCCCCAACTGCTGCACGCTACCCCAGTATTGCCAGCCCTGGATCTGGAAGCTGCGATCGCCTTTTACCAGCAACGCCTGGGCTTCAAGTTAGACTTTCGGCAGGATGATTATGCCGGCTTGAGTCGTAGCCACATCCAAATTCATCTCTGGCGTTGTGGCGATCGCCACATTGCCGAAAATACCAGTTGTCGGATTAGTGTGACTGGCATCGATGCCCTCTATCAAGAACTTCAAGCCACCATGGTCATTCACCCTCACAGTAGTCTCACGACGCAACCCTGGGGTAGCCGTGAATTTACCGCATTGGACTTAAGCGGTAACGCGATCGTCTTTACCGAAATTCCGGTGACGAATCGACAGCGCGATCGTACCGACTAACCCCTTGGAAAAGCGCAAAATACCGATACAATAAACCCGTTTGCATATCATACTGGTGTAATTTCCCAGGGCTCCCTATGTCTGTCACACCTGCTCCCTTTCCCGCTGAAGAAATTGCCGCAGAGGGCATCACCTCAGAGGAGTACGAAGAAATTGTCCGCCGCTTGGGTCGCCACCCCAACAAAGCTGAACTAGGTATGTTCGGGGTGATGTGGTCTGAGCATTGCTGCTACAAAAACTCCCGCCCCCTCCTGCGTCAGTTTCCTACTGAAGGTGAACGGATCCTGGTTGGTCCCGGCGAAAATGCGGGTGTCGTTGATTTAGGTGACAATCTACGCCTAGCCTTCAAAATCGAGTCCCATAACCACCCGTCTGCGGTTGAACCGTTTCAAGGGGCTGCGACTGGGGTTGGTGGCATTCTGCGCGATATTTTTACAATGGGTGCCCGCCCTATTGCCTTGCTCAATTCCCTGCGGTTTGGTTCTCTGCAAGACTCCCGCACCCGGCGTCTGTTTAATGGTGTTGTTTCAGGAATTGCTCACTATGGCAACTGTGTGGGTGTGCCAACAGTCGGGGGTGAAATTTACTTTGACCCTGCCTACACGGGCAATCCCCTGGTTAACGTGATGGCTCTCGGCTTAATGGAAACACCAGAGATTGTCAAATCAGGCGTTAAAGGTATTGGTAATCCTGTCTTATATGTGGGTTCCACCACCGGGCGGGATGGTATGGGCGGAGCCAGCTTTGCCAGTGCCGAGCTGAGCGATGCCTCAATGGACGATCGCCCCGCCGTGCAAGTTGGTGATCCATTCCTCGAAAAATCCTTAATCGAAGCTTGCCTGGAAGCCTTCAAAACTGGAGCAGTGGTTGCGGCTCAGGACATGGGAGCAGCCGGCATCACCTGTTCAACAGCGGAAATGGCGGCGAAAGGTGGGGTTGGTATTGAACTCGATCTCGATAAAATTCCCGTGCGCGAAACTGGCATGGTGCCTTACGAGTATCTGCTGTCCGAATCCCAGGAGCGGATGTTATTTGTTGCCCATCAGGGACGCGAACAGGAACTGATTGATATTTTTCAGCGCTGGGGGCTGCATGCAGTCGTTGCTGGGAGTGTCATCACTGAACCGATCGTGCGCATTCTCTTTAAAGGAGGCGTTGCTGCCGAAATTCCGGCGACGGCACTGGCCGATAATACCCCTATCTACCACCGGGAACTATTGGCAGAACCACCCGAATATGCCCGTCAAGCATGGGCCTGGACAGAGGCCAGCCTCCCTGCCTGTACCTCTGATGGCATTGAACTGGGCGGCAAGCACCATAGTTGGAATGACATCTTGTTGCAATTATTGGCGAGTCCAACGATTGCTTCAAAACAGTGGGTGTATCGCCAGTATGACCATCAGGTACAAAACAATACTGTCATTCTGCCCGGTGGCGCAGATGCTGCGGTTGTCCGCATTCGTCCTGTGGAAAGTGGCAAGCCTGAACCATCTGCAACGGCTGATCAGGCGACAACATACCGTAAAGGGGTGGCTGCCACGGTCGATTGCAATCCTCGTTATGTCTATCTGCATCCCTATGAAGGGGCGAAAGCCGCTGTGGCTGAAGCAGCACGAAACCTCAGTTGTGTAGGTGCGGAACCATTAGCCGTGACCGACAACCTCAACTTTGGTAGTCCCGAAAAGCCCATTGGCTACTGGCAACTGGCGGAAGCCTGCCGGGGGTTGGCAAAGGCCTGCCGTGAGTTCAATACTCCCGTGACGGGTGGAAACGTTTCCCTGTATAACGAAACATTGGATAGTGAAGGGAAACCCCAGCCCATTTACCCTACCCCTGTTGTGGGGATGGTCGGGTTAATTCCCGATTTGAGCAAAATTTGCGGTCAGGGTTGGCAGGCAGAAGGTGACCTGATCTACCTGCTGGGCTTGCATCTGGAATCCCGTTACGAAGATGCGGTGGATCAGGCTGCTACCCTGGGCGGGTCAGAGTATCTGGCAGTCATTCACCAATTAGTTACGGGTAGGCCTCCTGTGATTGATTTTGATCTGGAGCGGCGGGTTCAGGAGGTTTGTCGGGTTGGTATTCGCCAGGGGTGGGTGCATTCTGCCCACGATTGTGCCGAAGGTGGTGTTGCGGTTGCCCTGGCAGAGTCGTGTATTAGTGGTGGTTTTGGGGCAACGATTCAGCTACCTATCAAAACAAATCCGGTTGCTTCCATGTCGACCTCTCACCGTCCTATCCGGTGGGATCACCTCCTGTTTGCCGAAGGTGGAGCCCGGATTTTGGTATCAGTATCGCGTCATCGGCAAGAGATTTGGGAATCCTATTTACAACAACAACTGGGCCATGATTGGCAACGGCTAGGGGTTGTGATGGATCAGGAGGGGGCATTGCAAATTGTGACCGCCGACAACCATCTGCTAATCAACGTTAGGATGGCAGATATGGGCGATCGCTGGCATCACGCTATCTCTTCCTCTCTGGCAATGTAAAACATTCTGGCGCAGTTATACTGCAGGACACTGCCGCCCTTTATCCGTAACTGCACCATCCAGTTCTAGCAATTACCATTGCCCTTGGAGTTGCCATCACTATGACGCCGCAATCAGGCTATTCCAAACTAAATAGTATGTAACCGTCAGTTGATGGGAAGATTAAAAAGGTATTAAGATTTACAAATCTTATTTGCCGTCTATCGCCTGTTCCCTGTTCCGATTCTTTAACCTTCCAGGAGCCGAACGAACGCCATGACTCCCGCCACTAACCCTGATCAGTCTGCTGTTGATTCTCATCCAGTTGCAGATGTGACCATCTCCACTGTACGACCGGATAAGCCAGAGGAAGCCTGTGGCGTATTTGGTGTCTATGCCCCCGAGGAAGATGTGGCGAAACTGACCTACTTTGGCCTTTATGCTTTACAGCATCGCGGGCAGGAGTCTGCTGGTATTGCTACGTTTGACGGCGACAAGGTGCATCTGCACAAAGACATGGGGCTTGTTTCCCAGGTATTCAGTGAGTCTATTCTGCACGAATTGCCTGGTCAGATCGCTGTCGGTCATACCCGCTATTCCACCACTGGCTCCAGTCGGGTGGTTAATGCTCAGCCAGCGGTTGTCAACACCAGGTTGGGGCCTTTGGCATTGGCTCATAATGGCAACCTGGTCAACACCACGATTTTGCGGGAAGCGTTGCTGAAAAGTAACTTCAACCTGGTAACAACCACTGACTCTGAGATGATCGCCCTGGCGATCGCCGAGGAAATTAACAATGGCAAAGACTGGTTAGAAGGTGCCATTAGTGCGTTCAAACGCTGTGAAGGGGCTTTCAGTCTCACCATTGGCACTCCCATTGGTTTAATGGGCTCGCGTGACCCTAACGGCATTCGTCCCCTGGTGATTGGTACCCTTCCCTGTGTGGATGAGAATGCTCCCGTCCGCTATGCACTGGCATCGGAGACCTGCGGTCTGGATATTATTGGGGCAGAATATCTGCGCGATGTAGAACCCGGTGAAATTGTTTGGATTACGGCAGATGGTCTGTCATCCTTTCATTGGTCACCCCAACCCCAACCTAAACTTTGCATCTTTGAGATGATTTACTTTGCCCGTCCTGATAGTGTCATGCAAAGTGAAAGTCTCTACAGCTATCGGATGCGGATTGGCCGCCGGTTAGCCACTGAATCGCCCGTTGATGCCGATATCGTGATTGCTGTCCCGGATTCTGGTATCCCAGCGGCGATCGGGTACTCGCAAGCATCGGGTATTCCCTACGCGGAGGGGCTCATTAAAAATCGGTACGTTGGTCGTACCTTCATTCAACCAACGCAAAACATGCGCGAGTCGGGCATCCGGATGAAGCTAAATCCCCTGAAGGATGTGCTGATGGGGAAGCGGGTCGTGATTGTGGATGACTCAATTGTGCGGGGTACCACCAGTCGCAAAATTGTGAAAGCGCTGCGTGATGCGGGTGCGCTCGAAGTTCACATGCGGATTTCGTCACCGCCCGTTACCCATCCCTGCTTCTATGGCATCGATACGGATAGTCAGGATCAATTGATCGCGGCGACCAAGTCGGTGGGTGAGATTGCGGCTCAAATTGGGGTTGATTCACTCAGTTACCTGAGTTGGGAGGGCATGCTGGAAGAGACCAGGGAAGACTCTAACCATTTCTGTTCGGCGTGCTTTACTGGTGACTATCCAGTACCCGTACCGGAACTGGTGAAGCGTTCTAAGTTGATTCTAGAGAAGCGCCCTAGCCTGGAAAAGGTGCCCACCGCTTAAGTCAGATTTAGAATCAGCAACGCCACGTAAGATAACAGCCAGTCGCGATCGCCCGTCCTTCCCAGACGTGCTATGTTGACTGGCTGTTGTTTTGTGTATGCCTCAGGTATAGATAGCTCCAGGTATAGATAAAAGTCGAACAATGACATTCGTTACAGCCCTGCACATAGCCGCGATCGCCCCGATTTTTACCCCAACTATTACAATCTTTGAAGTTTTGCAGCCTTTCGTCTAAGTGCGTTCAGACAGTAAGGTAAACTATCCCTTGACTCTAAGGCTTTAACAGTAAGCATTACAGCTAAAGCCATTGGCTGAAATAGATACTGCCGATCATTTGGAGCCCTTCATAACATGTCTCATACAGTCAAAATCTATGACACCTGCATTGGTTGTACCCAATGCGTTCGCGCCTGCCCTACCGACGTTCTAGAGATGGTTCCCTGGGACGGCTGTAAAGCAGGACAAATTGCCTCATCTCCGAGGACTGAAGATTGTGTAGGTTGCAAGCGGTGTGAAACTGCCTGTCCTACCGACTTCTTGAGCATCCGGGTCTACCTGGGTGCAGAAACGACCCGCAGTATGGGTTTGGCTTATTAAAAAGCGCAATCATACGCAATCATTTTCATCCATGTGGGTTCAAATATTTAGAGGGGGTATTAAAACTCCCTCTTTTTTTGACTATTGGCGGGACACACGCTGGAGTAAGCCAATTAACGTGTCTGCCAGGCGGTCATAGAAGAAATAATCGTGGGCCCCGATGGTGGTAGTGGGTGTACCGCCGAATTGCCGTTTGAACTGGGAGAATTTGAAATAAGCATGGTTGGGATCGCGGCTATAACCATAGAAGTCATAGACCGTACAACCTCGGATGCGGGCCCGTTGCATGCCTGCCCAATGTAGGCCGTAGGTGGCCATGACGTGGGCATAGTCGGGGTTACGTCCACCGTAAAGGTAGGTTGCGCGATCGCCCCAGTAAACGAGCAAAATTGCTGCCAGGATTTCCCCTCGCCAGCGGGCCAGCCCAATTTCGGCCATATCAGCGGCAAAGAGGGTTTGGCAGAGATTAATAAAAAAACCGTAGGGTTCGCCAAAAAACTGCTGTCGTTCCACGGTTGCCCAAAACAGGTCATAAAAGAGCGGAATTGCCTGGGCATCCGTTGTGAACTCTGTGACAACGCCATGTCGTTGACTGACGCGAATGTTATACCGTCCCTTGGGTTTCATTGAACGCAAAATATCGGCAGTCTCTGGTTGCAGATCGATCAGCAAGGTTTCTGAGGGTAAAAGGTCTACCGGGGCACGGGCAAACCCTGCTAAAAGCGGCGATGGTTCGGCCCATAGGGGTTCGATCCGCAGGGCGATCGCGCCTAGTTTGGTCGCTAATTGTTTTGCCTGATGCAGTAATAACTGCATCCCTTCCTGTTGGAATTGGGGCAATAGACAGGGTCCACCGGGAGCCAGTAAAAAGTTAGCTGTATGACTGCGCGGGTAGAAGTAGAAAATACATCCACCCACTAACTGGTCTGCGGCAAAAATGCCATAGCGGTAGGTTTGATAGTCTTCCCGCGCCTTAAAGTCTGCCCAGGCCCATGACTGCATAAAACATCCAGCAGGATGGGATTGTAAGAGCGTGTCCCAATTGGCGCGATCAGTTAATTCTAATGGTCGGATCGTTAGCTGGGGTGCTGGCACCGCCGGACTCGCGTTATTCATCCCCATTTCTATACAGATTAAACAGCCATACGCCACCGATAATCATTGTCCAGAAACCAAACCAACCAAAATTGCCACCACTACCACATTGGTAAACACCATCGGCATCATAGTAACAGGATGATGAACTGGAACTGCCCCCGTAGCGGCGGGAACTGCCTCCATAAAAACCTTTCGCAAACACAGAGTCGGGTGCGGTCAGGTTGGCCATGATCAGTGTGACCGACAGAATGGTAATTAACTCTGTCGTGTGTTCGGAAATGTAGGTGAGTGGTTGACCTGAACGGATTTTTTCACCCAATTGCTTCAATTCACGGGCCAACTGGGGAGGAAGTTCCTGGGCCCGGTCTAATAAGCTATTAATCAGTTGGTTGAGATCAATTTCAGTGAGTAGCGATCGCACATAACCCAACCATTCCCGTGTCATGCGGGGACTGTGGTAACGATGCTGCACTGGAATTAAGGCGTTAAGTTCGTGCGCATGGTGATCAATATTGTTTGGGTCAATAGTGTGGCTCTGGTTTAACTGGTCTAACCAGAGTTTTGCCATTGTTTCTAATTGCAATTGATCGGCATCACCAATGGTGCCCGTGCCCGTTTCCTGAATTGCCAGAAAATCAATGACAGATGGGGTTTCCGTTGGGGCTGCCGTAGTCGTAATTGCTGGGTTGGTTTCAGTCTCTAATTGGGGATTGAGCAGGTAATAAAATAGCTGGGAACAGTCCAGCGTATGGATATGCACGTTATGGCGCTGATTGGCGATCGCCATGGGTAGTTGAAACGCCGTTAACCAGGATGCTGCTGACAAGGCTTGCAAGCCAGGAGGGAGGAGGAGGGTTGCTAATTCACTACGGGTAATGGGTGTGGTTGCTGCCAGAAAGAAGCCCCAATCTCCATAACCATGCCGCTCAAAGGATGGAATATTTACCTGTAACGGCTTCGGGTGTAAATCAGCCGCAAATAATGTTTGATACAAACACCAGAAGCCGAGGGTTCGCTGAGTGGGAGACACCCCATTGGTACTCATCACACCCGTTGGTTGCAAGACTCGCTGTACCTGCTGGAACCATTCGCGGCTGTAGATGCGGGTGTCATTGGGACTGGTGGGAAAGGTAAAGTCGCAAATGACCACGTGGTAACAGGCAGCGGGCAGGCGCGTCAGAAACTCTAAGGCTTCTGCCGTGTGTACCGTGACCCGACCAGCGCCCAGATGGGTTGCAGCTTCG
>CAZGDE010000298.1:8851-9319 GCA_964524315.1 uncultured bacterium
CCCAACTCCAGTACTTCCGGGTTGTAGTCCACCAGGGTTACTTCTGCTACTTCTGGGAATCGCAGCGCGTCTCGTACTGCCAGGCCATCACCCCCACCGCAGACCAGTACGCGTAAGGATGTCTGAGGAAATCGCTGGACAGCCAGGGCGATCGCAGGAACGACCAGATATTCGTGATACAGCGCTTCATCTGCCGTATCAAATTGCAGATCTCCATTGATGTAGAAAGCAAGACCGTGAGCGTGACGTTCGACGAAAAGAGAAGCAGGCATGGAGGTAATCCCTAAATCCCAGAGATCATGAACAAGAACCCGATGACCACAATAATCCAGCCGATCAACCGTTTGCGGTTAAGGGAAAGCCCCCCCCCGAAGGAACTGGAGGGACTGGAGTAAGAGGAATAGGTGGAGTTGAAGGACTGACCGACACCAATGGCAGGTGCAGATCGTCCGATGCCCAGGGGTAGGC
>CAZGDE010000299.1:0-9306 GCA_964524315.1 uncultured bacterium
TCGCTGTTTCGCCAGATTTGCCAGGGGTTTAATTGCAAGGACACCATTAACGAGGCGAGATGCCAGGGACAGAGGAGGACTAGCAGTGGCAGTCATAGGAACGTTTGATTAACCATTTTTTCACAGCACCAGAGCCATTATTGCAGGTAAAGGTGGTTCTAGCGATACCCTCCGTGGGCCCAGGGCAAGGTAACCTGATTGACTAACAATTTTGGGAAGAGGATAGGGTATGCTCAAATACTGGATATTCGTTCAGGTTTCCCTACTGAACCTGCCCCTACAAACGAAATGTGATTTGCAGCAGGTTTTTCGCAGCCAAGAAAGTTCTGTGAATTGTTTCGATGTGTTGCTAAAACGATACTCTGTAAGAGTGGTAGTATCTCCTATTCCCCAGTAAATATTTACTGCGTCTTTTTTACCAGGAATTGTCTTTCCATGTCTAAGTTGCATTTTGATCAGGAAAACGGTCGTAAGTCGTTTGAACTACCCGGTGCTAAACCTCACTACAACCCCGATCGCCCCGGACAGGTCGAGCATATTTTCCTGGATTTGACGTTAGACATTCCCAACCAGAGTTATCAGGGGCTTTGCAAAATTCGCCTCAATCCAGTAAGGCATGGCATTGATAGCCTCAAACTGGATGCCGTAAATCTCAATATCCAATCGGTCAAACTTGGCACGCAAGAACAGGACTTTGACTACGATGGTGAGCAACTCCAGGTGCGGTTACAACAACCAACGGAAGCAGGGAAGGTAATTGAACTCGCGATCGCCTACAGCGTCGAAAAGCCCCAACGGGGTTTGTACTTCATCAGTCCGGACGAGCATTACCCCCACAAACCCACCCAGGTATGGACCCAGGGCGAAGATGAAGACTCCCGCTTCTGGTTTCCCTGCTTCGACTATCCCGGACAACTGGCAACCTCGGAAATTCGGGTGCGGGTACCCAAACCCCTCATCGCGATTTCCAATGGCGAATTAATCAAAACCGAGGTAGATGGGGACAACAAGATCTATCACTGGTATCAGCAGGAAGTTCATCCCACCTACCTGATGACCCTGGCTGTGGGTGACTTTGCTGAACTGCGAGACGAATGGAACGGGAAAGCTGTCACTTACTACGTTGAAAAGGGCAGGGAAAAGGAAGCCCGCCTGAGTATGGGCAAAACACCCCAAATGATTGAATTCTTCAGTCAAAAGTTTGGTTATCCCTACCCCTTTCCCAAGTATGCGCAGGTTTGCGTGGACGACTTTATTTTCGGTGGAATGGAAAATACCTCTACCACCCTGCTGACTGATCGCTGCTTGATTGACGAACGGGCTGCATTAGACAATCGCGGTACGGAAAGCCTGGTTGCCCATGAACTGGCGCACCAGTGGTTTGGCGATCTGGTAGTGATCAAACACTGGTCCCATGCCTGGATTAAGGAAGGCATGGCATCCTACTCGGAAGTATTGTGGACGGAAAAGGAGTATGGTGCTGAGGATGCGGCCTATTACCGTCTTAACGAAGCCCGTAATTATCTGGATGAGGATGCCTCCCGCTACCGTCGCCCCATCGTTACCCATGTGTATCGGGAAGCGATTGAGCTGTATGATCGCCACCTCTACGAGAAAGGTGCCTGTGTCTACCACATGATCCGGGCGGAGTTGGGAGAAGATCTGTTCTGGCGGGCGATCGCCACCTTCGTGAATAACAATGCCCACAACACCGTCGAAACCGTTGATTTGCTACGGGCCATTGAAACTGCTACCGGGCGGAACCTGCTATTTCTCTTTGACCAATATGTTTTCCGGGGTGGACATCCCGACTACAGTGTTGCCTATAGCTGGGATGGAGACAGCAATCTAGCAAAAGTCACCGTTACCCAAACTCAGGCAAAGGACGATAACGGTAGCCGCAACGAATTATTTGATCTAAAAGTCCCCATTTCGTTTGGTTATTTGAACGATGGCGACACCAAACCATCCCTGAAAACCTTCACTGTCCGCATTCACGAACGGGAACAAGCCTTTTATTTCCCGTTAGAAACCAAACCCGACTTCATCAGCTTCGATACAGGCAACCATTTCCTCAAGACCGTCACCCTGGAATATCCTCTGCCTGAATTGAAGGCACAACTACAATTTGATCCCGATCCCCTGGCTCGCATTTATGCGGCAGAAGCGCTGGCAAAGAAAGGTGGATTGGAAGCCGTCAAAGCCCTGAGCGCCGCTCTTACCCAGGAACCATTCTGGGGCGTGCGGGTAGAAATTGCTAAAAACCTGGCAACCATCAAGCTAGATCAAGCCTTTACGGGCTTACTGGCAGGTTTACATGATGGCAATGCCAGAGTTCGGCGGGCAACGGTTGAAGCCCTGGCAGACATCAAAACCACTGAAAGTTACAAAGCCCTCAAACCTTTAGCTGAAAAAGGCGATGCTAGCTACTACGTAGAAGCTGCTGCCATTCGTGGGCTGGGGAGCATTGCCGCCGCCAATTTAGCGGACTCCAAGGAAGAAAAAGCCCTGAAATTGCTGAAGTCCGTCTTAAAAGAACGGCAGGGTTGGAATGAGGTTGTCCGATCGGGGGCGATCGCCGCCCTGAGCCAACTCAAAACCTCCGAAGCGGCCCTCAATCTGATCCTGGAATATACCGCCCCTGGCACCCCCCAACCATTGCGGCTAGCCTCTATCCGTGCCCTTGGTGCCATCTCCACTGGGCAAACCAACATCAATCTGCAGCGCATTCTCGACCGCTTGCAAGAGTTATCCAGGGAAAGTTTCTTCCTGACCCAGGTATCTGTTGTGAGCGCACTGGGGCAAATGGAAACCCCGAAGGCGATCGGCATTCTCCAATCCCTTGCCGATCAAACCCCCGATGGTCGCGTCCGCCGCATCGCCGAGGAAGCCGTGCAACGCGTTCAACGTAACATCGGCAGTGATAAGGCCGTCAAACAGCTGCGGGAAGAACTCGACCAGTTGAAGAAAGCAAACCAGGAGTTAAAAAGTCGCCTAGAAAACCTGGAAGCAAAAGCAAAATGATCGCTGTATAGACATCCGATGGATGTGTAAAGAAGCTGGGGAAGATGGTCACTGGTCATGGGTCATTAGTCTGCGTGAATGACCCATGACAAATGATCAGTAAACCAAGTGCGATATTTGCTAGGGGCGGGTTTTGCAGACCCATCTGCGTCTGGCAATGGATTTGATTGCAAAACCCGCCTCTACAGTTGGCAGATTGAAGCCACAATCCTACGTGACATTCATCACGCTACAAACCACCCCTCAGTCACCCGAAAATCACCCAATAATCACGTTTCAGTCCACCTACCTGTCACCGGAATTTAGACGGAAAAGCTCGATATTAAAAACATCGAGTTTCACACGTCACGAACATGTCTCCGATTCATTTGCTACCCTCTGCAATCTCCGAAATGTTTGCCCACGCTAGCGTTACTGGCAAGCTAACCCTGGCCGATCGCTACGGCATGATGGCAGCACTCCTGACAGATTCCTTAAGCGAAGAAGAACGGTACAGCCTGGATCGTTTACTCTACGCGCTTCGTAAAGGGCGGGTACAAATTGTTGATGAGCTATCCGCTCTCCCCTAATGACTCCCTCTCGCAAGCGAACATTTTGGGATTACTGTGGTGCAGGGTTCAACTATGGGTTTAATTGACATTGTCCAGCAAATCCTGAAAAGCGGCGAACTGCCAATGAATCTAGAGCGGCAACTACACCAGCTTCTAACCTCCAGAGACTTTGACGAAACGGAAATAGCTGCGATCGACCAGTTAATCGAAGCAATGAGTGACGGTACAATTCGGTCTGTACCTAATAAGATGACCGACACATGAAGCGATCGCCCTTTCCCCTTGCCATCCTTACCCTGTTTACCTTCGCCACAACAGCCCTGGCAGCCAACCCTGACCACGTCAAACAACTCATTGAAAAACTAGACTGTCCCAATTGCGACCTTTCCGAAGCATCCCTTTACAGCTACGAGTTAATGGGTGCAAACCTGAGTGGTACCAATCTGAGAGAAGCAGCTTTACAAGGTTCCACCCTCGACTCTGCGAATCTGGCCAACGCCAATTTAGAACAGGCAAATCTAGCCCTCGTCAAATTTCGGGGAGCCGATTTGCAGGGAGCCAAATTAACCAAAGCCAATCTTTTTGGCGCTGACCTCAGCAATGCCAATTTAGCCGGTGCCGACCTGAAAGAAGCCATCCTGGAAGGAGCCGATTTGCGGGGTGCCAACCTGACGGGTGCCAACCTGGAAAAAGCCAACCTGTTAAAAGCAAAAATGATGGGTGCCATCATCAACGATGCCAACTTCAGCGGTGCCAGAATGCCCAATGGCACAGAATACAAACGTCGCCCCGGCAGCTAATGGGCAAAGACTAGATCAACTCGTTGCTGAGATGTCTCCAGGGCCACCTGGGGAGAACTCTTGCCTAATAACACGGCTTCAATGGCTCGCCCCAAGTTATCAGAAATTTGGTTGTAGCCAGGGAAAATCGGTCGCGATCGCCCATGTTCTGTTTGCGCCAGAAACACATCAACCGCTGGCATTTTCGCCTTGAATGCTTGATACTCTGCACTTTGCCGTGATTTCAAATTCACAGGTAAATATCCCGTGCCGATCGCCCATTCCGTCTGAAATGACTCACTCAACACATACTCGGCAAAGGTGAGAGCGGCCTGTTCTCGCTCTGGTGTGGTCTTGAAGAAAAACAAATTTTCGCCCCCCACAACGGTCGCTGGTTTAACGTCTTTGGGAATCGGCATCACGCCAAAATCAACCCCCGTCGTTTGCAATTGTCCCAATGTCCAGGGGCCCGACAATTGCATCGCTACCTTACCCGCCAGAAACCCGTCTAACTCAAAGCCCCGTTCCGGTGCGGATAGCACTGCCGAACCATCCTGCATCAGGTTTTGCCATAGTTGCAATGCGGCGATCGCCCCTGGATTGACCAGCGCAATTTTAGAATTTGCCCCACTGCTGTCTGATTGCAACTCACCACCACCACTCCACATGAATGGCAACCAGGTAAAGACGGTCCATTCGCCTTTACCCAGTGGTAACACAATGCCATGCTGGTCGGGGCGGCGATCTCCATTGGTGTCACGGGTGAGTTGTTTTGCAACCTGGCGAAACTCTGTCCAGGTTTCTGGCAATTGCGTTATACCTGCCGCCTGGAACAGACTGGGACGGTAGTAAACACCCACATTATTCGTACCAAAGGGCACCGACCAGATATGTCCTTCCAACTGCATACCGTCCAGTAAGGCAGGGTCTACGTCCTGCCGCAACGGTAACTGATTCCACCAATCATCCAGTGAGCGGATCGCATTCAGTTCCACCAGTTGCCCGGTCAGCATCGCCGGAAACCACAACATATCCGGCGCAGCATTACCCACCACTGCCGCCAGGATTTTGGGCAATTGCTGGGCACTTTGCCCAACGTAGAGGGACTCTACCTGAATGGTGGGATGGTCACGATTGAAGCGATCGACCAGTTTTTGCAACACATCCCGGTTGGGGGGTGGGTTCACTCCCTGCCATAGGGTTAGATGAATGACACTGTTGTCCTGCGACTGGAACGGTTGGCAACCGGGCAATAGCACCAGACTGATGCCCAGAAGAAACAAAACGAGCGATCGCCACAGTTGGTTAATCAAGAACATCGTTGCATCTGTGCTGTTAATATGCCGCTAATCCACACAATACAGCGTTTTCCAGATACAGCGTAGGTCTATCAGCCAGACCAGCTTAAATCGGTAAATCATCATCGGCTGAGGGTAAGGGAATGGGCGCAAATGTCCTGGTGTCGTCCTGGGGTAATTGATGGGCCAGATCCGCTTCTTCTAACCGTTCCAGGATTG
Organism: uncultured bacterium; assembly: GCA_964524315.1. Lineage (GTDB taxonomy): Bacteria > Cyanobacteriota > Cyanobacteriia > Leptolyngbyales > Leptolyngbyaceae > CAZGDE01. The sequence continues at coordinate 5,872 of CAZGDE010000299.1, forward strand.
GCAGAATTTCACTAAAACTGCGAACACCAAGCAGTTCCAGGTCTTCAATCGTGATTGTCTCATCCGAGAGGGTGCCCCGCTGCTGCAAGAAAACCCGTACCCGCTCTTCTTGCATGGTTAAGGCGGCTCGCTCCAGTAAAGTGGGTCGGGCAAGTTTTAACCCTTGCTCCAGTACCTCTGAAGTGATTAATTGGGCCTGAAGATCGGCTGCGGTTGATAAAACCATATTGCCCAAGCGGTTGAACAACCGGGGTTTGCCCAACGACACCTGACAGAAACGCTCTGCGGTGTCTACCAGAAAGGGGCGCACCGATTTCGAGTCTTTCGGATCGGTGCAATCATTACCAATGCGGGCACTGTTGAGATAATTGATTAACATCCGGTAGGTGGTGGGTTGATCCAGTTCTTCCAGCTTCAATAACAGATCAAATAATCCTCGTTCCTGGGTGAGCAAATCGCCTGTCATGCCCATGGGATGTCCCGTCAGCAAAAACCACGCCCGCCCCTTCAACATACCCTGGGCATCATGCATCAGTTGCCGCACTGTACTGGGATTTTGTTTATCCAGGTCATCAATGGCAATCACAACCCCGTCGGGATATTGCACCTGTGCCCGCTCCAGCAAGGTGTCCAGGCTAACCGTGGGATACTGCGGTTTGTTGATGGGTAGATCTTTTTCGCTTAACTTGGCACCAGCCATCACATTGACGGAGGCTTCCGAACTACGTTCCTTCAGCACTTTATCGGTGGGAATGCCCATCTGGTAAAGCTGCCGCTGGGCATAATCGTCGTCTGTCATTTCCCGCGCTACGGCAATCAAAGCCGTGGTTGCCAGATCCAGATTGGCAGGCAGGGAGATATAAGTGGTTAGCATTTTGGGACGCTTTCGCCGCAGAACGGACAAAACTTCCAGCAAAAAGGCACTTTTACCAATCCCCAAGCGACCATAGACCAGAATCCGTCGCCGTTCCCGACTCTGGAACAGATTAAACACGCGACGCAATTCGTTCTCCCGTCCGGTAAAGATCCGTTGCAAAGTATCACTTTGCAGATCAATCGGGCTTTCAGTGAAGGGAATTTCCCGCAGTCCTAACCGCTGAATATTGCTAAAGGACTGGTCAAAGATATCGTCGGCTGTGGTCATGAATACACCTCTGCCTGTTGCTGCAAAACCCGTTGAATAGACTGATAAAACTGATTCACTTCTGCCACTTTGTCAGGTTGTTGCAGTTGTTGATAACAGTCCCGCGCCTTTGCCAGTTCAGCCATGCCTTTTTCCAGATACCCCTGCGATACCAGCACACTGCCTAACCCGGCTTGACTTCTGGCGATGCCGGATTGATTATTCAAATGGTTGTATAAACGCAGGGCATCGCGGTAGTAGAGACGGGCATTGTTCCAATCGGAAAGGATTTCGTAGGCACGTCCCGTTTGAAACAGCGCATTGGCATGCGCCAGTAGATCATCTCCCCAACTCAGTTGCCGGACACTATTGAGCAAAAGTTGAAGTCCCTCCTGCCATTTCCCGTCTCGAACCAGACGGCTGCCCAGAATCGATTGGGTCGTGGGGAGTGCCTGCCAGATCTGCTTGCGATCGTAATGTTCGGGACTGATGGCATCCAGAGCCGTTTTGTACGCTTCTAATGCTTGTTGCAGGTCAGTTGGATTATGGCTGTGGTCATAGCGGCGAGACAGGGCGTTGCCTAAACGGTACTGGGAATCAATAAAGTCCGGACTGCCGGGAACTGCCACTTCTAGGGCTTCTTGCAGCAGGGTAATGGCAGTATCCAGATCGCTAACGTTTTCTGTCAATGCTGCCAATTGTATCAATGCTTCTGCCAAATCACTCTGAGTTCTTGCCCAATCTTGTGGAAATCTCTGGCGGGCGTAAATCTGCAAAGTATTTTCATAGACCGTAATTGCCTGTGCGAGGTTCTCTACTCGATCTCCTCCAATTATTTCACGATAAGCATTACCCAAATTGCCTTGTATCATTGCCCATTTTTCTGGGAACGACTCATAGGTATAGACCTTCAATGCTAACTTGAATGCAGCAATCGCCTTCTCCAAATTCTCTGTTCGATCACCTTGGATACGATATAGGTAGGCATTACCCAAATTGTTTTGTGCCATTGCCCACTTTTCTAGAAAGGATTCGTTTGTATAAATCTGTAAAGCATTCTCATGGAAAATAATTGCTTTTTCCAAATTCTCTGCTCGATTGCCTCTAAGCCGTTCTCATTAGGCATTTCCTAGATTATTTTGTGTGCCTGCCCAGTCATTGGGGAGTGTATCATAGGCATAAATCTGTAGGGCATTTTCATAAGCAGTGATCGCTTTTTCCAAATTCTCTGCCCTATTTCCTCGGATACGAACACTATAAACAAGACCAAAGTTATTTTGTATTGCTGCCCACTCTTTTTGATATATTTCGCGCTTATAGACTTGCAACGCATTCTCAAGATGGGCAATCGCCTGTTCTAAATTCTCTGCTCTCTCACCCCGAATACGATCACGGTAGACAACCCCCAAGTCGTTTTGGCTTGTTGCCCAATTTTCTGGGAATGCCAAGCGGGTAAATACTTTGAGAGATAGCTGATAAGAAGCAATACTCAATTCTAGATTGAGCCAGCGATCGCCCAGAGGAAACTGCCAGGTCGCATTACCAAAAGCCACAAAAAGAGTGGCAATGGCTGTTGCAGACTGTTCCTTCGTCATGGCTGTAAATACTAACGGTAAAGCCTCTAACAGGGACTCATTTAACTGGTCTAAATTGGCCTGCAAAAATTGGTGAATTTGGGTTTGATCGCCCTTCGCCTTTGCCCAACATTCCCAGAATGCCAGCATGAATCGTTTCGCATCCCGTATGGATGGTTGAGACTGACCAAATCCTCTGGTTCTTTTCGACATGGCGTTTCAACCCACGATTGCGACTCGTTCTGGTCTGATGCTGGCTCTTTCCCCACCCATGATTCAGGTGTGTGGCTAAATTATCTAGATTCTAATTCAACTATCCTAATCTGCTGTCCAATGGGTGTTGGTTTGGAGGCAGGCGATCGCCCCACCGCTGCGATCGCCCTACCACTTCTACAGACAATCCGGATGCAACTGGTCATCCTGCCACAACAGAGGATTGTTATTGATATATTGCCGAATAAATTGCAACGATTCTTCATTACGAATGATATGTGTCTCCTATCGGAGACGCTACGCGAACGTAATAATTGCGCTGCCAGACAGAAACTCCGGTCATTTCCCGACGTTGGTTGATAGAACGGGCAGAAAATGTTTTGAATCCACGAATCATTTCAGGGATTCCATGACGGTGTGCATATGCCGAAATAACGTTAGATGCCGGGGGCGTAGGGGCGGGTTTAGCTGATGATTTATCGGTATGATGCATAATGTTTCTGCCAAAACCCGCCCCTACAGGGG
>CAZGDE010000300.1:0-9288 GCA_964524315.1 uncultured bacterium
TATTCGACCATCCTTAACTGGGTTTCCTGAACCCGGCAACAAACTGCCTGACAACTGCTTCTAGCCCCCAAGAGTTGAGTTTGCCATCATACGGAATTGCATAATTTGGAACTAGTTATATGAAATTGAATTCGACCGTAGCACTTACCCTGATTCTTCTGTCGCTCATGGTTGGCGCAGGCGTCGTCAGTGCCGCCTGGGGGATTGCGCTCGGACGCGACGCGTTAAAGGGTGTCACCCAACCCGATACCCGTCCCACAAACAACCTGGCAAAGCGCCAGGGGGCAGCCCGCCGGGAAGAACTTACTATCCTGCGGGAGGAAGATATCGTTGCTAATGCGAAGGCTCGGATTAACGGTGCCGCCAAGCCAAACAACCCGGTCAACAAAGATAAGGTACCTGCTGATCCCAAGGCAAATAATAAGACACCTTTTCCTATCGTGAGCCAGAGCGAGAATGTGGTGTTAGAAGTAAACTCTGCCAAAAAGCAGGGGGATGCACTGGTGCTACAGGTAACCCTGCGTAATAATGGCGACCGCACTGTACAGTTCCTTTACAGTAATCTAGTAGTAATTGATAACCAGGGACGAGAATTGACTGCCAATACCGACGGTTTACCTTCTGAGCTACCAGGCGCTAGCGAAAAGTTCTCTGGTACCATCACTATCCCAGCCAATGTTTTAGAAGATGCCGCAAAGGTTTCTCTCTCGTTAACCGATTATCCCGATGAACAGTTGGAATTGAAAGTTTCTGATGTTCCAGTTCCCCGCTAGGAACTTCATTGCAGTGCTAATGTCATTGCCACAGACGCGATACTTTAAATGAACGCCACTTCTCTGGTTCATTGGTTCAGCGGTTTCGGTTTGATCTACGCTCCCACTACTCACTTGACCTGGGCAGACATACTATCAAGATTATTGGCAATATTTTTGCTGATCGCCATTAACGCTTTTTTCGTTACAGCAGAATTCTCAATTGTCTCAGTCCGGCGATCGCGCATTAATCAACTCGTCGACGCCGGTGATACCCAGGCGAAAACGGTTCAGGATTTGCAACAAAGCATTGATCGGTTACTCTCTACCACCCAGTTAGGCATTACCCTTTCCAGTCTAGCGCTGGGGTGGATTGGCGAAAGTGCGATGGCGGTGCTGGTTGCCGACTGGATCAGTCAACTGCCCGTCGTCTCGGTGCATGCACAGCTACTCTCCCATTCCATCTCAATTCCAGTCGCGTTTCTGCTGCTGGCCTACCTGCAAATTGTGTTAGGCGAGTTATGTCCTAAATCCGTTGCCCTCCTCTATTCCGAACAACTGGCGAGGGTATTGGCTGCCCCTAGTTTGGCGATCGCCCGCATCTTTAACCCCTTCATCTGGATCTTGAACCAATCAACCCGATGGCTACTGCGCTTAATTGGGGTGCAATACAGCGGCGGCTGGTATAACCAGGTTACCCCCGAAGAACTGCAGCGCATTATTACTACTACCAGCGAGTCGACCGGGTTGGAAGCCGAAGAACGGGAATTGCTGCGGAACGTATTCGAGTTTAGCGAAGTAGCGGCGGGTGCAGTCATGGTGCCTCGCACCAGCATCGCAGCAGTATCCAATGATGCCACCTGTAAAATGCTGCTGGAAGAAGTTGCCCTATCTGGGCATTCTCGCTATCCAGTAGTGGGGGAATCGTTAGACGACATACGCGGCATCATCCACTTTCGGGAGCTAGCAGAACCATTGGCCCAGGGAACCCTGGCAATGGGTGATTCCATTCAGCCCTGGATACGTCCGGCCCGCTTTGTCCCAGAATATATGGTGCTGGGTGAGCTATTGCCATTGATGCAGCGATCGCGCCAGCCCATGATCATGGTGGTCGATGAGTATGGCGGCACAGCAGGGTTAGTGACCATTCAAGATTTGATTAGCGAAATTCTGGGGACACCTGCGGAACCACCCACAACGGAAGAATTGAGTATTCAAATCCTGGATGATCAGACCTTTGTCGTTCAGGCCCAGATGGATCTGGAAGAGGTTAACGAATTGCTGAACCTCGACTTACCCCTGACGGATGACTATCAAACGCTGGGTGGCTTTCTCCTGTTCCAGCTCCAAAAGATCCCCCAACCTGGCGAAAAACTTCTTTATCGAGACTACGAATTTACAGTCATCTCAGCGGAAGGGCCCCGCCTCGACCACATCCAACTGCACCGTCTCGACGTGCCAGAAAGCCCATCCGGGGATGACACGATGATCCAGGTTCAGGATGAGAATGATATAGACTATCTGTCACCGGATTGAGCCTGTGTGATCAGTACACCCTACTCAAACGAGTAACCAAACTGTTCCAGCCACCGAACCAGCCCGTATTCGTTATCCGGGTAAAACACCTCAACCATTGGCAGTACAGACATCCAGGTACGATAGGCAACATAGCGATCCTCAGCCCGGATGACATAGGTATCGGCATCCAGGTCAAGGCGCGCTCCTACTTCCAGACACTTCAAGTTAGCAACGACCAGGTAGCGACTGAGCGAGGGTGGCACATTACTACGGATAACCTGATTCATAGCCGTTAATTGCCTCGTTGCAAAGAATACTTCTGTATTCTCGACAAAAGCAGGCCATTCGGCATCAGGGTTTTCTCTCAATTATGGCTGGGTGTGCCAAATCCACCACCGCCGGGGGTTTCAATCACCAATACGTCACCCGGTTGCATCGCGACTTCGGCAGTACTCTTCAGTTCCTCCCTATTGCCATTGTGACGTTCAACCCAATTATGTCCGGGTTTACCCGGTTGCCCACCCGCCATACCAAATGGTGGCACAATTCGCCGCCCCGATAGAATAGCAGCGGTCATTGCCGCCCGAAAACGAATACGCCGAATGACTCCATTTCCACCACAGTACTGTCCTCGCCCGCCACTACCCTGCCGAATGGCAAAATCCTCCAGTAAAACCGGAAAGCGCCACTCCAACACTTCTGGATCGGTGAGCCGTGAGTTAGTCATGTGGGTCTGCACAGCATCGGTACCCTTAAAGGTTGCCCCCGCACCTGATCCACCACAAATGGTTTCGTAATACTGGTAGCGATCGTTCCCAAAGGTAAAGTTATTCATCGTTCCCTGCGAAGCCGCCATTACCCCCAACGCACCATAGAGGGCATCAGTCACGACTTGCGAGGTTTCCACATTACCCGCAACCACCGCTGCAGGGAAGGTAGGATGCAGTAGACAGCCCGCAGGAACATGGATCTCCAGTGGTTTCAAACACCCGGCATTCAGCGGAATGTCGTCATCCACGAGGCTGCGAAAGACATAAAGAATTGCGGCTTTGCAAACCGCGATCGGAGCATTGAAATTACTGGGTTGCTGGGGTGACGTACCCGTAAAATCAATTTTGGCTCTACGAGCCGTGCGATTGATCGTCACCCTAACGGTGATCTGGGTACCAGTATCGGTGTGATAGGTAAACTCACCATCCTGCAAGCGATCAATGACCCGTCGCACTGCGGCTTCTGCATTATCCTGCACATGTTGCATATAGGACTGCACCACATCCAGACCAAACTGGTCAACCATGCTGTGTAGTTCCTGGACACCTTTTTTATTAGCGGCAATTTGGGCATTCAAATCAGCCAGATTTTGAGCCGCATTTCGTACTGGGTAATCGCCGTCTGTCAGCAATTGCAACAATTCCTGCTCCCGCAATTGCCCCTGCTGCACCAGGCAAAAATTGTCAATTAATACCCCTTCCTGATAGATAGTCGTGCTATTGGGGGGCATCGAACCCGGTGTCATTCCACCAATATCAGCATGATGGCCTCGCGAAGCCACATAAAATAGCGGAGATTGTGCCATTTCTGGCTCATCGGTTCCCATCTGCCTGGCAAACACAGGTGTAATCACCGTCACATCAGGTAGATGGGTGCCTCCGTTGTATGGATTATTTGAAACATAGACATCGCCCGGTTGTAGAGTCTGCCCGTGCGACGCAATTAATGACTGCACACTTTCACCCATTGATCCCAGATGCACCGGGATATGGGGCGCATTAGCCACCAGTTGACCATGCTGATCAAAAATGGCACAGGAGAAATCAAGTCGCTCTTTAATGTTGACGGAGTAGCTTGTATTTTGGAGCGTAAAGCCCATCTGCTCAGCGATCGCCATAAACAGATGGTTAAAGATTTCCAGCAAGACCGGATCGGGAGCAGATCTAATCCCTGCCATCGGGATTAAAGCGGTCGGTATAGCTAAATCCTTAGTTGCCTGCTGCCCGCCCGTGGACTTTTGCAAAATGAGATGATTGCGGGCCGTCAATTTTGCCTGCCAACCCGGCTCAATCACGTTAGTCCCCGTTGGTTCAATAATCAGGGCGGGGCTGGGGATGATATCGCCCGGTTGGAGATCCTCCCGCCGGAAGATTGGCGTGGGTTGCCACCCATCACCCACATACATATCAACGACTTTTGTCGGTTGCAGGGGTGTTTGGCGGCTATTGGTACAGAGTGGTTCCGTCGGCACATCACCTGCGGCGATCGCTTCAACGGCAACTGCCTCCACAATCAATGGCTTCTCTGGTGTCACAAACCCGTATCGCTGACAATGGGCTTGCTCAAACTGGTCAATTAACCTCTCCAGGCTGGCAAAATTAACAACCAGGGCGGCATCGGTACCCTGATAGCGCAAATGTACGCGACGTACTATCTCAACGGGCAGAGCGGTTGGTATATCTTCACCTTGGCTAACCTCTGTCAGTTCTTGCCTTGCCACCGTTGCCAGTTGCTCCAGTACCGTTTGCAATTGGGGGATGAGCGCCTCCGTCAAGACCGCTTCGATCGCCTGGGCTCGCATGCGACTCTGATGCGCCAACCCCATCCCATAGGCAGACAATACCCCCGCATACGGATGGAGAAATACCTGCGACATTCCCAACGCATCGGCGATCGCGCAGGCATGTTGCCCACCCGCACCACCAAAACAACACAGGGTGTAGGTGGTAATGTCATAGCCCCGCTGCACAGAAATTTTTTTGATCGCAGTGGCCATTTTTTCCACGGCGATCGCTAAAAAACCCTGCGCCACCTGTTCTGGTGATCGCTGGTTATCCGTCGCAGCGTGCAAATCATTTGCTAGAGCCGTAAACTTTTCGCGCACTACTTCCCCATCCAGGGGTAAGTTTCCCAATGGCCCAAATACAGAGGGAAAAAATTCGGGTTGAATCCGCCCCAACATCACATTGCAATCAGTCACCGTCAGTGGCCCACCCTTGCGATAGCAAGCCGGCCCCGGATTTGCGCCCGCCGATGCTGGCCCCACACGATAGCGCGCACCATCAAACTTCAGGATTGATCCCCCACCTGCCGCAACCGTATGGATAGACATCATGGGTGCCCGGAGCCGCACTCCCGCGACTTCGGTTTCAAATGCCCGCTCATATTCCCCCGCATAGTGGGCAACATCCGTCGATGTTCCCCCCATATCGAAGCTAATAATTTTCTCCAAGCCTGCCATTTTGCTGGTTTGCACAGCCCCGACGATACCGCCCGCTGGCCCCGACAAAATGCTGTCCTTGCCTTGAAAGGAATAGGCATCGGTCAAACCACCATTGGACTGCATAAACATGAGTCGGGGCAGAAAATTTTGCTGGGGAGGCAATTCCGGACTGCCCTCCATTCCCTCTGTAAGCGCCCCCGCTACCTGCTCTACATAACGGCGCAAAATGGGTGACAGGTAAGCATCGACAACGGTCGTATCCCCCCGGCTGACCAATTTCATCAAGGGGCTAATGATGTGGGAGACGGAGATCTGTGTAAAACCAATCTCTCTGGCGATCGCCGCTACCTGTTGTTCATGGTCGGGATAGCGATAGCCATGCATGAAGGCGATCGCACAGGCACGAATACCCATTGCATAAACGGCCTGCAAGTCATTTTGAACCGCTGCCAGATTCACGGGGATCAACTCTTCGCCCTGAGCGGTGTACCGTTCTTCAACTTCCACCACCCGTTCGTACAACATTTCGGGCAAAACAATATGTCGGGCAAAAATTTGCGGGCGGTTCTGGTAGCCAATGCGGAGGGCATCCCGAAAGCCTTTGGTCACCAGCAGAACGACCCGATCGCCCTGACGCTCTAACAGCGCATTCGTCGCTACGGTTGTCCCCATCTTGATGGCAGCAATCTGGCCGAGGGGGAGGGGTGTAGTCGGAGCGAGGCCCAGGATATCACGAATACCCTGAATGGCAGCATCCTGATAGCGTTCCGGGTTTTCAGACAGTAGCTTATGGATCGTCAGGCTCCCATTGGGACGACGAGCCACAATATCGGTAAAGGTGCCACCCCGGTCAATCCAAAATTGCCAGCGATCGCTGGTAGCCACTGGATTTGTTGCCCCCATACCAATCCCTTATGTGAATCAAACTTCTACCAATCAAACAAATTTCACCATTGGTCGGCAAATTACCAACCAACGGTGTACCAAATTTATTCATTTTATCGTCGCTCTAAATTGCTGATGAACCCAGAGCGCGGTGCAAGTCTTCCACTGTTAGGAATGTCCTTTCACAATCCAACGTTCACAATCCAAATGGATCAGCGAGACATTAAATAAATTGCTCACGCGTCTTTTTCAAGTGGTTGCATCGGTCGCCAGTGTGTTCCCATGTGGTGTTTGCAACCACTCTCCACCTCAACTTGCCAATCAATCGTATCCACCGGAAACTCTTTCATCAACATGGCCAGGTCATCCACGATTGGAATAGCAAATTGATCTCGGTATAATCCATTACCTAGCAAATTAAAGTCTGCCGTATAAATTTGCATCGTGTGGTATGTCCCATCTTTACTAAGAAAGCGAGACGCTTCAAAGATACTAATGCGGTGACTATTACCGAGTCGCCGTCGAGCTTTTTGCCTTGAATGGTTCGCCTGCCGGCGTGAGGGTACATCATCTTGAAGATGATCGAGGCAGATATGCAAATCTCGTTTGGGTTGTTTCCGGTTAGTTTCACCATCAGGGAAGGGGGAAAAAATATAGGTTCGTACCGCGCGGGGTGTATCGCGGGCAACCAGCTTCAGAATTCCTTGCTTACCACGATATTGCTTTAAGACATCGTAAGGCTTAATTGCCGCCTGCTTATCCTGCTTCCACGATAGAACCCGCCCGATCCAATCAAGGACATCAATCAGAATTCGATCTACACGCATAGGGACGATGACTTGGAACTCTGATCTCAGGATTCCCAAATCATTCATTTTTTGTACGGACAATATCTAATCTTGTTTTTTGGGCGATAAACTAACCACTCGTCCGCGTTGCAATTTACAGATGTAAACACCCCGCCGAGTCGTAATTTCAAGCCCTTCGTCGGTTGGTGTGATGGATCCCAAAATCTTCGCTTCTGGCAGATTACGCCGAAATGCGGCCTTCAAACAAGCCGCCCCAGGCTTACCAGTGACGCTAATATACCCTTCTTCAAATGCCTCACGATAGGTCTTGGTTGGGTTTGTAATCAGCACTGGTGCCCGCCCATCACGGGCAGCCTCCGCCCCATCTTTATACCCTTCGCTGTATTGTTTGAACCCGTCGTAATAGCCACGCTTATACTGCTCGGAGGTATCGAAGGCCGGAAACAGGTATCCACCCTTTTTGGCAACGGCCATCCCATCTTGAAAACCTTTGTCTTCATCCGAGAGATTCGCTAACAAAATCGCCGGTTGAGTTGGTGTTGGCATTGCCAGAGTAGTCTTGCTCAATAGTGGCAAAGGTGCGATCGCAATCGCGACCAGACCAACCCAAGCAGTAAAACGTCCTCTCATCATGCCTGCCTCCAACAAGTTATGACTATCAGGCAACCATTCTAGTGACAGAACAGCTACCTGATACGTTATATAACTTAAGAGATCACGATGGGAGAAAGTTAATGACGCACTACCTGGCAGACTGGGTGAATGAAATCATTACATTTTCACCACAGGGCAACGATTACTGCCCTCGTTTTGCCATGTCAGTTTTGCAAATTTGCAACATACGGTGGTCATTTTCACTAATTTTAGAGATGCGTTGAAACCCTTGCAAACCAACTACGTCGATGGTTGGTTTGCCATTAGCAGCAACAGTAGAAGTACGCTCCAGGGCAATCTCAAACGGGTTCGTTGTGCGATCATAACTATTGACAACCGTTAGTGCCAGTTGGTCATCTTTAAACGTGCCCGCAGCACAGTCAAACGAAGAACGCGGCATGTAAAGTGCCCCAACTACCTTGCCCTGAATTGATTCAAAGACGAAGTAACCCTGCCCGATCTGATCCGGTTCGGTTGCCTGCCCATACAGATAAACACCATCAGGCAAATTAGCTGGAGTTGCTGTTGTTTGTGCTTGCAAGTTAGCAGTGCTAGTAGAAGCCGTTGCAGCGACAGGCTCACCAGCAGTAGCACCCGTAGACAAACAACCGAGGATAGTAGCACCCGTAGCAATCACGGTTACCAGAAACTGAGGAAACCGATTTACAAGTGTAGAATATTGCAGAGGATTTTTTAATTGGTTTTGCAGCATCGGTCTTCGCCTACCTGGAACGTATAGAGAATTCAAAATAAAGGCTTGAAACTGGGCAACTAACTGCAAGCAGATACATGCCCTGACGAATCGATTCCGGGAATGAACTCAAGCTCGAAATAACAGGTTCGGGAACTCTATGAATAGATTAAGACTCTTCAGAACTTTCCACTTCCTCCCCTCGACTCACCTGATAGGGTGAGTGAGCATACCTGACGGATTATCCTGTTGAGTGTTCGTCCCACCGTTGGAGCGGTGTTATGAAATTTGCATCAATCCTTCTGTCATTATCAAATCACCAATGCCAGCTCGTTACGATTACATTTAGTGACAGTTTGGCCGCTATCACACGTCAGTATCTATGCCAGTAAAATATGCGTTTTCAAGCTCAAGCTTTGACAATCAACTACTGGTGAATCTAGCCCCCGCCCTCTTTCCAGTCATCTATCGCTGGAACGATCCATGAAGCTTGTATCGTTCCCATGCGGACTGGGTACTATCAGGTAGGATGGAACATAATGCAAAGTGGTTAATTTATTGATTAACTTTAATTGATTAGGGCGATCGCCGCATCTATCTGTAGTTCCTGCCCTTGCCCCTACCCAGTTCAAGTTTCGCAACCGACATGACGAACTTCCGGTTCAATGTTGAAGGGATCACCAGGAAAAGTTGCCGTTTAATTGCGCTCACCTTCAAACATCCCGCTTTCTTAACCAGCATCCTGGTTACAGGTGTGCTATTAGG
>CAZGDE010000301.1:0-855 GCA_964524315.1 uncultured bacterium
GGATTACAGGCTTAAGGTTTAAGTTGGTCGGTTAAACGGAGAAGCAGGAAGCAAAGACCAACTAAACCCAGACAGAGGAAAATGCCAAACAAGCTGAGGCTAATATCACTACTGTCCATACGCGAGCGACTGAGCAGCATTAAGACGGCAAATAGACTGGTAATTCCTCCCAGGATGAAGCCGAGTGGTTTCCAGTTGATGCTGGGGAAGGTAGTAACTGGAGGTTGGGGCGGGGGGGTTGGCGATTGGGGCGGTGAAGCCAGGGGCGGGGGACTGGGGGGAAATCTGGGACTGGGAGGTTGCGGGGGGATATTGGGTTTGGGCAGGGTGAAAGAACGGGCCTGTTTGAGTTGTTTTTGGGTGGTTGCGATCGCTCCCTCCAACCGTTGCTGCAACAGCGATTTCCGCCTTCGTATGGTTCCAGGTGCGGGAAAGATATCGACACCTAATATTTTTTTGCGTTCGCACCAGTAACATTTACCGTAGGTTTCACTGTACCAATGCCCCTTGACCTTTTTGCAGGCTTTCAGTTGCGATCGTGCCAATTGCAGTGCCCGTACCCAATCCTCAGCTTTGGGGCGCATTTCCGGGTTGGTGTGCCCACTGTTAAAACAACGCAAAAAGCAGTCCTGCAATGCCGGATGGACAACATCTAAAGGAATGGTTAACGGGCTGAGCTGAATCAGGCTATTGGGGGCATAGCTCCAGTAACCCTGACGTAACAGTTCAATGGGTGCCGGTGAGTCCCCCGCCCCGATCCATTTGCCCTTAAATGGATAGTCGCCAAACAGCAATAGGTAGACAATGATGCCCAAACGGAAGCGATCGTGGAGGGGCGGTTGCTCGGTGCGGGAG
>CAZGDE010000301.1:865-9286 GCA_964524315.1 uncultured bacterium
GTGCGGGAGAGATCTGTACTGAGTAATTCGGGTGGGGTGAACCCTTCGGAACCGACTGGACAGAGGAAGAGTTCGCCCGTCTCTGGATGTTGTACCTGAAACGAATCGGTGTCAATGACCGCAGGCAAAGCCCGATTATCGACGAGAATATTTTCGGATTTAATGTCACCCAAGACATAACCAGCGTAGTGAATTGCCCACACAATCGAGGCGATGTTCATAGCGGTGGTATGCAAATAGAGCCAGTTAAAGCCGGGTAATACTTTCTGTCGCCGTTGCGGGTTGTAAACTTCCAACAAATTGACACTATTGGCGATCGCCGGCATCAAAAAACCCGCTACCAGGTAGTTGTCATCCGTCAGGAGGGAGTGAGGCCAAGCGAAGGAAACATGGTCAATCGCCGCATTGGGGTCAGTGGGGGGATGGGCAACCATCACCTCCAGCTTCCGGATTCGCTCTGGTTTGTAGGTGTGATAGACCTTTGCCAGGTAACCCGGTCTGTCTGTTTGCCAGATCACACCTTCGCCACTGCGGGCAATTTCTTTTACCAACGTGACAGGTTGCTGAGTCCGGGTGCAGGTCAGGGAACGCATGGATGGGAGGAAGTGGGGAGGGGGTAGGGTATCTGATGGTCGTTCAGTTACTGGTACAAGCCTAACAACAGCGTTTTGTCGTCATCGGTACGGGCATTCAGGCGATCGCTTTCCAGGAAACTGACCAGGTACGCATCATCCTGATTGGGATCGGGGGTTTCGTCGAGATATTCTGCCAACGGTTGGAAGAACGGGGGAAAGGGAGTCCAGTCGTGCAGGCGAATGGCGACTTTTTCCAGGGCATCGGTTGCCGCACAGATGAACTCATACTTGCCTGCTAACACCCTGATTTGCAAATCTTCCAGGGCATTCGTTGATGTGACGAAGGTGGTCTGGTTGGCAAATTCACCCTTATCGGGTTGAAAAAGCAGATGGTAGTCCTGATTGGGCGATCGCACCACCATAAAACCATCCCCAATTTGCATGGCAGCCACCCACGCTGGCGTGGCCACAAAAGCCAGCAGGGTACAGGCCAGATCGTCAGTGGTATAGCCATTGGCGCTGGCTGTGGTCTGTAGCGTTGAGCGGACTTTGGCAACGGTGCGAATGAACAACCGATCAATAACTGTCTGCGTTGGGATAGTAGTGGGTAAATTTAGCCACGATCGCCCCCGCTTCTGGAGCCACTCCTCTGTCCAGGCCAGAAATTGCACAGCTGTTTCGACCGCTAACTGGGCACCAATGTCTGAATGACGCGCACTACCGGCACCATCTGCGACGGCACCGACCAGGATATCGCCAAGGACGCGATCGCCCCCATAATCCTGACAGGGAAGTTGTTGTTGCTGGTGACTGACACCAATAGCAGAACGGACGACGGATCTCCAGGTCACGTGCAACCCTCATATGGATGGATCGGTAAACGGAAAAGTGTGCCAATGGTCAAGCCCACGCCACAGACGGTCAAAATGGCAAGCATCCTAATGACCCATGACCCATGACCAATGACTAATGCTCAATGTCCAGTAACCTTAAGTCGAAACCTGTGCCCAACCCACCGGGGGCAGGGCGATCGCTTCGCCAACCTTACTACTGGAAACCCGTTTCATTGAAGTACTGAGCCAGACAAACAAGGGTTGGAAGTTCAACCCATCCAGGAGAGCAGGCGGGCGTTCGGGTGGGGTAATCTGCGCCAGGGTCTTCATGTCGGCTCCTTCCACTGCTACGGTAAAGAAACAGAACTTGCGATCCGCTTCACCCAGCCGTACCCGCTCGGCTGCCATTTGCCAGCTATCTGTGGGTGCTCCATCCGTAATCATAAAAATCCAGGGACGGTAGTACTGGATGCCATTCGCTTTGTAAATTTCCTTCCGTCCTTCCAGGAGGTCGATCGCGTAGTTGATCGCCTCTCCCATGGGGGTATAACCATCGGCAACCAGTTCCGGTGGTGTCAACTGATCAATCGTCACAAAGTCTTGTACTAACCGCACTGGGCCGAAGGTTACGATTGCCACTTCCACACTGAGAGCGGCCTTCGTGTCCCGTTGGACATCTTCTTTAAAGACCCGCACACCCCGGCCTAATTCCTGAATAGGTTGCCCTGCCATTGAACTAGACGTATCCAGTAGCAAAATGACAGGACAACGGTTCTCGGGGTTTTCAACAAATTCTGGTAGTCCTACTGGCATTAGCGTTTCTTTCCCGATTGAAAAAATTTTCCCAATTCTACCGCCTGCCAATGGAATTGGGGGTGGCGTAATCTTGCCGCCCCTATCTACATATAGTGGTTAAATTCTTAGATGTTGGTAGTTGCCCACTATATCTAACACAAATTGGGCAAATGCCCAACCCATGCGGTATTCGGCTCATTCGGTAAACGAAACAGATCCCGGAGTTGAATTAACTTTTTCAAATGTATGATTTGTAACTTTTTTTCTTGGTCTGCAGCCGTTGAATGGGGGCCCCAACATGTGCAAGAAGCTGGCTAGAGGATGGAATGTTGTCGTGAATGGCGCAATGTTAAATTTCTGCGACGAACCTACCCGTAGTTGATGGAAGAATCGTCACAATGGAGTTTTCACTCCTCCTAATTGCAGTCATGGTATTGAAACAGCAACGGTTTCCTCGCAGATTGAGCAGATTGATCCGGGTCGGACTGAGTTCGCTGTTATGCCTGACGGTGGCTGGCGAACCGATATTAGCGGGCAGTCGTGAGGGGGGCGTTGGCGATCGCCCCCCGACCATTACACCAACGCCAACGATCAACATTCCACCACAATTTGATAGTGCGGCCGATTTTTCCGAAGGATTGGCGTTAGTCGGGTTTGAGTCTACCTATGGTTTTATCAATCAGGCGGGCAAAGTTGTTGTTAAACCCGATCTAGATATTAGTGGGATGACCTCATTCGCGGAGGGATTAGCCGCTGTCAGGGTTGGTACCGTCTATGGGGTCATTGATCGCAAAGGGCAAGTTCTCACCGATCCGCAGTATGACGAAATTTCGCGCTTCTCTGGCGGGTTAGCGGTAGCACGGCAGGGACGGCAGTACGGCTACATTGATAAGGGTGGCAAATGGGCGATTCAGCCACAATTTTTGCTAGCTGAGGCATTTTCCGAAGGGCTGGCAGCAGTAAAGTTGCCGGATCAACGGTATGGCTACATTAAGCCCACGGGAGACATGGTGATCGCTCCCCAATTTGACGATGCCTGGGGGTTTTCGGAGGGGTTAGCCGTCTTCCGCAAGGGCAAAAAATGGGGGTATTTGAACAAAACTGGAGGTGTGGCGATCGCGCCTCAGTTCGACGGTGCGTTTCGGTTTACCAACGGTCTGGCACGGGTGCGCCTGGGCGATCGCTGGGGCTATGTTGACCGGAGCGGGAAAGTGACAATTCCACCTCAATTTAACTTTGCTGCAGACTTTTCCCAGAATCGGGCGGCGGTCATGGTGAATGGCAAATGGGGTTACGTTGACCAGCAGGGAAATATGGCGATCGCGCCTAAGTTTGATCTTGCGACTGTGTTTGCCAACGGTTTAGCGGCTGTGCAAATTGCAGGAAAATGGGGTTACATCAACCCAACTGGTACGCTCGTGATCCCACCAATGTTTGATAATGCGGGTTCTTTTGCCGAGGGGTTGGCACGGGTACAGGTGGGTGACAAATGGGGCTACATTCGCCAACCTGGGGTTAAACCAGGTACGGCATTGGGGCAAAGCGCGATCGTAAATGACTGACTATTAATACTAATGACCGAATTAGCAGGTCTTTTGGTGTTTCATTCTTCACCAGTAGGGGAATTCTACGATTAATCGTTCTTAATTAATCTTTACTAAAACCTTTGCCAATGTACGACCTGACCAACTTTTCGTTGACCAACATGACAGAGTGTGGTATGGCGCTACGTAAGATCGGGGTTGGGGCAGCAAACATGGAAGAAGTTGCCAACCGTATCGTGCAATACTTTTATGACCATTTTATTGATGGGCAAACGGGACAGCCCGCGTTAGCCCTGGTGCGAGTGTTTAAAACCCATCCCTATAAGGACTTGGAGCCCAATCTAAGAACGTTGGTGCAACACACGCTCCCGCAGGAGCCCACCCCAACGCTTCGCTGTTTGGCGTTGTTGGCAACAAGGGGGGACGTACCCGCATGGAATACGCGCCAGTCCTCGCAAGGCCATCAGGTGATTCCCCTGGTCAGTACCGAGTTGGTGGCCCAGTCGCCCATGATTTCGCAGTTGGTTCGTCAGTTAGGGTTGGACATTGGTGCAGTGCTGGAGCCTGACCCTGCGGTGGTCATTGACCTGGAACAACGGACATTTAACGTTTTTCACATTGCTGAGGCAAAGGGCAGTCCCTATGTGCCAGCGCAGCAAGAATTTGTCATTCCCCACGGGATCCAGGCTGTTTTAGGATTTGGTGGAATGTTACCATCCGGTAATTTGCTAGCAACGATTATGTTCGCCAAAACCTCTATTTCCCGCGATACGGCTGATATGTTCAAAACATTGGCACTCAACATGAAACTGGCAGTACTACCGTTTGACAGCAAAACAGTCTTTGCCCCTGTGGTAGGAGCAGCCTAAATGGGGTATGACAGTGGGACTAACGTACCTGCAACCGCCGCCGATCATGCAGTGAACCAGGAATTGTTCGAAC
The DNA here is from genome assembly GCA_964524315.1 of uncultured bacterium. GTDB lineage: Bacteria > Cyanobacteriota > Cyanobacteriia > Leptolyngbyales > Leptolyngbyaceae > CAZGDE01. Next base: position 5,555 of record CAZGDE010000301.1, read on the forward strand.
TCCGGGAGCAGGTCAAGGCTCTGGAACAATTGCTAGAGGTCTATGAACAGGACACGCTCGAAAAATCGGCCCGCTTAGAACAGGCCCTTGCCGAGGTCAAAGCCCATGCCAAGCAACTGACCCAATCGGAAGCGCGCTATCGGCAACTGGCAGAACGGCAGGAATGGTTGAATCGGTTAGTCAATCAGATTCGGCAATCGCTAGAACTGGATACGGTGCTGGATACAGCAGTGACGGGTATTCGGCAACTGTTGCAGATTGATCGGTGTTTGTTCTGGTGGTATTGTCCGGCCACAGAAACCTTTGCGTTGGTTTGTGAGGCGATGGGGGGGGGGGGCGAGCGATCGCCCCACCAAGTCCTGGCGAGTAAACCAGATGTTGCTGGTGCTGTCTCCCATCTGGCAACGACTGATGTTCTGCCCTGCCGTGCATTACCCTATCGGCAGGCGACCTTACTCCAGGCGACGTTTGCTGGCTATGTGCAACTGCTGATCCCAATTCAAACCCGCAACGGCCGGATCGGGCTGATCCACTGTTTGCACCAATCAGCCAGCCGTGATTGGATGTTTGACGAAGTGGAACTGCTGCAGAATATTGCCAGCCAGGTAGCCGTGGGGCTGGATCAGGCCGAACTTTATGAACAAAGTTGTACGGCTCGTGCCGAGGCCCAGGCGCAGGCAACCGCACTGGAGCAAGCCCTGGCAGAAATTCGGCAAACGCCCCAACTCATTCAAGCTGAGAAAATGGCGAGTCTGGGACAGTTGGTGGCGGGGGTGGCCCATGAAATTAATAATCCTGTCAGTTTCATTCAGGGCAATCTCCTCTACGCCAGTCAGTATGTCGATGACCTGGTGGACTTGATGCGGCTGTATGCGACGGAATACCCAACGCCAACCGCGACGATCCGGCGCAAGTCAATGGGCATCGATGTGGACTTTTTGATTGAAGATCTACCCAAACTCTTTACGTCAATGCAGGCCGGGGCCGAACGGATCTGTGAAATTGTACGATCGCTACGCACGTTCTCCCGCCTGGATGAGGCTGCTGTCAAATCTGTCAACATCCATGACGGGGTGGAATCAACTTTGATGTTGTTGCAAAGTCGGCTCAAGTCAACCACGGAGCAGGCAGCCATTCAAGTTGTTAAACACTATGCTGACCTGCCTCTGGTGCAATGCCATGCCGGACAGTTGAATCAGGTGTTCATGCATATTTTGGCCAACGCGATCGATGCTCTGGATGAGTCAGGATATCGGGATCGGGCCGCCAACAGGGTGCCAACCATCGAAATTGCAACGTCGCTCAAATATCTGACGGCATCCCATTCAGAGGATTTCTGTCCCCTGGATGGTACTTCGGTTGTGATTCGGATTAAGGATAATGGCCCTGGTATTCCAGTAGCCGTCCAACAACGTTTGTTTGACCCCTTCTTTACCACTAAACCAGTTGGTAAAGGAACGGGCCTGGGTATGTCAATCAGCTACCAGATCATTACGGAAATGCATGGCGGCCGTATCCAATGCTTTTCTGCGCCTGGGCAGGGAACAGAATTTGCGGTCGAAATTCCTCTGCAACCAGTACCGACAACCTGATCGTGGCCTTGGTGGCGTTGGGTAAACCCATAGTTGCGGTGTTGGGGTGTGCAATTCTCCCAGCATTCAAACATGGACATTAGACGGTAGACTTTAGACCGTACTCAATTGCCTCTAGCGGTTGCATCGGCTGATGACCAAGCTGATTATTCAAATTCCTTGCTACAACGAAGCAGCAACACTGGGGGTAACCCTCTCAGAATTGCCCCGTCAGGTGGTGGGGGTAGATGTGGTCGAGTGGCTCATTATCAACGATGGCAGCATCGATGAGACGGTCGAAGTTGCCAAGTCTTGGGGGGTGGATCACATCGTCAGTTTTGACTACAACCGGGGACTTGCCAAAGCGTTTATGGCCGGGCTAGAAGCCAGTCTGCGGGCAGGGGCAGATATCATCGTGAATACGGATGCGGACAACCAGTACTGCGCTGATGATATTCCTGCTCTGATTCAGCCAATTTTGCTCGGACAGGCGGAAATTGTCATTGGTACCCGCCCGATTCGGCAAATTCAGCATTTTTCGCCCGCCAAAAAGTTCTTGCAGGAGTTTGGGAGTTGGGTGGTGCGGGTGGTCAGCAACACCACGATCGCCGATGCCCCCAGCGGGTTTCGTGCCATCAGTCGCCATGCTGCCTTGCAACTGAACGTGTTCAGCCAGTACACCTACACGCTGGAAATGATTATCCAGGCAGGCCAAAAGGGGATGGCCATTACATCGGTGCCTATCCGTACCAATGGCTACCTGCGTCCTTCGCGCCTGGTGAAAAGCATTCCGTCCTATATTCAGCGGTCGATCCTGACAATTCTCCGCATCTTCATGACCTATAAGCCGCTCAAGTTTTTCTTCTTCCTGGGGAGCGTGCCATTTTCGTTGGGGATGCTGTTAGGGGTGCGCTGGCTGATTTTCTTTTTCATGGAGGGAACGCTCCGCGCCAGGGTTCCCAGTCTGGTTCTGGCAGCAATCCTGATCCTGATGGGGTTTCAACTCTGGATTTTTGGCTTGGTTGCCGATTTGATGTCGGTCAACCGTCGTTTGCTGGAGGATGTTCAGTTACGGTTACGCCGACAGGAGATCGAGGAGAAGAGGAGAGAACGGATGGGCAGGAGAGAGGATACCAGAATTCATGACTAGAGATTTGTTTGCTAAAGAGGCGATCGCCCAAATTCCCAAAATCCTCACCCTGCTGGATCGGAACCCCCATAGCCCGACCTACGGTTGTTTTGACCGAAATTTTTGGCAGTATAAAATTATTGACTTCCCCAGCGGTATGGCACAGGAGTTTGTCCTCCCGCTGGCACTGGCTTATACCACGGATATACCGGACAATCCCTTTTACCAGCAGGAGGTCATTCGCGATTGGGCGATCGCGGGTATCCTCTATGCGGCTCACAGTGCCCATATAGATGGTTCCTGTGATGATTATTTTCCGTTTGAGCGGGCGGGGGGGGCTGCCGCCTTTTCGTTGCTGGCTTGCATCGATACCTACGTCCTCTTGGGACTGAAGGATGAGGAGATCTTGAGTTTCTTCATCCAACGGGCGGACTGGTTGGCGCACCACCACGAAAGTGGCCAGTTGACCAACCACCAGGCATTGATTGTTCTCTGTCTCGATCTGCTCGCTGACATATTGCAGACCCATCGCTGGGAGCGGGTGCGATCGCAACGGTTGGAGCGGGTGCTGTCCTGGCAAAATCCAGAAGGCTGGTTTCAGGAGTACGAAGGGTGCGATCCGGGCTATCACACCCTGACGATTTCCTGCCTTGCCCGGATTGATGCCCGTCAACCTGATCCCCGTGTGCAGGAAGCTCTGGTCAAAGCGGTCGAACTGGCAGCTCACCTGATTCATCCTGACGGTTCCTATGGTGGGGAATATGGTAGTCGCAACACCTACAATTTCTTTCCCCACGGGTTTGAATTGGTTGGCAAATGGTTGCCAGCGGCGTTGTCCATTAACGATCAATTTCTCCAGGGATTAAAAAACGGGCTGGCTCCCTGCTATGCCGATGACCACATTATTGGGCACCACACCTGGAATTACCTGCTGGCATGGCGTGATTTTGTCCCGGAGCGTCCCGCTGTCGTGCGCCCGTCCGAGAGTCTCTGGTTGAAACAGGCGGGGATTTTGATCGATCGCCGCGATCA
>CAZGDE010000302.1:0-9274 GCA_964524315.1 uncultured bacterium
AACCCGAGTTGGGGCTAGGATCCTTGGGCCCATCTCGCCTACAGATATGCCAGACCTGCCGAGGTTTACCAGACAGTAGCGCCAGCGTGAACACTGTCAAACGACAGGGAAGCCAGGTTAAAGCGTCCTCCAAACGGGCACTAAACCAACCCAGATAGGTATAGGGCGGCTCTTTGTAACCAACCATCGAATCCAGCGTGCTGGCGGCCTTATAGGCAAGTGCCAGTGGGACACTTCCGATGCCAGGAATGAGCGCCCCTGCGATCGCATAAAACAGGGGGGCCATGACCCCGTCTACCGCATTCTCGCTGACTGTTTCTAGCACCGCCCGCAGAATATCTGGTTCTGACAGGTTTTCCGTGTCCCGTCCCACGTAACGGCTCAGAACGGTACGCGCCCCCGCCACATCCCCTAAGGAGAGCGGGTGCAGTACGGCGATTGCTGCATTTCTCAAGCTTCGGGCCGCAAAGCAACTTGCTAGCAGCAGACTTTCTACCGCTATACCAACCCCCATGTGAATCTGGTAACTGAGCGCCACCAGGCACCAACCGACGAACCCACTGCCCCCAATGAGCAACAGTCCTAACCCCACTCCGGCGACTCGCTGCACCAGAGAAGCTTTGCAGTGGGTGAGTACTTGCTCACTGATGCGACCAATCACCCAACCCATAACCTGTACGGGATGTAACCATCCGACTGGATCGGCCAGCAAAAAGTCGAGCAGGGCGGCGATCGGTAGAATCACTACGGGTACATCAGTCAACGGGAGCTTAACAATCATGAGGGAATTATTACAAACTATTACAAGCGAATCAGGAGGGTGAACACAATGCCGCAAAATGTTGAGACGGAAGGTAACTGAGTCTTAAGCTCTTACGTAGTTTAGTTACCGAAGGTGCTTTATCGCACTGAGGTAGTTTCAGTCAAGTCAGGCTGATTCCGTGAGTAAACCGTTGAGCTTAGATGCCATAACACTGACAAGATGTCTTGAATAACGGTTTAGTCTGATATTCAAGGTCTTTTTTTGACAGGGTCACGGCAGGCTTAGAAACCCAAATGGGCAACTCCCGTTTAAACAAATTTCGGTTACATTCTTCTGGAGGAATCCATCAATGAGTATTGTCACGAAGTCAATCGTGAATGCAGATGCTGAGGCTCGCTATCTCAGCCCCGGCGAACTGGACCGGATCAAGAGCTTTGTTTCGAGTGGCGAAAAGAGACTGCGGATTGCTCAAACCCTGACCGACTCCCGTGAGCGCATCGTTAAGCAAGCTGGCGACCAACTGTTCCAAAAGCGCCCTGACATCGTTTCTCCCGGTGGCAATGCTTACGGTGAAGAAATGACCGCTACCTGCCTGCGTGACCTCGACTACTACCTGCGTCTGGTTACCTACGGAGTTGTTGCTGGCGATGTTACCCCAATCGAAGAAATTGGTATCGTTGGCGTTAAAGAAATGTACAAGTCTCTGGGTACCCCCACCGACGCTGTTGCTGAAGGTGTACGTGCAGCAAAGAGCGTAGCTTCTGCTCTGTTGGCAGCTGAAGATGCAGCTGAAGCTGGTGCGTACTTCGACTACGTGATTGGTGCGCTGAGCTAGTTGACGGGTTAGATGTCAGGCAAAGTTTCGCGAAAGTTCTATACCTTCTGCATTAACGTTGCCCGCTCACCTGATTAAATCGCAATCATTTTGTAGGATTACGCAAGTTTAAGGAATCAAAAACATGGCACAAGACGCAATCACTGCTGTTATTAATTCTTCTGACGTTCAGGGTAAGTATCTGGACTCAACCGCTCTCGATAAGCTGAAGGCTTACTTCAGCACTGGTGAACTGCGCGTTCGTGCAGCTGGCACCATCGCTGCTAACTCTTCCGCAATCATCAAAGAAGCAGTTGCTAAGTCCCTGCTGTACTCTGACATCACCCGTCCCGGTGGTAACATGTACACCACCCGTCGCTATGCTGCTTGCATCCGCGACCTGGACTACTACCTCCGCTATGCAACCTATGCAATGCTGGCTGGCGATCCTTCCATCCTGGATGAGCGCGTTCTCAACGGTTTGAAGGAAACCTACAACTCTCTGGGTGTACCCATCGGTGCTACCGTTAGTGCAATCCAAGCAATCAAAGAAGTTGCTGCTGGTCTGGTTGGCGCTGACGCTGGTAAAGAACTGGGTGTTTACCTCGACTACATCAGCTCTGGCTTGAGCTAATTGGTCATTGGTCATTGGTCATTGCTAGTTAATCACATTGCTAGCGAGTGACGGATGATGCAAGGCTAACTGTAAGGCTTGGAAGTCTGAAATGAGTGCTAGCCTGCCAAAGGCTCCCTAGTACTTCGGATTGCTTTAGCGGTCTAGTATTGATTTTTGACTTCCAGCCTTGCGCTGATTATCAGTTGCAGTATAGCGATCGCAAGATTTTTCGCTTCAGACACACTGATTCATTCAACAATTACCTCCTTCTTCATTCAGATCCAAAATTTCTTACCCCTGTCCAGGAGAGATAGCCCATGCGCATGTTTAAGGTGACTGCCTGCGTCCCCAGTCTGAGCCGTACCCGCACACAGCGGGAGTTGCAAAACACCTATTTCACGAAACTGGTTCCCTTCGATAACTGGTTCCGTGAGCAGCAACGCATTATGAAAATGGGTGGCAAGATTGTGAAGGTTGAACTGGCAACGGGTAAGCCTGGTGCAAATACAGGCCTGCTCTAGTTTTGTTCGCCAACCACTGATTAAGTTTAATAGACCTGAAATCAGGTTTTAGTCAGTGGTAGATGGGTCGTTAGATTAGCCTATCTTTAGTTTTTTACTTCTAGTTAATAAGCGCGGAATTGAGCGCCAAGATTACTCAACGATGCAACCAGAAGAGGCAGCTTAAGCCTCTTTTTTTATTTCTCACTCAAAAAATTGGCATACCTGCAATCAACCATCACCGGATGGGTCAAGTGGTGTCGAATTAGGACAGCGACGCGTAAATCTGTACTTGCCATACAGCAAGACGCTGCGTCATTTTTGAGCTGAGTTGCTATCATTTCATCACAATCACGCCAGGTTTTGTAGCGAAATATTGCATCGCTAACGCAGAACTGGTGTAGGATTTGCTGTGATTCTGGTTCAGGTTCTACCCGCACAAACTAGTGTAAGTGATGGGATTGGGGTATCAGATGCAGAATTGTGGGAGCCTCTCTCTCTCATATTTGCTGTCTCTACTGAGAATTCATCAACATGAAACGAGGATTTTTCGGGATTGTAGTGCTGGTTGTTCTAAGTTTGACAGCGTTTTTGCTGGCCGTTGGCGTGGGCCGGGCACAGCTAGCGCAAGTGTCGGATTTGGATTTACCCAAACGCCCTGCTCCTGCGCCCGTCATTCAACTACAGTCACCAACCGAACCAGTCCCTTCAACCGCGTGTGCCCTCCAACCCGATCCACCTGGTAAGTCTCCTAAACGCATCACTCGTTCCCAGATCAAGAGTTCGCTGGGTGCTGTGAGCTTGTCCCGGTTTCGGCAGGAACCAACCCTGGAAACCTCAACTGACCCAGCAGGAGTGGTTAACATGAGGCAGACGTTATTACCACAGAACCCACCGGAGGAGATCGCACTAATCGACCCAACCAACTACGGCGATCGCTACCTGCGCGACATCAAGGGCAATCCCGCACTGCTGGAGCCAATTGTGGTTCTACACGAAACCGTGGGTTCAGCGAACAGTGTGATTAATTACTTTCGTACTCCCCATCCTCGCGATGAAGATCAGGTGAGTTACCATACGCTGATTCGCCTGGATGGCACGGTTGTTTATCTAGTACCACCGGATAAACGAGCATACGGAGCCGGGAATTCTGCCTTTAGGGGCCCAAATGGCTGGGAAACGGTACGCACCAAACCCAACTTTCCAGGGTCAGTTAATAACTTCGCCTATCACATTTCCCTGGAAAGCCCCCGCGATGGCTATGGCAACTCCTACGGACACAGTGGGTACACCGAAGCGCAGTATCGTTCTCTGGCCTGGTTAGTAGCCAAGACAGGTATCCCCGACGATCGCATTACCACCCATAAAGACGTTGACCGCTCTGGCTCCCGGATGGATCCACGAAGTTTTCGGTTTGATAAATTCCGCGCTTTATTAGCAAGCTATCCCCGCACCACGGAAATTTCTCTTCGTTGTACGGATCCACCCGCACTGACCAGTACCGCTAAAACCGCTGCTAAGACGGCAGGAAAACGGAAAGCGGCAACAAAATCAGCCAAATCCACCCAATAGCCGTCACCGTAGTGTTTGTAGGGGCAGGTTTAACATCAGGATAACTGGCTAATCCGAAAGGCTGTGGCAAAATCCGCCCCTACGCAAGGTTCTTTTTTTTCGGAAACCGCCGACAAAATTGCTTGGCAATGCACCAATTCATCCACTTGAGGTGGGGGATTGGTGCATTGTTTTCAGTTGGCACTAACAGCCCCTCACAAGTTCCTCAAACTTTTCGGTTACCCCTATAAATACAACCTATAGCGGCCCTAATTCATTTGTGAGAATAAAAGGCTTTGTGCGCAAGGATGTTGCAGTCATCCTTGCGCACAATCCAACCAGGATCGCTGTATACGTCAGCCGTGTACGTAATGGCACAAGGTTTGAGACTATGACCAGTACTACAGCCCCCTTTAAGTCGGTCTATGGCCCCGTCGACTCCTGGCGATATGGGCGATCGCTGGGGATTGACCCAATCGGGCCTGTATCTACCTGTTCCTTTGATTGCGTTTACTGCCAGTTGGGAGAAATTGAGTCCCACACCTGTGATCGTCAGATTTTTATCCCGACAAGCCAAATTTTGCAGGATCTACAACCCTTTGCGCCCTGGGAAGTGGATGTGATCACCCTTAGTGGTAGTGGAGAACCTTCACTGGCATTAAACTTGGGAGAAATTGTGCGATCAATCAAAGAACTCACCCATCGCCCCACGGGTGTACTAACCAATGGCAGCTTGTTGAACGATGCCATGGTTCAGGCCGAATTGGCGATCGCCGATCAGGTTGCCGTCAAAATTGATGCGGTCTCGATTGAGCAATTTCAACGTATCAATCGCCCCGCCTGTGCGACCAATCTGCCGCTGATTCTAAATAGCATGGAACTATTTCGGCAGAAGTATGGTGGGCATCTGGCGATTCAAACAATGTTGCTTTCGCCGTGGAGCGATCGCGACCAGGCAACCTACATCACCTTGATGAAGGAACTCAGACCGGATGAAATTCAACTGAACACCCCCACCCGCCCCCGCCCTCTAACCCATCAATTAGATGCTCGCGGCAACGCCATTGCCAAGGACACATCCAGTTCCCTTCGCTGGCTGCGTCCAGTTAGTAACCGGGCCTTGCAGGAATTTGGTGATCGCATCCATCAGGCAACGGGTATTCCGGTACGTTGCCCCAAAGTGACATTGACATAACAGCCATCAAAAATAGCAAACCGCAATCGAAGCAGGAAGTTTAAAAAAGTGCCACACCAACGCCTTAACCCCTACCTATCCCTCATGGAAATCCCCCCCGGATTTCTAAACATCATGGGTTACGTGGATGAATCGGAAGTAAATGGGCCGGGCTGTCGAGCGGTCATTTGGGTGCAGGGGTGCCTGCGTGAATGCCCTGGCTGTTTCAATCCCGCGTCCTGGTCTTTTGAGACAAATGATTTAGTATCAATTGACGCGTTGGTGGAACGAGTGTTGGCTAACCCCCGGAATGAAGGTGTCACCTTTTCGGGAGGAGAACCGTTCTGGCAGGCTCCAGCCCTCGCCCAATTGGCCCGAAAGCTGAAGAGCCACGGCTTCAACATCATGTCATTTACCGGATTTACCATCGAACAATTGCGGGATGACTATGCACCAGCGGGGTCGAAGGATTTACTGGATCAATTGGATATCTTGATTGACGGGCCCTACGTGGAGTCACTCGCCATCAATTCGCCCGACTCGCCTGTATCTTCCAGCAATCAACGGGTACACATTCTGAACCCGGAGTTTCGCGATCGCATTACCTGGGCGAGTGACCAGTTAGAAATTCACATTATGAAGGATGGGAGTCGCATCTTCACGGGTTACCGGGGGCAGTTAATCCCAATTGATAGTCCCAGCGATGCTATCAGTGACCCGTCCAGTGATGCAGACCAACCCGCAACACGGTAGGATGGGGGGTGAAATTTAGGTTCCTCCGCACACTATGTCCCATGCCTGCGTCGTTGGTCTCGGAAAGTCGGGCGTTGCTGCTGCCCGGTTACTCAGGCGAGAAGGATGGCAGGTTACAGTCAGCGATCGCGGTACGTCTGCCGCCCTTCAGCAACAACAAGCAGAACTTGCCCGTGATGGGATCACGGTGAAACTGGGCGATACCTTCGACCCGGATCAGATGCCTGCGGAATTGATTGTCGTCAGTCCCGGTGTGCCCTGGGACGTACCGGGACTATTACGTGCCCGTGATCGGGGAATTACCACCGTTGGTGAGATGGAACTGGCCTGGCAGTATCTACAAGAATGCCCCTGGGTGGGGATCACGGGAACCAATGGCAAAACAACCACTACGGCCTTGATTGCAGCCATTTTTCAGGCGGCGGGCTTCCATGCCCCCGCTTTCGGCAATATTGGCTATGCGGCCTGTGAAGTGGCGATGCTGGAGCGCAAACCGGATTGGGCGATCGCCGAACTCAGCAGTTACCAGATCGAGTCATCTCCCACTGTCGCTCCTCAGATTGCCGTCTGGACAACCTTCACACCCGATCATCTCAGTCGGCACAAAACCCTGGAAAACTATTACAACATCAAGGCGCACCTGCTGCACCAGGCAAAGTATCAAGTCTTTAATGGTGATGATCCCTACCTGCGGCAAGTTGGGCAACAGATGGGTGTCCCCGTTCGGGAAGATACCTGCTGGACAAGTGTGAACGGGAAAGAAAAGCTGCTGGGTGATCCAGCCTGCGGGTTTTACATTGAAGACAGTTGGGTACGGACCACGAAGGAACTGATCCTGCCCGCCAATCTGTTGCGCATGCCCGGTCACCATAACCTGCAAAATCTCCTTATGTCCGTTGCGGTTGCCCGCCTTGCCGGGATCGAGAAAGGGGCGATCGCCGAAGCCATTGCCACCTTCCCCGGTGTCCCCCATCGGTTGGAACACATTTGCACCTGGGAGGGAATCGATTTCATCAACGACAGCAAAGCCACCAACTATGATGCAGCCGAAGTGGGCCTGTCTGCCGTCAAAGCACCAGCGATTCTGATTGCGGGCGGTGAGGCCAAAATTGGTGATGATGCCGCCTGGATTGCAACCATTCACGCCAAAGCAGCCGCCGTGTTACTCATTGGGGATGCCGCCCCTGCTTTTGCCCAAAGGCTGCAGGAATCGGGCTATACGAACGTTGAAATAGTCGAAACGATGGCACGGGCAGTACCGAGATCGGGCGAATTGGCCCAAGAGTATGGGGCTGCCGTAGTTTTGCTATCGCCTGCCTGCGCCAGTTTTGACCAGTACCAGAACTTTGAACAACGGGGGGATGATTTCCGCAACCTTTGCCTGGAGCATTTTGGCTAATGGATAGCATGTTGCTTCCCGAAAAAATCTATACCTTTCAATTCGTTTAAACCGCTTGTCCCGATCCTGTTTTAGAATAGAACACTTGGCTGAAGTTACTGAATCAACCTGTGATCCTGCTGCACCGCGAACAGCTACAAACCATTTGCGACCATGCCGCACGCACCTATCCCGATGAGTGCTGCGGGTTGTTATTGGGCAGGTTGGCAGCATCCGGCAAGGTGGTAGAAGTTATCCGCCCGGTCGAAAACTCCTGGGAAGAGGGTGTAGTGGATGAGTTGGCAGATGCGGCATCGCTGACAAAAACTCGTCGTTACTGGATTGATCCCGCCGAAATGCTGGCAGCCATGCGGGATGCTCGTTCCCGCGATTTAGACATTATTGGTATTTATCATTCCCATCCCGACAATCCGGCGATTCCTTCAGAGTGCGATCGCCGCCTTGCCTGGAGTCAGTACTCTTACATCATCGTCTCTGTGGCACAGGGTACCCCTACCGATACCCGTAGCTGGCAGTTAGACGATCAGCATCAGTTCCAGCCCGAACCGATTGAGATTGCTGAGTTCATGCGAATGTGATGCTTGCTCCAGCATCACTCTGAATCAGCCGTTGCCCCTAACCCCGTCTCTACACTGTTTCGTTCATTCGTGTTTCTCTCATTTTTCTAGCCGTTATCGTTCATCCTTTCTGAGCAAGTCATGCTGAATCCAAATCTGGACGAAATTAAACTGACAAAAGACGACTACGAACGCTACTCGCGTCACCTGATCCTGCCAGAGGTCGGTCTGGAAGGGCAAAAGCGCCTGAAAGCTGCCAGTGTTCTGTGCATTGGTACAGGCGGTCTCGGTTCGCCCCTGCTGCTCTACCTGGCGGCGGCTGGGATCGGACGCATTGGCATTGTCGATTTTGATGTGGTGGATAGTTCCAACCTGCAACGGCAGGTGATTCACGGAACGTCCTGGGTAGGCAAACCCAAGATTGAATCTGCCAAAAATCGCATTCTGGAAATCAATCCCTACTGTCAGGTAGACCTGTACGAAGCCCGTTTTACCTCTGAAAATGCCCTCGATATCGTCAAAGAGTACGATGTCGTCGCAGATGGAACGGATAACTTTCCCACTCGCTACCTGGTGAATGATGCCTGTGTCATGCTGGGTAAGCCCAATGTGTATGGTTCTATCTTCCGGTTTGAAGGACAGGCAACCGTCTTTAACTATGAGGATGGGCCAAACTACCGTGACCTGTATCCCGAACCACCCCCACCAGGACTGGTTCCCTCCTGTGCCGAAGGTGGTGTGTTGGGGATTCTTCCCGGCATCATTGGGGTAATTCAGGCAACGGAAACCATCAAGATTATTCTCGGCAAGGGTAACACTCTCAGCGGTCGGTTGTTACTATTCAACGCGCTGGATATGAGTTTCCGCGAGTTGAAACTTCGTCCTAATCCGGTTCGTCCCGTCATTGATAAGCTGATCGATTACGAAGAATTCTGTGGGATTCCGCAGGCGAAGGCAGCCGAAGAAAAGGAGAAGGCAAATATGCAAGAGATGTCTGTTACGGAACTCAAGCAATTGCTCGATAGTGGTGCGAATGGGTATGTGTTGATCGATGTCCGCAACCCGAATGAGTACGAAATTGCCAAGATTCCCGGTGCGGTGCTGGTGCCATTACCCGACATTGAAAATGGTGCGGGTGTGGAGAAGG
>CAZGDE010000303.1:0-6080 GCA_964524315.1 uncultured bacterium
TTGCAAGTCTTCAACATCTACCAAATATCGCACGCAGCGGGCCAGTTCAACTTCTTCGTTGGGTTTGAGCAAGGGATAGCGGGCCATTTCCTTAAAAAAGGCACCTACCGCATCGTCAGTCAGGCTTTTACTGTACCCGGAAGGGCGTGCTGTCGCGATCTGGTTAACATCATTGCTATCCATTTCTGCATCTAGAGTCCCATCCAGGCCAACGTCAGGAAATGGTACGGCAGCGTCAGCTTCGATCTCTAAATCAGGGAGATCAGGTTCTTCCAGACCTATATCAGGTTCGACTAAGTCATCAGGGATCTCAGTATCAAGTGATTCCAGTATGTCAAACGCTGTATCATCGACCAGCCGATCAAGGTCAGATTGGAAAGATGTAGGTTCAGAAAGGGGAATTTTTTGATACATATATATAGGTGGTTATGACAATTGGTTATGACAAAGCGATGATGACAAATACAAACCGCCCAAGTTTTGAATTCAATGGATAATAATTTGCCGCACGACAGCAACAGGCGTTGCATCCAACACTAATTAGGTGTTACGGGGTAGCTTGAGGCACTGAACAGAGCGTTGTCCCAATAGGCAAAAAGACGAGTCAAAGATTGGCTCAACAGAGAAAATAATGGTGGGTTAATCGGCGGTTAGATGTCTTTCTGTTACGCTACTGGAAGTTGATTTTCAGGCTGTGCGCTCAACTACAATCCTTGGTTTGACGTAGGGAAATCAGGACACTTTAATTCAGTTGAGGGCGTGCAAGAAGCACCCCCATCGTGGCAGCCAGGTAAAAAGACCAGTCGGGATTAGGAATTTTACTATTACCCTAGCATTACTTGACTGAATTTGGTTTCCAAAGAAGGAAATTCATCCAGCTTTGCCCCTCTAAAACGCGCCTGTGACGCTTGCTCTACATAACTAATGCCTGGTAAATCACCAGTGAGGAGATGAAAGCTAAGCGCTTCCCCCAACCAGTTTGGCTAATATGGCAAAAAGCATTACCAGAATGTTATGCAGTGATGTCGTAGTTGCGTAGATTAAACTTACTTTGCTATAACAGGCTCTCATATCCCTCTGGAAACCGCACTCTACCGTGAGGCAGAATGCGACTCTATCACCTTTTGAGTCTTTGACATGATGTCCCGGTTGACTGATCAACTGCCTCCCGTGCTGGCTGAACCGGGTGCGGTGTACGATGCTGATGGTTCGCCCCGGTGGGTGGATGTATTAGTAGACTGTCCGGCTGTGCAAGGAATGTTTACTTACCGTTTACCACCAACGTTGACGGTGCAGGTAGGCGATATTTTGAGCGTGCCCTTTGGTTCACAGCAAGTCGGCGCGATCGCGGTACGATGTCATACCCAACCTCCGCCGGAGTTACTACCCGAACAGATTCGGGATGTGGAGAGCATCGTTCACCCCGGTTTTTTCCCTGCTACGTACTGGTCATTACTACAACGGGTCGCAGAGTATTATTTAACTCCATTTATGCAGGTGGTGAAGGTTGCCTTACCGCCAGGGTTACTGGCGCGATCGCAACGACGTATTCGCCTGGTGCAACTGCTGGGCGAGGGATCAGCTGACCGTCATCTATCTTCGCCGGCCCAACGTCTTTTACAGGTACTTCAGGCCAGCAAGACGGGTGACTATAGCTGGCAATATTTACAACGGCAGATGCGCGGTGCTGCACGGGGGGTACAGGAATTAGTTCAGGCGGGGCTGGTCGTGAGTTATCTGGAGCCGCCCACACCACCCCGCGTCAAGCAGCGACAGGCAGTCACGCTGGTATCTTCCGGTAAGGCACCCCTCGATCTGACGCCACGGCAGCAAGAAATTTTGCGCGTGCTGGAGCGACAGGGGGGGGAAATTTGGCTCGCCGATCTGTTGCAACTCTGCCATACGAGTTCTACTACTGTGAAAGCACTGGCGACCAAGGGGTATCTGGTCATTCAGCCACGGGAAGTGTTGCGGCAGGAAGCAGTCGGCACGATCACCGCTGACCAGCCCCAAACGCTGACTCCGGCCCAGGCACATGCTTTGACTCAGCTTCAGCAACTAGCGGGTTTTGCCCAGGTTTTGTTACATGGTGTAACAGGTTCCGGGAAAACGGAGGTGTACCTGCAGGCGATCGCGCCTTTATTGCAACAGGGGCGGTCGGCTCTTGTACTGGTGCCGGAGATTGGCCTGACCCCGCAACTGACGGATCGCTTCCGTGCCCGCTTTGGTGAACGGGTTTGCGTTTATCACAGTGCCCTGTCAGCCGGTGAGCGGTATGATACCTGGCGACACATGCTTAACGGTACTCCCCAGGTTGTGATCGGTACTCGTTCGGCGGTCTTTGCGCCTTTGCCCCATTTGGGACTGATTGTGCTGGATGAGGAACACGACTCCAGTTTCAAACAAGACCAGCCTGCTCCCTGCTACCATGCCCGTACAGTTGCTCAATGGCGGGCTGAACTCGAAGCGTGCCCCCTGATTCTGGGTTCAGCCACACCTTCCCTGGAAAGCTGGGTAACGGTACAGTCCTCTATTCCCCCCACTCCCCATTCACCTTCCCCGATTTCCCATTATCTTTCCCTGCCGACCCGCGTTCACGCTCGCCCCCTCCCTCAGATTGAAGTGGTCGACATGCGGCAGGAGTTACAACAGGGAAATCGCTCGATTTTTGGGCGATCGCTCCAGGCCGCATTGCAAGCCTTACCCCAGCAAAAGCAGCAGGGCATTTTATTTATCCACCGACGGGGGCACAGTACATTTGTTTCCTGTCGGAGTTGTGGTTACGTTGTCACCTGCCCGAACTGTGATGTGTCATTGGCCTACCACCACACCCATGAGGAGGCTATGCCGTGGTTGCGTTGCCACTATTGCAACTACACGCAAGCGGTACCAGCTACTTGCCCATCCTGTGATTCCATTTATTTCAAATATTTCGGCAGTGGCACTCAACGGGTGGTGCAAGAACTGACCCGTGACTTTCCAGAATTACGAGTTATCCGGTTTGACAGTGATACAACGCGCACAAAAGGTGCCCACCGGGCGTTATTAACCCGCTTTGCCCAGAGAGATGCTGACCTTTTAGTGGGAACACAAATGTTAACTAAGGGCATTGACCTGCCCCAGGTGACACTGGTTGGGATTGTGGCCGCCGATGGGTTATTACATCTGTCTGATTATCGTGCCAGTGAACGGGCTTACCAAACCCTGACCCAGGTGGCAGGACGATGTGGGCGGGGAGATTATCCCGGTCGTGTCATCTTGCAAACGTACACGCCGGAACATGCGGTGATTCAGGCCGTGCAGCGGCAGGATTACACAGCGTTTGTGCAGGAGGAATTGCAGCATCGTGCCAGCCTCAACTATCCCCCTTACCAGCGGTTGATGTTATTACGGTTCAGTGGTGACAATGCGATCGCCACCCAGAAAGCCGCTGAGCGGGCGGCAGTTGCTCTGGCCCCCCTGGGCGCAATTGGGGTTGAATGTTTAGGCCCTGCCCCTGCAACAATTCTCCGGCTCAACCGCCGCTATCGATGGCAGATCTTGCTGAAGCTACCTCTGAATACTGCTGTGCCATTGCCTGACCTGTCTGATGTACGTGCTGCTTGTGCAGGTACGGTGAGCCTGACTGTCGATATCGACCCAGTTAACTTTTTGTAGTCGTTACCGCTGAAGAGGAAAGTCTACTTGACCAGAGGCTAAAACTCTGTTCCATCGGTCAGGGTCTCGATCAATAGATCCATCTGTTGCTGACGATTTGCCAGAAACGTTTCGCATTGCCGCAAATATTCTGTGGCAGTTCCAAACTGATCAAACACTTCGGCGAGTTCTAGTTCGCCCGCTTCAATGCGTGCCATAATCTCCTCGACCTTTTTCACGGTCGCCTCGTAGTTCCAACCAGCCGGGAGGGTATCAGCGTTGGCGTTGGCAGGGTTCATATGAGGTTTTTCAGAGAATGACTCGGTACTATCATGGATCTTCTAAGAACGATATTCAGTGATGGCAGCTTACAGATCTGGCAGACATCAGTTGTGGCAATCTCTACTTATACGACTAGTTATAAGTTATCTTCAAATTTGTGACGCTGCATCATATAAAACTTCGGTTATCTTAACTTTGAGCTGCCCCTGTCCCAGTTGAACCTGCAGGTCTTGCCCTGGAGTAAGGTCGCGGGTCGAACGAGCAATCGCCCCGTTCTCTTGCCGAACGACTGCATAACCCCGTTTCAAGACTGCTCTGGGATCTAGCGTTTCCAGTTTTTGGCGCAATAGCTGGCAGTGCTGGTTAGCTTGCCGAATTTGCAATGTACTCCCCTGTACCAACCGTTGTCGCATCCAGGCGAGTCGCTGCTTTTCCTGACGCAGTTTACGGTCGAGGTGCAGATGGCGAAATTGGTTGCGCAACCGTTGTAACCGTTGATGGGTTACTCCCAGGTGATGCTGCATTGTTGCCTGAAGGGCCAAGACACGCTCCTGATGCTCTATTTGAAGTGCTTCCAGGAGTGGTACTGCCTGTTCGGCAGCCGCAGTGGGAGTGTGGGCACACACATCGGCGGCCAGGTCTGCCAGGGTTTCGTCCCGCTGATGCCCAATACCTGCAATAACGGGAATCGAACACTGGACGATCGCCCGTACAACTCGTTCATCATTAAAACAAGCCATATCCTCGACCGCCCCGCCACCACGTGATAGAATTAGTACGTCTGACCTGCTATCTCGTTCTACCCGGTGAATTGCGTTCACAATTGACACGGGAGCCTGCTCGCCTTGTACTAACGCTGGAGAAAACAACACATGCAAGCCAGGATACCGCCGCCGCAACGTTCGCTGGATATCTCCCCATGCTGCGGCCTGTGGTGAGGTGACGACTGCTACTGTCTGGGGATGGGCAGGTAAGGGCCGCTTCCGTGTCGGATCAAACAAACCCTCCGCTTCCAGACGATGGCGTAATTGTCGATAGCGTAATGCGCGTAAACCTTCGCCAGCAGGGAGAGCCTGCCAAACAATCAACTGATATTGTCCCCGTTGGGGGTGGAGATGAATTCGTCCCAGGATAATGAGCTGTTCTCCAGAAGCGGGTAAGGCGATGAGCTTATCTAGGTAACTGTTCCAAATGACACAACTAATGGCGGCTTTGGCATCTGGGTCTTGCAAAGTAAAGAACAGGCCACTGCGGTAGCGAGTCGCGCTTGACACTTCGCCGGTTACCCACAGTTGCTTCAACTGGTCGTCCTGCTCTAGCAACTCCTGGATGTAAGCTGTCAGTCCGGCGACTGATAGCGCTACGTCGGGAATTAATAAACTTGGTAAGTAGGAGGTCATGGTGTGTTCCCCCCAGATAGTAAAGATGGCTGAATCGTCAAATTGTCTATTTCAGATTATTTGTTTAGGTTATCGAGACTGGGTCGATTTGTCGGTACCGTCCCGTACCATTCTGAATAATTCTGAATAAATTTACACCTTACCTGTTTGGTTTTACCCGGTTATCAGGCTTTCCCCGTGCCTAACATGATGGCTATACCCACTGGACGAGAGTATTTAGACTAAAATTCCTCTAAGCCAGCTTCATTCATTCATTTTCCTAACTCCTGTTCGCTTCCGCCTACTCCATACTCACCGCATTGACACTAATGGCTAGCAAAACTGAAACATCTGACAAGCAAAAAGCTTTAAACCTGGTATTGACCCAGATCGAGCGCAACTTTGGTAAAGGCACCATTATGCGTCTGGGGGATGCTACTCGCATGAAGGTGGAAACCATTCCTACTGGCGCGTTGACGTTAGATCTGGCGCTGGGGGGCGGTTTACCAAAAGGCCGAGTTATTGAAATCTATGGGCCTGAAAGTTCGGGGAAAACAACCGTGGCTTTGCACGCGGTAGCCGAGGTGCAAAAATCGGGAGGCATTGCTGCCTTTGTTGATGCGGAACATGCTCTGGATCCTGCCTATGCTAATGCCCTTGGCGTGGATACGGATAACTTGCTGGTGTCGCAACCAGATACGGGTGAGGCGGCTCTGGAGATCGTTGATCAACTGGTACGTTCGTCAGCGATCGACATTATCGTGATTGACTCTGTTGCGGCAT
>CAZGDE010000303.1:6090-9216 GCA_964524315.1 uncultured bacterium
GGGTGATAGCCATGTGGGCTTGCAGGCCCGGCTAATGAGCCAGGCACTCCGAAAGATCACCGGTAACATGGGTAAGTCGGGTTGTACAGTTATCTTTTTGAATCAGTTGCGGCAAAAAATTGGTGTCACCTATGGCAGCCCAGAAACGACGACGGGTGGTCAAGCACTCAAATTCTATGCTTCTGTTAGGCTGGACATCCGCCGAATTCAAACTTTGAAGAAAGGTACCGATGAATACGGTATTCGGGCAAAGGTGAAGGTCGCTAAGAACAAGGTTGCACCACCATTCCGGGTATCGGAATTCGACATTATTTTTGGTAAAGGAATTTCTAGCCTGGGTTGTTTGGTTGATATGGCCGAGGAAACCGGTGTGGTTATCCGTAAGGGGGCCTGGTATAGCTATAACGGCGATAATATCGCTCAGGGGCGTGACAATGCCATCAAGCACATGGAAGAGAAGCCAGAGTTTGCGCAGAAGATCGAGCAGGAAGTTCGACAAAAGCTAGAAATGGGTGCTGTCGTTTCTGCCAATTCGGTTCGTCCAGCAGATGCAGACGAAGACGATGAAGACTACCTGGATGAGGAGGAATAGGTAGCGGCCAAGGTTTCTGTCAATCTGCTTCACTATCTATAACCTGTTCTGTTCACTTGCCTATGGCTTCGATTACTGACCTGTTAACGACGGCGCTCCAGTATCATCGTTCTGGGCAGTTAACGGCAGCTGCAGATTTGTATCAACAGGTTTTGCAGCAACAACCACAACAGCCTAATGCGCTTTATTTCCTGGGGTTACTCTGCCATCAAGGTGGTGATTTAGCAGGGGCGATCGCCCATTATCGTCAGGCGATCGCAGTCCAACCCAACTATGCCGAAGCTCATAATAATTTGGGTGCGGCACTGCAACAACAGGGTGACTTAGGGACTGCTCTTACCCACTACCAGGCGGTATTACGAATCCAACCGGGTAATCCCCATGCCAATATTAATCTGGGAGTCGTACTACAACAGCAGGGCGATGTTGCTGCGGCGATCGCCCGTTACCAGAAAGCAATTCGCCTCAACCCCAGCTTGCCTGAAGCCCACACAAATCTGGCCCATGCCTGGAAGGCTAGTGGTGATCTTGATGCGGCGATTGCCAGTTATCGAGCGGCTTTGGCTTTGGCACCCACTAACCCTGAAACCCATCGTGATTTGGGGGATGCCCTCCAGGAATCAGGGCAAATTGAGGCGGCGATCACGGTACTCGATCAGGCAATTGAGCAATTTCCCCAAAATGTCAAACTCCGGGGAAGTCGGATTCGGGCAAAGTTAATTTCGGGCGCTTTGTCGGCCGGTTTTGCTGAGTACGATCCCTGGCGGTTGAGTATGGGGGGAAGTGGGCGTACCTTTTCCCAGCCAGACTGGAATGGATCATCGCTAGTTGATAAAACAATCCTGCTTTATCAGGAAGCGGGAGCTGGTATGGGTGATCTGATGCAGTGTGTGCGTTATGTTCCCCTCCTGGCTGAGAAGGGGGCACGGGTGATTGTTGAGTGTCATCCACCGCTACAACGCTTGTTTCAGACTGTAGCGGGAATGGATATGGTCGTTGCTACCGGGGCACTCCTACCTGACTTTGATGTGCAGGCATCTCTCTTAAGCATGCCTTACTGCTTCCAGACAAGCCTGGCAACAGTACCGGTTAATGTGCCCTATCTGCAACCCCCAGAGATAACGGTTGACTTGCTGTTACCTGTTCCTCAGTCAACTCGTGCGACCCTCAAAATCGGTATTGCCTGGGGTGGCAATCCGCAACATTTGCATGACGCAGAACGTTCCTGCCCACTTGCGCTATATCGCCGTTTTCTCGACATCCCTGGAGTGACGGTTTATAGCTTACAGAAAGGTTCCCATCAGGCAGAGCTATCCACCATTGCCGATCTGCCAGTTATTGACTTGAGCGATCGCCTGGTTGACTTTGCCGCAACGGCTGCTCTGATTTCCCAACTTGACCTGGTCATTACAGTAGATACTGCCCTAGCGCATTTGGCTGGGGCAATGGGGAAGCCTGTGTGGATTCTACTTACCTTTGCGGCTGATTGGCGCTGGCTGCTTAACCGTGATGATAGCCCGTGGTACCCAACGGCGCGCCTTTTCCGCCAACCCCAACGGCAGGATTGGGGCACAGTCTGTGATCGCATCAGCAAGGAATTAAAAACCTTGACTCTATAGTATTTTTGTACTAAATTATAGCTACAGCGAACCAATTGGTCGCGAAACCTAAAATAACCCCCCTCATCCCCTCTTGCCTCAAGGGGGGATATGTTTTCTTTAAAGGGGGGTAGTGGTATTTTCCCGACCTGGCGATTTAAGCCGAAACCAAACGCTTGCGCAAGGATTCACAACGCCGTTTAGCGGTCGTGTTGTTTGGGTCGATTTTCAATGCCTGTTCGTAGGATTCAATTGCCTGACTGGTCAATTGTTTCCGCTCATAGGCGAAACCAATGTTATTAATGGCGATGACGTAGCCAGGATCAATTTTTAGTGCTTCTTTATACTGGCGAATTGCCAAGTCATACTGTTCCTGTGCAGAGTAGGCGAAACCCAGAGCGTTGTAGATGAGCGCACTTTCTTTTTCGGGTAAATCCTCTGCCTTTAAAGCCCGCTGAAATAGGGCAATGGCCCTGGTATAAATGCGCTTGTCGAGATAAATACTACCCAATTCGTAGTATTCTTCCACCGTTCCCTTTTCCTTTGTTAATTTTGCTTCTAATTTACTCAAACGGCTCTCAGAACGGCGAGTTTTGAAGATCTGCCGAAAAATTGCGATCGCGGCAAACGACAATAGGCCAATCAGGAGGGAGACGTAAAGAAACGGAAATGATGATTTATCCATAGTTCTGAGAAAATCTTCGGAAAAGGCTTGGGAAAAATGTATCCGAGTAGAAGCGTATTACGATTTGACCTGAGCCTGACCTGAATTCGGCCATAGGAATTTGGCCATAACAGCGTGTGGTCATGCAACCGTAGTCAGGGTAGATTCCAGTAGGCTGCCCGTTGCTTCAGCCATCCTTCTGCCTGCCAACGAGTCAGAATTTCGTTAATACGGCGACGTAACTCCTCGTATTGTAATCCCCTGGGTAGCAC
>CAZGDE010000304.1:0-9108 GCA_964524315.1 uncultured bacterium
GGCTATTAGCAGTGGGTTGCTTGCTAGCAATGCTATTTTCGAGGTGGAAGGTATCCAGCGCCGTCCGTTGCTGACCGTCCGTCCCGAAGGAATGCTGTCAATGTTGACGTAATCGTTAACAGGCTTATGCGTTCATTTCTGTTACGCGACGAGACAGCATCCATTCCTTCCCAGGGTACTCCTACTTTGAGAAAGGCTAGAGATTAAAAGAGCGGTGGTGAGAGGGTGAGAAGGTGGGGATTTCGCATGCTCCTACTCTCTTGCCATTCTTTCCTTTAGAACACTACCCTTCCCGGAAGCCCAGCAGGTAGAATACCTGGCGAAACCTGTCTGAACAGGATAAACAGCGATCAAGCTATACTGATACCCTCTGACGATTTACCAGACTATGAATGCGCCTGTCACCACTGTTCCTGCCACCGCTGTTCACCGTGCTGATATCCGTCAATTGGCGATTAATCCTAACCACTGGTATGTGGTTGCCCAGAGTCAGGAAGTGACGGCCAAGCCGGTTGGAGTTGTGGTCTGGAATCAGGCGATTGCTCTCTACCGGGATAGTCGAGGCCAGGTTCATGCCCTGGAAGACTCCTGTCCCCATCGCTTCGTCAAATTGAGCCGGGGTACGGTTGTGGGTGATGAACTGGAGTGTGCGTATCACGGTTGGCGCATCAATGCCACCGGGAATTGTGCTGCTGTTCCCTACCTGGCTGACAATCAAAAGCTTCCCACCTGCCAGATCCGCCGCTATCCCGTTAAAGAGCAGGATGGGTTTATCTGGCTATTTCCCGGTGATGCAACACTGGCAGATGCGATCGCCCCAATGGGTGTGCCCGAATGGGATCATCTCAACTACATTGGTTCAGTCGCGGTGATTGATACTGAAGCCCACTTTTCCTACCTGATCGAAAACCTGATGGATATGTACCACGGGCATCTCCATCAGGACTGGCAGGCATGGACGGGGGCAGTGCTGGATGACCTGGAAGAAACGGGCGATCGCGTTGATGCCCATTACCAGGCACAGAACTACTACCGCATTGATCGCATCTGGTCGATTTCCCAGTTGTTCTTTCCGGCGTTGCGTCGTCTCCACCCTGACCCACTGGATGTCAGTTACATCTATCCCCACTGGAAATCCCGTCTGGGAGATGATTTCAAAATCTACTGTCTATTTTGTCCGGTTAGTGCGACCCATCCCCGCGCCTACCTGCTGCACTTCACCTCGCTGGAGGCATTCACGAACCTGCATAAGCTTCCCGTTCCCTTCCGGCGATTCGTTAAAGATTCCCTGACGAACACAGCAAAGGGTTTACTGGAAGGTCTGATCAAGCAGGACATTGCCATGATCGAAGACGAACAAAAATTCTACCTGGCACAGCCCGATCGCCGTCCCCATGAACTCAACCGCACTTTGGCAAGCGTACAACGGTTGATCCGAACACAGGCAGAGCAAGCATAACGACGAAAACCTATGCCACCTCTTTCCATCCATCCCATCATGGAACAAAGTTTTGCCGTGATTGACCGCGAGATCGGCGAGCATCCTTTCAATGATCAGGAATACGCCATTGTACGTCGGGTGATTCACAGTACGGCAGATTTCGAGTTTAAAGATCTGATCCGATTCAGTCCAGGAGCGATTACCGGGGCGATCGCTGCCCTCCGTCAGCAGGTTCCCATCATTACGGATGTTGGTATGGTGAAACAGGGAATTGCCAGCATGGTGAGGCAAACCTTCAGCAATCCCGTAATTAGTGCGGTCGATCAGGTGAACGAAGCCCTTCCCGGCAAAACTCGTACAGAAACTGGATTGTTACACTGTTTTTCTGAGTTCCCCGGTGCAATTTATGCGATTGGCAACGCGCCGACTGCGTTGATTGCCCTCTGTAACTCTCTCCCTGCCACCGTTCAACCGGCTCTAATTGTTGGCGCACCCGTTGGCTTTATCTCCGTCGTCGAATCAAAAGCCACCCTCGCCAATACGGATGTTCCTCAAATTCGGGTAGAAGGGCGCAAAGGCGGTTCACCGGCGACAGCGGCGATCGTCAACGCGTTATTAGCATTGGCATGGGAAGGAGCGTAGGGGCGTAGCATTCGGCAAGAGATTATGTGGATTGATGCAAAATCTCTGCCCGAATGCTACGCCCTTACAAGTCGCAAAGTATCACTGCCATGCCCTGACAAAGCGTGGCAGTACAGATACCCTATGGCGTTGGCGTCAACACCTTTCCCGTCGCGGCATTGGGGTTTGCTTCCGGTGAATCCTTCTCCGACGGCGGCACCACTTGCCAGAAGCGAGGTAAATACTCTGACCAGTTTGCCAGAATTACCTTCGCCTTTGGACTGCCGGTATGGTCAGCGTGTGCCTGGATCAACTCCTTCAGTTGCGCCTCACCCGCAGGCGTAATCACCCGCTGGGTTTTGACAATTTCCGGGTTGACCTTAGCCGGGAAGCTGCCATCCTCATCCAGGAAGTAGGCTAAACCACCCGTCATTCCGGCACCCACATTGCGCCCGGTATGCCCCAGCACGACAATCACGCCACCCGTCATATACTCGCAGCAGTGATCACCCGCACCTTCGACGACAGCCTGTGCCTGGGAGTTGCGAACGGCAAACCGCTCACCCGCCTGTCCATTCGCAAACAGGAAACCACCCGTTGCACCATAAAGGCAGGTATTACCAACGATCACATTCTCCGCCGGATCATAGCCTGCATCGGCAGGGGGTAGGATCACCAGTTCCCCGCCGTGCATGCCTTTGCCAACGTAATCGTTTGCTTCGCCAGTCAACTTAAGGGTGACTCCCGGTACGTTGAACGCCCCGAAGCTTTGACCTACGGCACCCGTAAAGTTGAGGGTAATCTGCCCACCAAAGCCACTGTTGCCGTACTTCTGAGCGATCACCCCGGCTAACCGCGCCCCAATCGTGCGATCGGTATTGACGACCTTCAGATCCTTACTGACGCTGCTTTGATTTTGAATGGCTGCCTGAATGGTTGGATCGCTGAGCAGTTCATCATCCAGGACGGGGCCATTACTGTGAACTCCCTCATGGCTCAACCAGTTACGGTTCTCACGGGTATCGGGCAGATTCGTCAGACAATCCAGGTTCAACGCCTGGGTCTTGGTCAGGTTTACCCCATCCCGTGTTTTCAGCAAATCAGCCCGTCCAATAATCTCGTTGAGAGAACGGTAGCCCAACCTTGCCAGGAGCGATCGCGCCTCTTCCGCGATGAAGAAGAAGAAATTGACTACATGCTCGGGAATACCCGTAAACCGCTTCCGCAGTTCTTCCTTCTGGCTGGCGACGCCAACGGGACAGTTGTTGGTATGGCAAATTTGCGCCATGATGCAACCTTCGGCAATCATCGCGATGGAGCCAAAGCCAAACTCCTCGCCACCCATTAATGCTGCCATGACCACATCCCAACCGGTTTTGATGCCACCATCAACCCGCAACAGGACACGCTCCCGCAGACCATTTTCCAGTAACACCCGATGCACTTCGGTCAAACCTAATTCCCAGGGGCTACCAGCATGTTTGATGGAACTGAGTGGCGAAGCACCCGTACCACCGTCATGACCAGAGATCTGAATAATGTCAGCGTTTGCTTTTGCTACACCAGCGGCGATCGTGCCAATGCCAATCTCCGCCACCAGTTTGACCGATACCTGTGCCAGGGGATTGATCTGATGCAGGTCAAAGATCAGCTGTGCCAAATCTTCAATCGAGTAAATGTCGTGATGGGGCGGCGGCGAAATCAGGGTGACACCGGGTTTAGAACGCCGCAGCATGGCAATGTAAGGACTGACCTTATTACCGGGCAACTGTCCGCCTTCACCGGGTTTCGCTCCCTGCGCCATTTTGATTTCCAGTTGCTTGGCGTTCATCAGGTACTCTGGGGTTACGCCAAACCGACCCGATGCCACCTGTTTGATAGCAGAACTGGCAGTATCACCATTCCGCAGTCCCTTTAAGTGGGGGAAGGCGGGTGATTTGCCTGTTTCATCCACATCATCCAGAACGCGGAACCGGATCGGGTCTTCGCCGCCCTCGCCGGAGTTGGATCGACCACCGATGCGGTTCATCGCGATCGCTAATGTTTCGTGGGCTTCCCGCGACAGGGCACCGAGGGACATACCCCCTGTACAGAATCGCTTGACGATCTCAGAAGCGGGTTCTACTTCGTCTAAGGGAATGGAGGGGCGATCGCTCTGGAAGTCGAGCAAGTCGCGCAGAGCTGTAAGAGGACGCTCTTCCAGATACTTCATGTAAAGCTGATAGTGGTCATGGCTTTTGTTGTCCACTGCCTTGTGCAGGTACTTCGCCATTTCCGGGCTATTCATGTGGTACTCGCCACCTGGACGGTAGTTCACATAGCCAAAGTTTTCCAGCTTCTTAATGGTCAGTTCGGGAAAGGCACGGCAATGGAAAGTCATAATTTCCTGTGCCAGGTCGGCAATACTGATGCCACCCACACGAGACGTTGTCCCCGAAAACCCTAAATGCAGCAGATCCGCACCAATGCCGATCGCCTCAAAAATTTGCGCCCCGTGATAACTGGCAAGGAGTGAAATCCCCATCTTGGAGAGAATTTTCAACAAGCCATCTTCGATCGACTTGCGGAAGTTTGCCTGAGCAGCAGCAATAGGGATTTCCTTGAGCTTGCCTCGCGCCATCAAGCTCTGGGTTTTGCTATCTGCCCACCATTGCCGCACTGTTTCCAGGGCAAGATAGGGGCAAACGGCACTCGCACCATAGCCAATTAAGCAGGCGAAGTGATGGGTACTCCAGCATTGAGCCGTATCAACAACCAGCGAGGCTTTCATCCGTAGGCCCTGTCGGATCAGGTGATGGTGAACGGCTCCCACAGCTAATAGTGGTGGGATATAGCTACAGTCAGCACTTAAGCCACCGGGTTCGCCAGAGTGGTTAATGCGATCACTCAGGATCAAAACATGCTTGCCTGCTCGCACTGCTGCTGCTGCCTGCTGACACAACTCGTTCACAGCCCGTTGCAAGCCGTCCGGTCCGTCTGCCACCGCAAACAGGGTAGACAGATCGGCAGTATCAAATTTGGACTGCCGAATTTGTTCCAGTTCCGTGTCACCTAACACGGGTGACTCTAATTTCAGCAGGCGGGCAGATTCCGGCTTGACCTCCAGCAGGTTGCCGCGATCGCCCAATTGCATCGTTAGCGACATCACCAATTTTTCCCGCAGGGGGTCAATGGGTGGGTTCGTCACCTGAGCAAACCGCTGTTTGAAATAGTCGTACAGCAGGTGTGGCTTCTCGGAGAGAACTGCCAGGGGAATATCATCACCCATGCAGAAGGTCGGCTCCTTGCCCTGTGCCGCCATCTCTTCGATGATCATCTCCACATCTTCCAGGGTGTAGCCAAATGCTGCCTGGTAGCGGAGTACTTCTGCTGCTTCCATCCGGGGGGGCTCGTCGGCAAAGGGTTGGGGGGTGATCGTCACCCGATGTTGCTTCAGCCACTCGCCGTAGGGATGGGCACTGGCAACCCGTTGTTTAATCTGCCAATTTTTCAGGATCTCGTGCTGTTCCAGATCCACGACAATCATTTGACCGGGACCCAGTCGCCCTTTTTCGATAATTTCTGATTCGGGGAGGTCAACCACACCCGCTTCGGACGAAACGACGACGTAGCCATCACGGGTAATGCTGTAACGAGCCGGACGCAGACCGTTCCGATCTAACGTGGCACCAATCGTTTTGCCATCGCTAAAGACCAGTAGCGCCGGACCATCCCAGGGTTCCTGAATGCCACTGTAATATTCGTAAAAATCGGTAATTTCGGGATGGTTGATCAGGTCAGGCTGGTTTTTGTAAGCCTCTGGCACCATGATCATCAGTGCTTCCTGGGGACTGCGCCCGGAACGCACCAGCAATTCCATCACGTTGTCCAGATTAGCCGAGTCACTATTTTCGGAGTTGACGGTGGGGTACAGTTCCTTGAAGCGATCGCCCCAGTTGGGATGGGCCAGTTCGGCTTCCCGTGCCATCATCCAGTTAATGTTGCCCAGCAGGGTATTAATTTCACCGTTATGCCCTAACAACCGCATGGGTTGGGCCAGAGGCCAGCGGGGCATGGTATTGGTGCTGAACCGCCGATGGTAGACAGCAAAACGGCTGGTGTATTCCGGATGTTTCAGGTCAGTGTAAAAGTCACCTAATACGGCCGATCGCACCATTCCTTTATAAACAATCGTGCGACAGGAGAATGAACACAGGTAAAAGTCACGAAACTCATTCTCCAGAGCCGTTCCCTGAATTTCACTTGCTACTGCCCGTAGAATGCGCTTACGGCTGAGGAACAGCAAACATTCCAGATCGTCACCTTTGACATTGCTGGATTGCACGAAAACTTGTTCGATCTGGGGTTGGTTCTCCCGCGCCTGTACCCCCAGTACTTCTGGCTTCACGGGAACTTCACGCCAACCCAGAACGGTCATGTCTTCCTGTTGGATCACCTGTTCCATCACTCGCCGGGCGATCGCGGCTGCCTCTGGGTTTGCTGGCAGAAACACCATACCAACCCCCGTTTGCTCTGGGGCTGGCAGGGTTACTCCCTTAGCGGTGAACCATGATTGAAACAGATTCCACGGAATGGCAGTCATTACCCCTGCACCGTCACCGGAATCATAATCGGCACTACAGCCACCCCGATGCTCCAGACAGGTGAGGGCAGACAACGCCTGTTCAATCAATTCGTGGTGGGCTCTACCTTTCTGGTCGGCAATAAAACCAACACCACATGCATCCCGCTCTTCCACCAACCACCGTTGCCCCATAAAACCGGCGGCTGGTTTCTGATTATCATGTCCGTCCCGATTCACAATTGTCCTACCCATGAGATACCTACGCTTGTCCTATTAGCTTATTACTTTCAAGACTCAGATGTGATTGACATTACGGATTCCACGCCCTCCGAAACTCTCAGAGCAACAAGCAAGACTACAAGGCAACGTCAGGCTGCCAGGAGGCGTAATTGGCTGAGTAACAGTGGAATAAATAGTGGCAGGAATAAATGACTGAACCAATCAATAGTGGAACTAAATATTAGTAAAAAATACTCTCCTCTGACAATGCCCACCTGCTTGCCTGATTACACTATCAGCGTTCTACAAATCAGCTCCACAATTCGTATCCAACGACTCCATTTACCAATTTATGGCTGAGGATATTCTTGCTGCCAAGAATGCTGCATTTTCCCCAACCTCTGGCAAATTAATGGCAGGTTTTCCCCATCAGGGGCTCTCTATCAGGTGATCTCGACAAGATGCTGTTAACCAATAAAAGAAATATCGTGCTTCGTACCAGTAATTTGCATCCATCCCAGAACCCTGGTGGTTGGCTGTATCGCTTTTTGCTAGTAGCGTCCTTGCTGCTGGGAACTCAGGCTAAGTTCGCGATCGCCCAGACTCCCCCATCAACAACGACCCGCCTCAGTCAGGCTACCTCAACTATTCCCTTCAGCCAACAGGGCACTCAGCTTCTTTTGAATGGGCGCAGTTTCAATGCTGCCTGGAGCCAGTGGCAGGCGGGTGGTACCCTTCGAACGGGTATCAGTGATGCCGGACTCGTACAGGCGATTGGTGCGGAATTGCTTAATACGGAGGATGTCCAACGCCAACCGGTGCAGTGGTTTTCCGATACACGCACGACTCCCCTAAATTTGCCCACTCGCCTGACAGGAGCAGTCCGGTATCTGGATATAACTGATTTCGCTAAATTTGCGGGCTGGCAACTGCAAGTCACGGGGGGTAAACTCCAAATAAATCCTGTTGCCACAAAAATCCTGGCAGTTCGGCAAGGTAAGCAACCCTGGGGCGATCGCATTGTCATTGAACTTGATCGCCCGACTACCTGGCAGGTTGATCAGGTCAGCCAGGAATTTACTCTGACAATTGATGCCCAGGTGGATAATGCGCTGCTCAATCCCAACTTGCCGCCGTCTGCATCGCCGATTCAAACCAGTCCTGGTAGCCAACTGGCGTTTCTTTTATCTCGTACTGCGCCGAACCAAACCCAATTACGCCTGGGAATTCCGCTGAGTCTACGTCCCCGGGTCTGGAGTCTGGCGAACCCCAACCGTTTAATTGTGGATGTCCGACCAGATTCAATGGTTGACCGTAATATCCTCTGGGCACCTGGATTGCGCTGGCGATCGCAGATTGTCAACTTGGGATCTGATCGATTTTCCGTGATCTGGTTGGCTATTAATCCGCGCCAGTCTGGTCTCAACGTCAGGCCCATCCTGCCCAATTCTACGATGATGATGGGTATTGCACCGTTACTGCAAACGGCACGACAAGCGCAGGTTAGTGCAGCAATTAACGGGGGCTTTTTCAATCGCAATAACCAGTTACCTTTAGGTGCAGTCCGACGAGATCTTCGTTGGTTATCGGGGCCGATTCTCAACCGGGGGGCGATCGCCTGGAATGACAATGGCGAGTTCAAGATGGATCGGTTAAGCCTACAGGAAACGGTCATCACGCAAACAGGCCAACGGTTACCATTGACCCATCTTAATAGTGGCTACGTTCAAGCAGGCATTGCCCGATACACGCCAGACTGGGGGACTGTGTACACGTCTTTATCTGACAGTGAAATTGCCGTTGCGGTTCAAAATAACCGGATCGCCAGCCAGCAACCGGTACCCAAGGTGGGTGGATCGGTTCCCATTCCGGCGAATGGCTATCTTCTGGTGCTGCGATCGAACCAGACGGCAGCAACCAGTTTGCCTGTTGGCACGACATTACGCCTGGAAAGTGTCACGAATCCACCGGACTTTAACCGTTACCCCCACATCGTCGCTGCGGGGCCCTTACTCCTTCAGAATGGCCAAGTAGTGCTGAATGCAGAAGCAGAAAAGTTTAGTAAAGCTTTTGTGAATGAACGGGCAAGCCGTAGTGCGATCGCCCAGACTGCTGATGGCACCATTATGATCGTGGCAGTTCATAACCGTCTTGATGGTAAAGGGGTAAGCCTGCCGGAAATTGCTCAGTTGGTCAGGCAATTAGGTGCGGTCAATGCGCTTAATTTAGATGGTGGTAGCTCAACGACTCTCTATCTCGGTGG
>CAZGDE010000305.1:0-7410 GCA_964524315.1 uncultured bacterium
CGCGCGACATCAACCTTGGCAAGGTTGCGCTCTACCACTGAGCTATACCCGCAAACTTATCCCACACCGTAACCACCTGAAACCCTGAGAAGCGGGTAACGCGATTCGAACGCGCGACATCAACCTTGGCAAGGTTGCGCTCTACCACTGAGCTATACCCGCAAATTTCAGACGATTTCTAGTCTCGCAGAGCCAGATACATCTGTCAACCTTTTTGCTGGCAATTTTTTGGAATTTCGCTGGATTTGAGGTTGGCGTCCATTTCACGGTATTGGTAACAGGGAATACAAGCGATTCCGTCCAGCAGTGATCGGGTTATTCATTTTATGGATAAAATCTGTTTAACAGGAATTCGGTGCTACGGTTATTCGGGTGCTTTGCGCGAAGAACAGGTATTGGGGCAGTGGTTTGAAGTGGATTTAATCCTGGGGTTGGATCTATCCCTCCCCGGTGATAGCGATCGCCTGGAGGATACTCTCGACTATCGTTCTGTGATTGCCACCACCCAACATCTGGTCACAACCGCAAAGTTTGCTTTATTGGAGCGATTGGCCACCGCGATCGCCCAGGCTATTCTTGAACCGGAGGCTCCAACATCGAGCCTGCCAATTCAGCAGGTATGCGTTCGCCTTTCGAAACTGGCTGCTCCTATTCCCGACTTTGGCGGTAGGATTACCGTTGAAATTACGCGTCAGCGGTTTAACGCGCCGAGGGCAACGGATATGAAAAAATAGAAACCCCATTTGGTCACCGGAGGTGGTTGAACCAATGGGGCTAGAGACGCAGTTAGGAGGTATCTCGCTTCCCAAGTTACCTAGAGAAATTTACTATGGCCCATCTTTTAATAAGTTCTTAAACTCTTAGGAAAACTTTCGGGCTTACCCGGTATATGACTCCTACCCCAGCAGTCGGGGACGCAAATTATATGCCAAAATCGGTAATAACTGCTTACCAGTGGCTGCAACTCAAGCAGTTGATGCGCTGGCAAATAGCCCGTCTCTCACCCGCTACCCCATCAAAGTTTGTCTACATGGCTAGTGGCTTCCACTAGATCTGCCGTTTCCTTCGATAATCCTGGCATCTTTCCTGCGGGCGATCGCCCACCCTTCGATGCTTCACCGGGCAATTGACTACATGCTGGAAACCCTGCTCAATGGACGTTATAGAATTATTCGGGTCTTAGGCAGTGGTGGCTTTGGGCAGACCTATGTAGCAGAGGATATCCAGCAAGCCGGGCACCCCCAGTGCGTGGTCAAGCAATTTAAGCCGGCGAAGCAAGATGTCGAATTTCTCAAAATTGCCCGTCGTCTGTTTACCAGCGAAGCCGCAACGCTCAGTAAACTCGGTAGTCATCCCCAGATTCCGGCCCTGGTAGACACCTTTGAGGAAAATCAGGAATTTTATTTAGTCCAGGAATACATACGTGGGCAGACGTTGCAGGATGAACTGAATCAGGTGAAGCGGTTGGACGAAGCCACTGTCGTGGCAATGTTGCGCGATGTTCTCCAGATTTTAGAGTTTGTCCACCAAAACCAGGTCATTCACCGTGACATTAAACCGGCAAACCTGATGCGGCGGGAACAGGACGGTAGTTTTGTGCTGATTGACTTTGGTGCGGTCAAAGAAATTCAGACCCAACTGACCAGCCTGGAACCCGGTCAAACCAATCTCACGGTTGGGATTGGTACCCACGGCTATGTTCCCAGTGAGCAGTTGATCGGGAAGCCCCGCTATAACAGTGACATTTATGCCCTGGGCATGACTGCGATTCAAGCCCTGACTGGTCTACAGCCCTACCAATTACCCACCCATGCTGATACGGCTGAAGTGATCTGGCGCGATCGCGTTGCCATTGCTCCCCAACTGGAAGCGGTTCTCACCCGGATGACGCGTTACCACTTCAATCAGCGCTACCAATCAGCAGGGGATGTTCTCTGGGCCCTGGAGCAATCCCTGGAGACTGTACTGGTGCAGTTATCACCTGGAGTCGCGAGCCCTGTTACAGTTGCGCCCCCGGATAACACGTTGATTCCACCAACGCTGGCAGGCCAACTGGCTGATTCGCCCCATTTAGGGGATGCGACCATTTCCCTGGCCAATGTTGCTGATAAGGCCCCTTCACGGCGGTTTCTAGCCCCGTTGTCGGTGGGTGTAGCCAGTCTCATCGCCACGGGTTTATTGGTGGGGGTACGTTCTTTGGGAGGCTTGCAGGTCGCTGAGCTAACAATTTTTGATCGGATGGTGCAGTGGCAACCGCAACGGTCAGCCGATCCCCGCTTGCTAGTAGTGGGGGCTACGGAAGCCGATCTGCAAAAATATAAGCAATTTCCCCTGTCTGATCGGGTTGTGGCGCAAGCCGTTCAGGCTCTACAGCCGTATCAACCACGGGCGATCGGATTAGATTTGCTGCGAAATAATCCCCGTGAACCAGGCCGCGCCGAGTTGTTAGCAGCTCTCAAGGCACCCAATGTTGTCGTCATTACCCAATTAGGCAATACGGAACTGCCCCCAATTCCACCACCACCCAATATGCCCGCCAGTCAGGTAGGGTTTAATGATCTGGTTCTGGATGAAGATGGTGTCGTTCGTCGCAATTTGCTCTTTGCGGATGCCAAAACAACGACCCAATACTCCTTCTCATTGCGATTGGCGTTATTGTTTTTGCAAACGCAGGGCATTTTACCAAAGCCCGACGATCGCGACCCCAATATTTTGCGTCTGGGTAAAAGTGTTTTTCGGCCCTTAGAGGAGAATGCAGGTGGCTACGAGAATGTTGACAGTCGGGGCTACCAGGTATTGTTGCGCTATCGCACGCGAAATGTGGCTCAGCAGGTAAGCCTCAGCGATGTGCTGGAAGGGCGTCTCAAGCCGGAATGGGTGAAAGACCGGATTGTGTTGATTGGGACGACGGCTCCTAGTGCCAAAGATTTATTTTTCACGCCTTACAGCTCCGCTGAAAAGGATCTACCCCGAATGGCGGGTGTGATGGTGCATGCGCAATTAGTGAGCCAATTTTTAGATGCGGCGCTGGACGGTGGTGCCCAGTTCTGGTTCTGGCCGGAGTGGGGGGAAGGACTATGGATTGTGGGTTGGGCGATCGCGGGAGCCAGCCTTGCCTGGTATGTGCGACATCCATTGCTACTCACTGGTAGTGGCCTTGTGTTAATTACCATCCTGGGAACGGCGAGTTTTGGGTTATTTACGCAGGGTGGCTGGGTACCTGTTGCCGCCCCTGTGATGGCGACAGCGATCGCGGGGGGGATCGTTGTTGCGTATCGGGCCTATTACCGGGAGTAATGCGCTGAATCGATTATTGACGTTGTGTGATTTTGACACTAAGATGGGGTTATCGTGTAAAAGAGACACTAAGCCCTATGGACAGTGTGTTTGCGGGGGCGGTTGGCTCGGTGCCAGGTAGAGAGCATATTCGAGTTGGTAAGAATAATCAGGATGCCTGCTTTGTGGGTTGGTTTCAGGATGCGGCAATCGCGATCGTTTGTGATGGTTGCAGTAGTGCGGCCCATAGTGAAGTGGGATCAAAGTTAGGCGTGCGTTTTGTGGCTGAAGCGGTGCGGCGATCGCTACCAACGACTAACCTGGAGCGGGTGCAGCAGGAGGTTTTGGGGCAATTGCGGCAACTGGCATTGACATTGGGGGATCGCCTGACGCAGGTTGTGCAGGATTACCTGTTGTTTACGGTTGTTGGTGTGGTCATTCGTCCTGACCTGACAACGATGTTTGGGTTGGGTGATGGGGTGATGGTGTTGAATGGGGCAAGGTTGCCCGTGCCAACATTTCCCGGCAATGCGCCTCCCTACCTCGCCTACGGGTTGCTGGAAAATTCCCCGCTCACTCCGCAGCAGTTGCAATTCCAGATTTACAGCCAGGTACCGACAGATACCGTGCAATCGCTACTAATTGGAAGTGATGGGGTTCAGGATGTCATTGCGGCGACGGACAGTTGGTTGCCGGGAAAACAGGAGCGGGTGGGCGGACTGGCCCAATTTTGGGAGAGCGATCGCTACTTTCAAAATCCTGACTACCTCCGGCGGCGGTTGGCGTTGATGAACCGTGATGTGATTCAACCCGATTGGCCCAATCAGCAGGTCAGGCGGGCAGGGGGCCTGTTACCGGATGACACGACGATGATTGTGATACGGCGCAAGGTTCAATAACCAGCCTTGCAAGCATAAAGAATAACCAGGTGCAGCATAACCAGGAGGTTGGCCATGCTAGGAGCGATCGCGGGTGATGTAATTGGTTCGATCTATGAATTTGACAATGTGCGGACAAAGGAATTTCCCCTGTTTCGGGATGACAGTACGTTTACGGATGATTCCATTTTGACGATCGCCATTGCGGCGGCAATTTTGCAGGGTGGCAGCTACGAGGAATCGTTGCGACAGTATGTGCGCCGGTATCCCAACCCAATGGGGAGCTATGGCGCGCGGTTCCAGCAATGGGCGCGATCGCAAACTCCAGCACCCTACAACAGTTGGGGCAATGGCTCGGCTATGCGGGTAAGTGCCGTTGGTTTTGCCTTTGCTGACCTGGAAACAGTATTGCGGGAGGCGGAGCACAGTGCTGCCGTGACCCACAACCACCCGGAAGGGATTAAAGGGGCACAGGCAACGGCAACGGCGATTTTTCTGGGGCGCACGGGTGCCACGAAGGCGGCGATCAAGTCTTATGTTGAATCGCACGGTGGAGCAAATTTGTCCTACTTACCGCTTCAATGAGTCCTGTCAGGAAACGGTGCCCGAAGCAATTATCGCGTTTTTGGAAGCCACTGATTTTGAGGATGCCATTCGCAATGCCGTGTCTCTGGGGGGCGATACGGATACCCTGACCTGCATTACCGGTGGCATTGCCCAGGCATTTTATGGTGGGGTTCCAACGGTGATCGCCCAGGAAGTGCTGCAGCGTTTAGATCCACCGTTGCGCCAGGTGACGGAAACATTTATGGCGCAATACTGCCAACCAGCGTCATCAAAGACTATCTGACCAGTTCGTTCAGGAGACGACTATGCTAGGAGCGATCGCCGGTGATGTGATTGGTTCCATCTTTGAAGTACGGAATCGTAAAAGTAAGGATTTTCAACTATTTGGCCGCTTCAATCGGTTTACGGATGACACCGTGTTGACCGTTGCCACCGCCGATGCCCTATTACACGACAAGGATTATGCCGGTAAATACAAACAATACTACTGGCATTATCCCCTGGCCGGATTTGGGAAAAGTTTTACGGTGTGGGCAACCCTCAACCGCTCGCAACCGTACAACAGTTGGGGCAATGGTGCGGCCATGCGGGTGAGTCCGGTGGGATACGCCTTTGCTGACCTGGAAACGGTGTTGCAGGTGGCAGCCCAGACCGCTGCTGTGACCCATAACCATCCAGAGGGGATTAAAGGGGCACAGGCAACAGCGAGTGCAGTGTTTCTGGCTCGCACAGGGCACAGCAAGGTCGACATTAAGTCCTATGTGGAGACGACCTTTGGTTATGACTTGAGCAAAACGCTGGCAGAAATTCGCCCCACGTATCGGTTCGATGTGTCCTGTCAGAGGTCTGTCCCCCAGGCGATTACGGCCTTTTTAGAAGCGACTGATTTTGAAGATGCGATTCGTAATGCCATTTCTATTGGTGGCGATAGTGACACGATCGCCTGTATTGCGGGTGGCATTGCGGAAGCCTTCTATGGCGGTGTGCCAGCGGCAATTGCCCAGGAAACGCGCCAACGGTTAGACGATCGCCTCAGACAGGTAACGGACATGTTTGTAACCCAATTCCAATCTCGTCAGGGGAGGGAGTAAGCACGATGGATGTGTATGTCAATGGTAAAAAAGTGCGAGCTGACCCAAAACGGGCGATCGGCAAAGGTGGCGAAGCCGATGTGTTTGACATTGGCAATGGGCAAGCACTGAAACTATTCAAACCACCCACCCATCCGGATTATGTGGGCTTGGTTCAGGAACAACAGGCGGCGCGCGATCGCCTGACCCAACAGCAAAAAAAGCTCCGGCATTTTCCAGCAAACTTGCCGCCACGCATCATCACCCCCACCGCCCTGGCAACGGATAAACGGGGCCAAACCATTCTTGGTTATGTGATGCCGTTATTGCAGGGAGCGATCCCGTTACTGAAATATAGTGAACGTAGTTTTCGCCAATCGGGGATTCACCAGTCAACGGTGGTGCAGATATTTCAGGACTTACACGATACGATTTCTAAACTACATTTCCATCAGGTTGTTATTGGTGACTTTAATGATTTGAATGTGTTAGTTAAAAGTGCAGAAGCGTATTTGATTGATGCTGACTCATTTCAGTTTGGTGCATTTCCCTGCACGATGTTTACAGCCCGGTTTGTCGATCCCCGATTGTGTGATCCTGGCGCAACTCAACCGTTACTACAAGAATCACACAATACTAATTCCGACTGGTATGCTTTTGCGGTGATGTTGTGGCAATGTTTGTTACTCGTTGATCCCTACGGTGGTGTGTATAAACCCAAGGATCCCAGGCAGAATATTCCCCATGCGGCGCGATCGCTCCATCGCATTACCGTTTTTCATCCCGAAGTCCGCTATCCCAAACCGGCAATTCCCTACTCAGTGTTATCCGACGAGTTATTGCATTACTTCCAGCAAGTATTTGAACAGGATGTGCGGGGAGAATGGCCGCGATCACTTCTGGATAATTTGCACTGGGCTAAATGCCCGACCTGTGGCATTGAATATGCGCGTTCCCGCTGCCCGGTGTGTGCGATGACGTTACCTCTCCCCACACTGGCAACGGTTGTGCAGGGAACGGTCACGGCGACACGCGTGTTCCGCACGGAGGGTGTGGTTCTGTTTGCCTGTGTGGAACAGGGCCAATTGCGTTGGGTGTACCATGACCAGGGGCAGTTTCGGCGGGACGATGGATCGGTAATTCTGGGTGGTGAACTGAATCCCCATCTGCGTTGGCGAATTCAAGGCCAAACTACATTTTTAGGATATCAGGGGCAATTACTGCTTTTTCAACCAGATAGAGAACCCATACGGATTGCGGTTGATAGTTTGGGGGCGATCGCTCAATTTGATGTCAATGTCTCTCATTATTACTGGATCAGTAATGGGCAATTGTGCCGTAACCATCCCAACTCCTTACTAACAGACTACGCATCTGTTTACATTGGTGATGTGTTATCGGGTCAAACCCATCTATGGGTTGGTTCCCATTTTGGTTTTGGCTTTTACCAGGCGAGCGATTTGCATGTTGCGTTTGTGTTTGATGGGACGCAATCGGGCATTTGCGATCGCGTTAAACTGCCCAAATGGCAGGGGCAACTGATTCATGCTACCTGTACCTTCAGTCAAACCGATGCCTGGCTATTTCTCACCACGCAATCTCAGGGTACGATTTATTAC
>CAZGDE010000305.1:7420-9101 GCA_964524315.1 uncultured bacterium
ATTCAAGCCAATGGTGAGATCGCCGCGACTGCTCAGGCAACTGCCGGTGATGAACATTGGTTGGCGGTTTTAGGGAAAGCCAACAAACAACCCGACTCGCCGTTCTGCGCTATAAATCATTTCCTCTTAGCCGCTACGGACGATGGCATTGTGCGAATTGAATTGCAGAATGGCTCTCTAATGCAGACAAAAACTTTCTCGGCAACGGAACCCTTCGTTGATGCCAATTGTCGCCTCTTTCCCGGACAGGCGGGTGTGTACGTGGTGAGCGATCGTACCATTCACCTGCTCAACCTCAATTAAGGCGAGTGAGTTGGCTGTATCCTGAAATTCAGGTGTAAGGACG
Organism: uncultured bacterium; assembly: GCA_964524315.1. Lineage (GTDB taxonomy): Bacteria > Cyanobacteriota > Cyanobacteriia > Leptolyngbyales > Leptolyngbyaceae > CAZGDE01. The sequence continues at coordinate 7,767 of CAZGDE010000305.1, forward strand.
CACAGAGTAGAACTTAGTAGAATAGACGTAAGACAGTCTTAGCATTGTGCAAGTGGTGTGTTTTTGCACATGGCGATCGCTCCTGAGCCAGATTTTACCAATTACCTGCAAGCCATTTGTGACGACTACGCGCAATGGTGGAAGCCAAGCGCGTTTATTGAGGAGATTAATGAATTCACCTGGTTTAATTTTGAGTTAGATAGCAAGACGCAAGACAAGCCACAGCAACCAGGAGAAAAACCGTCCGAAAGAACTCTGCGTGTTTTACAAGCAGTGGATGCCTATGCCAGTGAGAAAATATTGATTGTAGGTAGTCCGGGAGCCGGTAAATCAACCTTACTGGCAAGGATTTTTTACCAAACAGCACAGAAAGCTCGCCAGGATGAAACGGCTCTCATCCCAGTACTGGTAGAGTTGAAGGCTTATCAGACTCAAGGCGATCGCGCTGGCATTAGAGGCTTGATTCAGAGTTGCTTGGAAAGTTTTGACCCAGGGTTGAATGGGGCAGATGCTTTGCAATACTTGCTGCAACATAAACAACGACTGTTGCTATTAGCAGATGGTATCAATGAATTACCGCAAGAGCAGGCAAAAATAGAGTTGAAGGATTTTTGCCGACGATTGCCCCTGATTGCAACTACCCGTAGTACTGGTAGTGAATTGGGTATTGAGCGCAAGCTAGAACTACAACCGCTCTCCTCTCAAGCGGTCAAACAGTTTTTTGAGGAACGATTACCGGGTTGTGAGCGCAGGAAACTAACGGAGTTATGCGATCGCGTGCGCGACTTTGGGCAAACTCCCCTCATTGTCTGGATGCTTTATAGCATCTCGAAAGCAACAGGTGAAACGCCAACCACCCTGGGAGAAGCTTATCGAGCTTTTACCAATCTCTATATAGACAGAGCGAAAGAAGGTATTGATCTGGCTGAATCACGCTCTCTGTTAGCTGCGCTTGCCTTTGCCATGATGCATTCTGAAAAACCAACGGAATTGCGGTTAGCCATATCTGAAGTAGAGGCGCAGAACTTGGTGGGAGGTGAAAGGACACTAAATCATTTACTGAGACACCATTTAATTGAACGCCAGGGACATGCGGGCGATCGTCGTATTCGTTTCTGCCACCAATCGCTACAAGAATATTACGCTGCTGAAGCATTACTGCAAAAACTACCTACACTGACTGATATTGAACTGAAGCGAGATTACCTGAATTATTTGAAGTGGACAGAAGCGATCGCTTTAATGATTGGATTACTAAATGATGCAGACCAGGTAGACCAGGTAGACCAGGTCGTAAATTTAAGTTTAGAAGTAGATCTAATGCTTGGGGCGAGT
>CAZGDE010000306.1:0-9079 GCA_964524315.1 uncultured bacterium
CATTTCAAGCTCTTTTACTCGCGGTCAATTACCGTGAGACCGAGGTCAATTATCGGCTCTTACACAGTTTTGGTGAAGCTTTGGCAAACTGGAATTAGGAACATTCAGCCAAGAGGAAATTAACTTCGTTCATCGTCTCATCAATCAACTTTTACCAGGCTTAAAGCATTTCAGTTTAGATCAAGAGGTTATCGAGTCAAATACAGGACATATCACGCTCAAACTCACTTCCACTCAGAACGCTGCTGTTTGTCCGGTTTGCCAGGAGTTAAGCCAACGGGTGCATAGTCACTACGAACGGACGTTGCGGGATTTGAACTGGGCAGAATGCGCCGTTACATTGGAAGTCACGTTCCGTAAATTGTTCTGCGACAATCCGGGTTGTCAACGTCGCATCTTCACCGAACGGTTGCCGCAATTAACGTTGCCATGGGCACGGCGAACCCATCGGATGACACGACAAATTCAAGACACTGGCGTTGCTTTAGGGGGATCAGCGGCAGTCAAGTTGATGCAAAAGCAGGGCTATTCTTTTAGCCGCGATACCATTCTGCGTAGCTTGGCGAGACTACCCCTCCCTTGCATTGGGACACTTAAACAGTTGGGGGTTGATGATTTTGCCTTTGCCAAACGCCATCGCTACGGCACAATTCTAGTGGATTTGGAACAGCAGCGGCCAATTGCACTACTGAAAGACCGCGAAGTGGACACATTAGCCCAGTGGTTGGCGCAACATCCCGGCATTGAGATTCTTTCGCGAGACCGTTCTGTGACCTACAAAAATGCGATGAGCCAAGGAGCACCGAGTGCAATTCAGGTTGCAGATCGCTTCCATCTGTTACAAAACCTGTCTCAGGTACTGGAGCAAGCACTGTATAGCCACGGTGCAATTCTCAAAGCAGTAGACAGTGAACAACGTCTAGCAGAGTCACCTGAGGGAGTCGTCGTAGTGCTAGCAAAGCAGGTTTCGACCTCAGTGGATGCTCAGCAACGGACTCAAGCGCGGCGAGCAAAACGGTTGAAAGCCTACCAACAGGTTGGTCAACTGCACCAGCGGGGTTGGTCGTTAAAAGCCATTGCATCCAAGGTGGGACTGAGTACTCGCACCGTGCAGCGCTACCTGTTGACACCCAGTTTCCCTGAGCGGCAGGGACGTAGCGATAAAGGCAGGAGTCTGCTCAATCCCTACAAAGCCTATCTGCTCAACCAGTACAACCAGGGACGCAGACAGGTCAGGGGGTTATTGGGTGAGATTCAAGCACAGGGGTACACCGGTAGCTATCAGACCGTTGCTCGCTATGTCCACCAACTTGCCCAAGCACAAGGAGTTACCTTACGACAGTACCCCACTCACAGAACACTGTCTCCAGTGGCAGATTCTTCTCGTCCGGTGCTAACGGCTAGAAGAGCAGCGTTTTTGCTCTTACGGCGCACCGAGACGCTTCGTTCCCAAGAACAACAACTGGTGCAGCGCTTAGTTCAACAAGCCGAATTAACCAGTACCATTGGTCTAGCTCAAGACTTTGCCCAATTGGTTCGGCAAAAGCAATCCGAGCAATTCGACCCTTGGTTAGAACGAGCCGAACAAAGTCAAATCGCACCCTTTGAACGCTTTGCCCGAAGTCTAAAAGAAGATTACGATGCGGTCAAAGCAGGGGTAACTCTAGAAACGAGTAATGGGCAGGTTGAGGGGCAGATCAATCGCTTAAAAATGCTGAAGCGTCAGATGTATGGACGAGCAGGTCTTGATCTGTTAGAACGACGGTTCCTCTTGGCAAGTTGAGCAGCTTCAGATGAAAATCAAATGGATGCGTTGTTCTGCCAACGCGTCAACTTTGTCATGCCTGTTACTAATTCTAAATTGATAAAAGTTGTGTCTCCTTTCTATTTCTACTCTTAATCCAGAAAAATCAAATCAATATATCTATTTATATTTCAAGTATTGTTCGCTGAGATTACACCTATTCCAAAGCTTCACCAAAACTGCGTAAGAGCCCAATTATCGTGAGACGCGACAGCACCCATAAGTTATCTGTATATACCCATATTCATTTGGATCTCTTATGAATTGGATTGCGTAAATGGATTGCGTGAGGAGCGATCACAATCCTAGAATGGCTGAAATGTCTGCTATATATGGTTTCTATCGTCTACCGCCTGATCTCCGCATCTGTATTCTATTTAGTGGCATCCATATCTGTATAAGCAATCCGTATCTAAAACTATGCCTATCCACAGTTAATCCGTACTCTTTTATCCAATTCAATTGATCTTACTTATCCATACTCATATGCAATTTGGTTTAGATAAGCAATCTGTATCTAACAATTTTGAGTATGGGTCACTTATGAACACGCAAGTTGCTTATCGCCTAACTGAGCTTTGCTGCTACTCTACTTCCGCAGTAGCTGTGAACCTCTTCTAGGTTTTGAACTCAGTAAGGACATCCCTTGCCCTTGCTATCCAGCGTGGATTGCTCAAAACCCTCTGCTGGAACTCTGAAATATCTCTCATGATTGCTCGTGCGATCGCTCAGTTCTCTGTTCAAGTGTTTTTGGGTACAGGTACGATCGCTCGGCTTTTGTTCTAATTTGATTTCATCCAATCCTTATTAGATTGAATTGGATACTCATGATAGTAGGGCGTACCGCAATAATTGCATTTCGTTTCACGCTATTTGTCCACTAGATTGCGCGATCACTCTCTGCTTGTTTGACTTCTTGTTTTAGTGGTCTTGTCCCGCTAACCAGGCTTCTAAATCCGAAAGACTGGTAAAGTCCAGTAGGGCTTCTCCTAACAATTCCAGTTGAGGGGTGGGTAAGGTATCGATTTGGGATTGTACTGGAGCGGGGAGTTCTCCTACACGCCGCCTGAGAAGCCGGAGAACAAGCGATCGCTCTCCTCGCTCAATGCCTTGTTCAATGCCTTGCTCCATCCAACTAGTCACAATCTGCATAATGTCCTCCCTTTCTCTTGCCTCCAGTTTACCAATCTCCGTTTGAAACACCTGCTCTTCCTGAGCACTCAATCGCAGGTAGGTGTCCACAAACCCTGAAATCAGCCGCGTCCTGGCTGGATCAAGCCGCAACGTTGCTAACAATCGCAAGCGCTCTGCCTTCACCTTTGGGCGTTCTTCTGTGGCAATCTGCATCTTGCTCATCAATGCTGCTGCAACTGGGTTAGGCTGGCTAAGAAAGTCTCGCCAGTTGAGTCGATTGAGTTGGATTGAGGCAAAATTGAACTCTAAAACCTTCAGAGTGCCAAACTCAACTCGATATTGGTGCGGCTCTTCCCGATAGGGTTCGTCAAAGGAAAACACCACAATCGGATACACCCGTTGCAAATACTTCTGGTAGAGTCGTGCAAAGTAAAAGAACATTCGACGGGAGAAGTTGGTTTCGGAAGACGCTTGGGCTTCCAAATGCACGAGGAATGCCATATCCTCCCCGGCTTGCTTGACCTCCACTAACAGGTCGATCACTTTTTCCTCACCGGAGGTTAAATCTACAAAGTACTCCTGTTGCAAGAATCGCATGGAATCGGGTTCAATTGTACCAGCTAGGTCAGGGATGAATAGCTCCAGAAATTCGATGAAGAAGGTGGAGAGCAACTCTTTGAAGAGGCGATCATGGTCGGTCATGGGGCAGGAATGAGGGATGAGGGGCGAAGGCAGTTCAGATGTTCTTATTGTAAGGAGCGATCGCTCCTTCAAGCTCACCAACCTTTGGTCTAAAACTTCCACTTTGAATCGCTTTGTTCTGGCTAACTCTTCGCTACTACAACTGGTAGCTGACGAGATCGATTTAGCGATCGCGCTTTCATGCACTTAAATTCAGGTCTTTCTTCTTTTTCTTCTTTTTCTTCTCTCATGCAATTCGTAAGTTGAATATGAATATACTTGATTTTGAGTATAGATATGGGTAATATATGAGTATGCATGAGTGGGGATTCATTCCCTTCATCAAATATCTCCTCTTCCGTCACTCACTCCATCAGGCACTCGAACTTACGAAAGGATTCTAAAATCATGCAAGACGTTCTCACTCACTTCATTGCGGGTTTTGAAGCAGGCGCGATCGCTTATTTCATTGCTGCACTCTGCTCATTCTCTTGGAACAATTCGCAATCTGTTCAGGTATGACTGAACTGGGTGTGCCGGATCAAGTGGCTCCACTTTCTGTTGGAACTAATCTGACTCAGCCCAATTATTTAATCCAATCCGGGCAGGGTAAAAGGAACCAATTCAAACAACGCAAGCTTAAACCAACTGAAGCTTTGCAACAAAAGTAGGCTGATTCGATTGAGGCTTAGGGAGAAAATCCATGATTGAATTCTTACCCAATCCTTCTCCTCTGCGCTTTACAGGCAAGGCAACGCTGGTTCTGATTAACACTTGGGGGTTTCCGATCGCTCGACTCATCAAGGTGCAGCAGGTCACTTTCGACAATCAGGCGGTGACGATTCGCTATTCACTCAAACATGAGCGGGCAAATCGGATTCGTTGCACTCGCTTCTCCTCGCTCTGTGCCCTGGCAAGAGGCTGGCAGACGATTGATGGGGCATTTAATGAAGAATCACAGGGGGAATGGACGGCGTTTGATTCTGTGGCGTTTGATGGAATGCTTCGGCAACTTAGTGAGGTATTGTTTGTCTCAAGCGGGAACAAAACAACGGCGTTTAATTTTTCAGTTCAACCATATGGAATCCCCAGGAAGCATGAAAATCACCAATCACCAGCAACTCCCTGAACCGCTTTTTCAAGCCATCGTGCAGCAGAGTCAAGCTCACTCAGTTGGGAAGGCGGATATCTCTTGTACCTAACTAATTGCCTCCGATCGCTTGTGGGCACTCTATGGCTCGGTCGCTCACAAACTTCTGGAAGGCTATCAACGTTCTCAAGGTAAGGAATCCCATCGGGTGCCCTGCTCAGTTGAGGTACAACGTGATCGCTTCCACTGAGATCAGGCGATCACTCAGGTAGACGATTGGATACAGGGAGTTATGCTACAAAATATTTCTTACGGCATAACCTAAAAAACTGCTTTTGCAATGGCAACAATTGATGTTGAACAGATCATAAAGGGGATTCGTCTTCTCCAGCAGGTTCAAGAACAGCTTCGGGCAAAAGAACTCTCGCCGGAAGGGGCTTGGATTCATCAGTATCAGGTGACACGCTCCTATCCCAGTGGTAATGTCGAAACCTACTGCTACGCCAAATGGCAGGCAAAACAGCCCATCTTTAGCAAAAAACCCAAAAGTCACAGGCGATCTCAGCCACCGCAGCATAAACATGAATTTACTTGTCATCAGCATATTGGTCGGGTGTCTAGTACAACCGGATTGGGCATGGATGAGGCAGTAAAAGCAGCTTACATCGCCTGGAATAACCGCAAAAAACTAACTGAGGTGGAACAGGCGTTGACGCAAATTCAATCCGTCTTGGAGAAAACTGAAGTAGAAATGGGGAATATGCAGGATGAGTCAGTGCTGGAGAAAAATAAATGGATTGGATAAATTAAGTTTTGTTTGAGTATGGATAAAGTAGAATGGAGGGAGGAATTTGACGTTGAGACCTCCCTAATGGGTAAACGCACCTGGCTCGAACATCTCATTAGCAACGATTATTTGCCCGCAATCTCAAAACTGGAAAATACGCCCGGAGGAAGAAAGGATGCGAAAAAATGGGCGGATTGGATGAGACAACAGTGGGCACAGCATGGGCTGCGGACGCTCAAACAGCAGCAGTCCCTCATGGACAGAACGCGCAGGGTGATTAAAGACCAGTTAGGAGAAGACCATTTCGCACTCGAATCCATGCGGTTTTCTACTGAGGAGTATATTCAAATTAATAACGAGAAGCAGGGAGTGGTCAGCGATCGCAATGAACAGGTTCAATTCCTGGATAATCCAGATGCGATCGTCGCTCAGGCAGTTCGACTGCTAGACTCACCGGAGTGGAGCGAGATCGCAGCAGGTTTATCGGTGTTGACGGGCAGAAGAAGTTCCGAAATCCTTTCAACCGCAGAGTTTGTGCCCAAGACTCACTGGAGTGTCACTTTCACAGGGGCACTCAAAAGACGAGGGGAAACCCAAACCCTCAGTTTTGAGATTCCGACCCTGACAACCGCAGAGAAGGTTTGCAAGGCACTGGAGAAAGTTAGAAGGGAACTGCCAGAGGCAAAGGGGTTATCGCCGCAGGCTGTTAATGGTAAATATGGGCAAGCAGTTGCCAGAGCATGTGATCGCCACTTTGCTGATCTGGTGCCAGTCCGGGAAGGAAAGGATAATCTCTACACCCATCTGTTCAGAAGTATCTACGCCACGATCTCTACCTTCTGGTATTGTCCCCCCAGAGTCAATGAAACCGAGTTTAAAGCCCATATTCAAGGGCACTTTGCAGTACTGGATGAAAATAATCCGGAACTGAGGCGATCGCTCGCCGCTTCCAGACATTACTCAGACTACGAAATCGCAGATCAGGTGATCGCGAACTATAGGGGCAAACGCAAGGGCATCAAACTAGGGGTCGGAGGCATCGAGATGATTGAAGCATTTAAGGTCGATGAGGTCGCTGAACTACTAGAAGATCTGCCACCGAAGAAAAGCAGAAAGCAAGCATCATCCGTCCGCGTGTGGCAGGATGATAAATCACTCCTCCATGACCTCTTTGAACGGTTGGGGTTGGATGAGGAGTTACCCCAGCCGGAAAAAGTGGGACTTCTACTGGGGTGGGTGAAGGATCGGTTGGAAGCGGAGCAAGCAGAGGCAGAGATCTCGATTGAGACAAAAGCAGAAGTAGAGGAACAAGAACAGGAGAGCGACCCTTGCGGTATCTGCGAAGCAGCACGCACGGTTGAGGCAGAAGAAGACCAGGAACGCGATCAAACCGTTGAACAAGAGCCAGATGTCAAACCAGAGGAGCGATCGTTAGAACAGTCAACGATCGCCAGCGGGTTGGAGACGAAGATCGACAAACTGGTGGATGTCATGACTCAATTCATTCAGGTTCAGATGCAAGCTCAACCTCAACCTGCCCAAGCTCAACCAATCACACCTCGGTTTACAGCCCCTAAATCGCCTGATTTCAAGGAGATGAAACCTCAACAGGTGGATGAGCAAACATCAGAAGATGAGCCACAGCCAAAGCGTAGGATGCGGTCAACGGAAACCGATGAAATTATCAATCGAGCCATTGATGAAATTGTTAAGCACAATAGCATTCCAGAACTACCGCATGACCAGAAGTGGGCAATTACAATCAATGTGCTGAAATCATTTGTCAAAAGCCAACGAAAAATTGAGCAAATTTTGCAAGCAAGGAGGGATGAGATTGATCACCACCATCAACATCACCAAATAGAAGCAGAACGACACAATCTCAGGCACAGAGGGAAGCAACCAATCACCGATATTATTTCAATTTAATGAGAGGAGTTTCTCTAACTTCTCCACTTTGTATCGATAACAAACTGTTGCTGATAGTTTTAACGGTGATTCTTTGGTAGCTGCTGCGGTGGTTTGGGAAATTCGTAATTCAAGAACCGATTAATCTCTTTCGTAATGGATGCCTTTTTGGTTGAATTCTCCATATTTTCAGCCACCCTGTCATTAAGGAACTGAAAAAACTGTTTGACTGTAATAATCCGAATTGCCCTACTATCTTCTGGTGCAAGTGACTCCTGGATGTACTGCTGGGCATAGGGGCTGGCTCCAAACGGAGCAAAGAGGATTAAGAAGGCGTAATCAACTCCGTACTTGCGTCGTGCAAGGCTCAGGTACTTGCGATCGTAGACACACTCCTTTACGTCATCTTCTTCCACGATTGGGTCTTTGCAATCAAACAGAAAAATGAGCCGTTTCTCTTCGCCATCAATGGAAACCGTGAAAATATCCGATTCCAGATCCGGGTAGCGATAATTCTTGCGCCGTAGAACTAAAAAGTGAAATTCTGGCTCTAACCGTAAGCGCCAGTTCTTGGTTCGAGCAGCCAGGAGAATTGCCTGACGTACCATATCTCCATGAGTCTGCCCTGGAATTCCATACTTGAAGTCCCTGGATAGTAGTGGAGCGATCTCGTGGTACTCATCCAGGTTCCAGGGAGTGGTGGCAGTTGGTAGCGAAATGAGATCCCGTCCACTGGGAAAATACTCTCCTAATCGTTGGAAGGTTGCCACCAACCGTTGGTTTCGTTCTACCTCTGTCCGCTCAATGCCAAAGGCTTTGTCTGCCCGACGCTCAATCGATTCCACCGCACAAGCTCCCAATAACCGAGCCGCTTCTACATTCCCTGCGGTGGCTTCCTTCGTCCAAAAGGCAATGGCGAGATCGATCGGAATCAGGTTGATGCGAGTTCGCTCCCCTTCAACAGGTAATTTTACGGGTGTAAAGTTCTTGTAGGGCAGTGCTTCTGGCGATTTTGAGCCTAAAAATTTACGGACGTAATTCTCGTCTTTCCCTGGCAACTCGCCCACCTGCGTCTGGCTAAGACCATACTCTCCATCCGGAAGTTGGAATACTTGCAGAATCCTATCTCCTAACTCAATCGTGGCTCGTCTGGCTTTGGTCACGACAAAAACATTCCACTCTTCTGAGAAATTTGTTTGTTCTACCCACAAGAGGAAAGAACTTACTCTGAACACTTTACCAGTGCTAATGGACTTTAACGTATCGTTTGATTGTTACATTTCAAGATTGGGGCAATACAATCGAGACAATCCACTCTCACTAAAGCACCGAACTATGGCAGCCACAACCAAAAGAGCAAGAGCGACGATCGTCACCCAGTCTATTGTTGAGGATGCTCAATCGTTTCTGCAAGCACTGCCAGAAAAACCCAAAGAAGATTTATCGCTGAAGGAAGCTGTTGACAAGCTGAAAGCTCCACTTCAGGCAGCACTGGCAAAAGGATACACTTATCCAGAATTGGCTGCCCTGCTGAAAGATAAAGGGATTCGTATCAGTGCCGCAACCTTGAAAAACTATATCCCTACTGGAAAACGGAGAGGCAAAGAACAATCTCAAACCACCTTAGTGGTGCAGAAAAGTATTGGAAGGGTTGATATTGGGTCAGTCTCATCTG
>CAZGDE010000307.1:0-9070 GCA_964524315.1 uncultured bacterium
GGTGGGCTATGGGTAGCCTGTGTGGTACTAGATCATTCCAGGGATCATTGCGGGGCTTTCACTCTTGTCCTGCTACACCTGATGTGACCGTTCAACCTCTACCTGTGTCGATGTCAGCGCATTGCCATATAACTATGCCCAAGAATCTAAAAACAACCTTACGAAGTCGTAGAACAGGGGATAGGAAGGTTAATATTTTTAATATAAGTTAATAACGATACTGCTGACTCATTGATTGACGCAGTAAGTAGGTTTTGGCTTTTGTTCTTCAAAGTACGGTCAAAGTCTTTGTTTGGCATATTTCCAAGAAAATAACCCTTGCTCCAAGTTTTGCTACCGTCCGAGCATTCTACATATGCGTTTTCATATCTATTCACCTATATGAATCTATATAAACATGGATAAGAATCTACTCAAAAAGCAGAGTTCGCGTTGGTTAACTGTCGTTGTTGCAGTGGTCGCCTTCGGTAACCTGGCGATTCTGTATGGTTTTATTAAATGGAAATTGCTGGTTGCATCAGTACTGCATTAGCCCCCCCATCACCTGAAGATGCAGTTTCAGGCATCTTGTGCGCAACAAGTTGCCTTCCCCACAAGCGATTCTGAATATGCAATAAGGGAACCGGCTATTGGGTAAGTTTGCCGTTGAGTCTGCTTGATAGAATTAAAAAAATTTAACCCCATCAAACTTTACTCCTATCACCTATGGCTGAGGTTTTACCAGTAATTGAGTTGGGTAACCCGCTTTTACGGCGGCGATCGCGCCCTGTTATGGCAACCAATGGTAATGCCCAACCGCAGGTCTTTGATCCAGGTACGCAGCAGTTAATCGATGATCTCCTATTAACTGTTAAACAAGCCTCTGGGGTTGGCATCGCGGCTCCCCAGGTGGCCCACTCGGAACGATTGTTTATCGTGGCATCCCGGCCTAATCTGCGCTATCCAAATGCGCCCCTGATGGAGCCGACTGCCATGATTAATCCCCGCATTCTCTCCCATTCAGCGGAAATGGAGATGGGGTGGGAAGGCTGCCTGAGTGTTCCTGGTGTTCGTGGCCTGGTTCCCCGTTACCAAAAAATTAGCGTGGAATACATAGGGCGCGATGGTCAACTCTATCAACAGGAATTAACTCATTTCGTTGCTCGCATTTTCCAGCACGAACTCGATCATTTAGACGGCATTGTATTTTTAGACCGGGTTGAAAGTAAGCACGACTTAATTAGCGAACAAGACTATCGGGAAAAAGTTGTTGGCAAAAGTGATTGATTGCCAAAGCACTTAGCGGAAAAATAAATATCGGCAACCAATCGCCAGCAAGAAAAGCCCATACAGCTTTTTCATCATCTCGCTACTGATATAGGGCTGATTGGCAAATAAGGCTCCGAATAAATTGCCGATCAATAATCCGATCGCAATAATAACCGCATCTTTAATATTCAAATTACCATTCCGGTGATAGACAATTGCCGCCAGTAAACCAATTGGCAAGATCTGAGCCGCGATTGATGTACCCGTGGCGAACTTTTGATCCATCCCCAGTAGCAAGACCATTGCGGGTACCATAATCGCGCCACCCCCAATGCCAAACATTCCCCCTGCGACACCAGCGACCAAGCCAATGATTAAAAGCTGAATCAGCAAATTTGACATGCGTCCCTTCCTTGCAAGTAATTTTCTTCCGACTAGTAATTCACCCTAATGACTTTGCCAGGTCATTCCAACAGGACGGCAAACTACTAGTAAGATTCAGTTGACACGTAATACAGTCGTTAAATCCCCCGTATTGTAGGGTATAGTTCGGTATTTCTTCGTCCCTCCGGCTACTTTCATGGCGAGGCCGTTGCCAGGGATTCCCTACCCTGAGATAGAACTTTGATTGAAAATTGAAAACCTTGCACAAAATCTTTCTGTGCATGTTAGCTTATTAGTAAGAATTGCAAAAATTTATCCCCCTGGGGCAAACGCGAACGGTTGGTTCTTGGTAGAACACTAAACGTTCAATAGTGCTGCTTTCTGAGTTTCCGATTGCGGAAGCAGATTCATGCAAAGGAGTTTATCTTTTGCATGTGTGAAGCATGCAGTGCTAGATGAGAACAATTGGTGAGGGGAACTAGCGATCGCAAATTTTGCCTCTCTGAGAGTTAATTCTCTCAGGGAAATTGTGCGTTTGCTGCTGCTGCTCAGCCATCAGGTATGAGCTGCTAGTCAGTGATTGCTGGATTGATGCCGTCTTTGCCTTGCTGCTGCCTCCGCTTGTCTCCACGCCATGATTAACTCTAATTTCTCTCTGGTAATTCCTATTTCGGCTGCTGCCTATTTGTTAATTGTTTATTTACTACTCGCACTAGCCCAACATTCCTATCGGTTGTCCCGTAAATGGAGCAATCGCGGCTAGGTGTCTCTTGCGCCAAGAAAAATACCTGTAAGGAGCCAAACGTCGGCCTTTTTACAGGTATTTTTCTGCGGCTGGAAGATATACAGCAATAATTCCTATTCCACCACTTCCAGCGTAGCCGGTTGGCACATCAGTTCCGGTAAACGAATTTGTTCAACCAGGGGCGATGACCCTAACCAACGGGTTGCCAAATGGCTAAATGATTGTGATGCACCACTGACACAAAACCGAGTTGGCATCGGGGGACGCAGATTTTTTAGACCTAACAGGTCAAGTTCCTGAGCCGCTGCCGCAACCACATGAACGGCAGGATCAACCAGCTTCACGTTAGCTGGCAAAATTTGACGCAGGATAGGAGCCAGGTAGGGGTAGTGAGTACACCCGTAGATCAATGTGTCAATCTGACGTTCTAACAGTGGTTCCAGATAACCCTGCGCAACTTCGTAGGTGTAGGGGTCATCCAAGCGACCCTGCTCAATCAAGGGAACAAACTCTGGGCAACCAACCTGCCAGACTTCAGCATTCGTATCAATTTCTAGCACTGCCCGACGATAGGCATTGCTGGCAGCCGTAGCCGGTGTCGCAATTACGCCGATCCGTCGCCCTTGCTGAATCGCAGCCCGTGCCCCTGGTAAGATAAGGCCCAGGATGGGAATGGAGAACTCAGATCGCACGGTTTCCAACGCCAGAGCCGAGCTGGTGTTACAGGCCATGATCACCATCTTGACACCCTGGCCCACCATCCAGGTGAGAATTTCGCGGACAAACTGCTGAATTTGGGCCTGCGATCGCGTGCCATACGGTAATCGGGCCGTATCGCCAAAATATAGCACTGACTCATGGGGTAATTGCCGGTACATTTCCCGTAGCACAGTTAACCCACCAACACCGCTATCAAACAACCCAATTGGGGCTGCATTTTGCCGATTGCCTGACAGTGAATTAACCGACAGGTGTTCCCCGTTAAACCGATTTCCCAACACTCCTCACTCCTCCAATTGACTATACACACCTTCTCGCGTCACCAGACAGCATCTAAGAACGAGCCGTCCGTTGAATGTACTGTAAGATACCCCGCGCGATCGCCGCTGCCATCTGACTGCGGAAAGACGGATTCGCCAGCCGGGCAGCATCATCCCGCCCCGTGACAAAACCAGTCTCTACCAGAACGGATGGCATTGATGTGCGACGTAGCACATAAAAACGGGCCGTTCTAACGCGGCGATCGGCGGAACCCGTACTTTCCAAAATGCTGTTATGAATTACCTGGGCCAGTTCCGCACCACTCTGGTAGTAGTACGTTTCCACCCCATTCACCTCCGGGCGGCTCATATCAATGGCATTGGCATGGATACTCACAAACACCGTCGCATTCATCTGCTCTGCCATTTGCACCCGTGGTTCCAGATCCAGGTCAATATCGCTCTGACGGGTCAAAACGGCTTCCACACCCTGTTTCTGTAGCAAACTGGCCACCTGAGTGCCAATGTCTAATACAATATCCTTTTCTCGAATCCCACCAATCCCAACAGCACCGGGGTCAGGTCCACCATGACCGGGGTCAACAATCACCACCACCCGACCACTGGGTACCCGCCGAATTGCTGGAGGAGGGGTACTAGAGCGAGGGGGGGCCGGCACAGGAATCGTTGTATTTGGGCGTGGTGGTGGTACAACCGCCACCTGGTTTCGCTGTAGTTGTAACGCCAATACCTGCTGGCTGGGTTGGTTGAGATCATTAATTTGGACACCAGCGGCGGGTTGAACCAGCACTACCACGGTTTGGGCATCGTCCTGGCGCAAGCGCACCTTTAAGACAGGGCTATTGGCATCCAGTTGGGGGCCTTTCACGTTCCTGGCTAACTGCGCGCCATTAATAGTAATACGATAGGCACCCGTAGGACGATCCCAACCAGAACTGTATTGCAGCGTTTGATTACCTCGGATCATCAGTTGCCGACCACCATTCTCTAACTGGACGGATTCAATGGTCGCTAACTGATTGGTGGTTGGTGGTGCCGACACTTTTGGCGGTGTCGCCACGGTGTTACCAGGGAAGCGTGGAGGTAACCGATTCAGGCCACCTGAAGTTCCAGGGTTAAACGTTGGTACAACAGTCGCAGGCACATTACTGGTTGTTCCCGATGATGGTGCCGGGTTGGGGGAAACGGGTGCCACTGTCGCTGTTGATTGCAGTTGGGGGGGCGGCAATTGTACAGTCCACTGGCGCGGACTGATGCCACGAAACCGGATTTGATTGGGGTCAATCGTGTAACCCGTTGCCAGCTCAATCACAATTCGGGTAGTTCCCTTGTCAAACTGCCCCACGCGGAGCGATCGCACAGCACCACCCCTGACAGGTTCCGTAAATGCCGGTCGCCCCAGGACAATCCCCGGCAGATCAATAACCAGACGGGTAGGGTCAGTCACCAGTTGGGCCTTGGGCTGAACGTCCTGATCGGTGGTAAATTCCAACCGATTCTGCTGGTTGTCAAACCGCCAGGTTTCTAACCGGGACGCGAATGCGGGGGATGGCAGAACCAGCAAGGAGGCCGCAACCAGCAAAGAGTAAGGAAGGTATTTCACGATAGTTGGTGGGATTTTCAAGCGGTTGCACAGGTTTCAATTCACCTACTCCAAAGACCAGATGCACTCATCCGGCTAGTTTAGCAGCATGGATGAAGCCTGCTACAGGCATACAGGAGCTAAATGGGAATTGAAACATTTAGTTTCATGTTCAACTAACGGCATGACCAATAGAAAACTGCTGTAAGAATATAGCCGATGTGGGCAGGGAGCGATCGCGAACTTCATGATTGAACTTCATGATTGATCGTCATAGACAGACTTCATGGCTCAGGTTTGGCATCGGTGAGCGGGCTGGGTTCCAATGCCTCTGTTTCTGCGTCTCCCGTAAAGACAATGCGCAGAAAGGGAGGAGCCAAAAATGTCGTTAAAATCACCATGACAATAATGGCAGCCTCCAGAGGCTTAGTAAGCACCCCACTGGCGGAACCAACCGCCGCAAACACCAGACCAACCTCCCCTCGCGGAATCATGCCGACCCCAATCGCCAGACGGTTAATTCCCGGTTGCCCAAATACACTCAAACCAGTCACCAGTTTGCCAATAATTGCCACCACGATCAGAAACGATGCCATGATCAACCCCTCCCGATTTTCGGGTACCAGCGGGTTGAGTACACTTACATCGGTACGGGCACCAACGACGACAAAGAAGATGGGTACCAGCATATCGGCGATCGGCAGAATTTGCTTTTCCAGTTCACCTTGCTTTTCGGTCTCAGCCAGAATCAAGCCTGCCGCAAACGAGCCTAAAATTGCCTCTAACTGGATCACCTGGGCCACGTAGGAGAGCGCAAAAGCAAAAACCAGCGAGGCTAACAGCAGTTGCCCTCGCGTTTTCATACCATTGACCAGGGTGACAAAAAAGGGAGTCAGTAGCCGCCCCAACCAGATAGCACCAATCAGGAACACTCCCGCACTGACAATCAGGTAAACCACATTGCCGACCTCAACCTTGCCATCTCTGGCAAGACTGGCAACTACAGCCAGCACAATAATTCCCAGCACATCATCCATGACGGCAGCACCGATGATGATTTGCCCTTCACGGGAGGTCAACCGTTGAATTTCCGCCAGCACCTTAGCGGTAATACCAATGCTGGTAGCCGTTAGTGCCGCTCCGGCAAAAATCGCTGGCACTACGGGAATGCCAAATAGCAGAATCAGCCCAGCAGTGCCCAGGACGAAGGGAGTAACTACCCCTACCACCGCCACAACCGTTGCCTGTACCCCCACCCGCAGGAGTTCTTTCAAATCCGATTCCAGACCGATCTCAAACAGTAGGATGATGACCCCCAATTCCGCCAGCACCGAAATGACTTCGCTCTGAGCTTTGAAGATAGGCGTGAAAGCCGTCGGGTCTAGGTGTGCCGTTGCTTGCAGAAAACCCATGATTAACGAGTGCGTGCCATCCTCCCCACCTTCGGGAAAGATCACCAGGTGTAGTGCCGATACGCCTACCAATACACCCGCCACCAGTTCACCCAGAACTGGCGGTAAATCGATTCGCGCACAGATTTCGCCACCTAGCTTACTTGCCAGATAAATGACAACCAAACTCAACAACACACCTGCCAGCACCAGAGGGCCACTGGCGGCATCCGCTGTTGCCAGCAGGGGAGAAGACAGGTTAACCAGGTTAAAACCGGGCAGGGTAGGGATCGTAACCCAATTCATGGAACTTACCACCGTGCAACTATCATCCTATCCACTCTACAGGGTTTGTTACGACTGGTTAAGTTCAAATGAGTAATTTCACCCTTTAAGTTAAGTGAAATGACACCAGGATAGGGCGATAGGGGCACCAGTTAGATAAACACCCGATGTTGCAGGGACGGCATCTGGCGACGAATTTGCTCCAGTCGCGAGGGTTCGATCGCCGCGATCGCGACACCCTGTTGATCACCCGCATCCGCCAAAACAGCACCCCAGGGGTCAATGATCATGGCGTGGCCGTGGGTATGACGCATACTATAGTGCCGCCCCGTTTGGGCAGGCGCGATCACATAGCAGGTGTTTTCAATCGCTCTAGCCTGGAGCAAAACTTGCCAGTGATCTTTCCCGGTATAGGCAGTAAAAGCAGCCGGAACGAAGATAACCTCTGCCCCCATTTGGGAAAGGTGCCGGTAGAGTTCGGGAAAACGGACATCGTAACAGACGGATAACCCCAGATTACCTAATTCCTTAGAAGGGTAGATGGGTGGCATCCGCATTCCGGCCAGCACAGTACTGGACTCTTCGTAGGTGTTACCATCCGGCAGGTTCACATCAAATAGATGCACTTTTTCGTAACGAGCCAGTTCTTCCCCAGTAGGGCCCACCAGCAACGCTGTGTTATAGACTTTGCCATTGCCAACTGGCACCGGAAAACCGCCGCCCAAAATGGTGATTTGGAATCGTTGCGCCATCGTTTTGAGAAACTTTTCGCTCTCCTGGGCGATCGTTTCTGCCTGTGCTAATTTCTCTTTCTCTTGCCCCAAAAAGGAAAAGTTTTCTGGTAGGGTTACCAGCTCCGCCCCCCGGCGAACCGCTAAATCAATTAATTCTTCTGCCTGGACAAGGTTTTTCTTCAGGTCAGGCACACTGGTCATTTGCACAGCAGCAGCCAGGTAGGACTTCATAGGTTTAACTCAGACTTTCACATAGTGGAGGTAATAGTGCCGAAATACCTAACCGTACTCCGATACAACACTAATTACATGTTCATTCAGTTTAAAGCCATGCTTGCATCTGGACAGCAGAAGTTCTGCGGACTTTTAGGGCAAAAATCAAAAGGTAAATGAAGCCACCCGCCAATCAAGGTCATTGTCATACGAACAACCTCATGACCAATAACGAATGACAGCGCCCTATGCCCAAATGATTTCGGACTGCTACATTTCCGGGCTGTTTCTATTTCACGTCTACTTGTCGCCGAAATAGAAGGTTTGGTTTGATCTCTGCATCACCCGATTTGGCAACGTACTTCACCCCGTAAATTTGCAAGTCATAGGTGCCCTTTGGCAATTTGCCGAGGGTAGCATTGATCGAGTAACCACACATACAGCGGCACATTTTACCCACATTCGTTTCCGTAACCGTGATGACGTTGTTTTTGATTTGATGGTCTAACTGTAGTTCGGCACAACACACGTAATGGAGGGGATGGGAAAAGGATAGCGTTTGCTCTTTAACCACGACTTGTAAGTTTTTGTCTTGCCGACTGTTGGCCTGGGGCTTTGCCTGCGCTATGCGGGTAGTTATGCCTCTAGCTGGCATAGCCGATCGCTCCTGGGAACGGCATCCCCCCACGGAAAAGGTTAGTTTCGGTGCATCAACTGCGGCGATCGCCGTTTCCCCGGTTTTACCGACAGAAGCACTGGCTGGTAGCACCAGACCGATTACTAACAGTAGCGGTACAAACCGTTGCTTTTGCCCGATCCGCATCATCGTGATTCTCCCGGAGACTATAGTTGACTTCTGGCTTTCAGTTGCAGATAGCGATCCACTAACGGATCGCTAATTTGATCGGCAGGTGCATCCAACACCAACACCCCTTTTTGCTTCAGTCGAGCCAATGCCAGTTGGCGCTGATTGAGCAAATCGATTGCAACAGCCCGTGCATAGGTTGTGGGGACATCCGTTGTCGAGGTATTTGCCTGCCGATCCACCTGAGGGTCGCGTAAGGTGACACAGAAGGGCAGGTGGCGCGGGCCCAACCGTCCCATCGCTGCCAGTAAATCAGTGGAGGCGATCGCATCCAGCACTTCTGTCAGCAATACCACCAACGCCCGGCGGGTCTGGTAAGTGGCAACGGTTGTGACTGCGCCTAAATAGTCAGGTTCGAGCAATGCCGGTTGAATGGGAGTGAGGCGTTCCAGCAACCGATTCAGGTGATTTTGGCCCCGTTCAGGAGGAATCCAGGTATGCATCTGTCGATCAAAAACCCCTATACCAACGCGATCACCCCGATTCAGCCCAGCCAACGCCAGCGCCAGGGCGGCATTCAGCCCCCAGTCAAAGCGGGTCAAACCATTGACCTGTGCAGTCATCAACCGTCCTCGATCCAGCAAGATAATTAACGTCTGTTCCTGCTCTGGCTCTAATACCC
>CAZGDE010000308.1:0-344 GCA_964524315.1 uncultured bacterium
CAGTCAACCTGGTCGTGTTGTTCGAGCCATTGGGCCAGTGCCAGGGCATTAGCGACGTGGCGATCAACCCGTAAGGATAGGGTTTCCAGCCCTTGCAGTAACAGAAACGCGTTAAATGGGCTGAGGCAGGGGCCAAGGTCACGCAGTCCTTCTACCCGTGCCCGAATGATGAAGGCAATATTGCCAAAGGGCCCCTCAGGGCCAAATACTTCCTGGAAATTTAACCCGTGGTACCCAGGAGCGGGTTCGGTGAAGAGGGGAAACTTACCATTCCCCCAGTTGAACTTACCCGAATCGACAATGACACCGCCAATAGACGTACCATGCCCACCAATCCATTTAGT
>CAZGDE010000308.1:354-9058 GCA_964524315.1 uncultured bacterium
GCACAACAATATCAGCTCCATGCTCGATGGGGCGGCAGAGATAGCCACCGCAGCCAAACGTATTATCGACAATCAGCGGAATACCATTTTCGTGGGCAATATGGGCCAGGGTAGCGAAATCTGGCACATTAAATTGGGGATTCCCAATGGTTTCAACGTAAATTGCCTTGGTGCGATCGTCGATCGCGCGCCGAAAACCTTCTGGGTCATCACCATCGACAAATTTGACATCAATCCCCAGGCGGGGGAGAGCCACCTTGAACTGGTTATAAGTACCACCGTACAGAAAACTGGTGGAGATGATGTTATCCCCAGCTCCCGCGATCGTGCTAATTGCCAGAAATTGGGCTGCTTGCCCACTGGCGGTTGCTAAAGCGGCGGCACCGCCCTCCAAGGCTGCCATCCGTTTTTCAAACACATCCGTCGTCGGATTCATGATGCGGGTGTAGATATTACCAAACTCTTGCAGAGCGAATAATCGCGCTCCGTGATCCGCATCGTTAAATACATACGAAGTGGTCTGGTAAATCGGCACGGCACGGGCATTGGTTCCGGGAGCGGGTTCTTGCCCAGCATGAATTTGGAGGGTTTCAAAACGGTACTGCTCTGGCATAGACAATTCCTGAAGGTGAGTTCCTGAAGGTGAGTTGCTACGAAACGTTAATGTGATTAACGAAAACGTAATTAACAAAAACGTGATTAACAAAGAGCGCAGATTAAATACCCAGTAGAATCTGCCCACAATGGGGCATAGCAGTACTATGCCCCTACTAGAAATGTGCCTTTAAAACTACGAACGGTGATTTAATCCATCTTCCTAAATGGAGATTTAATCTACGATACGGTAGCAAACTGCCAAACACCTCCTGCATTCAGGTAGTTTTTAGAACCTGCACCAGGAAAGCTCCCAAACCTGGTTTACCAGCCATCCGCTTCACCATCTTTCAGGATTTCTACACCCAAATCATTCAGATACACCAGTGCCGCTTCGATATTGGCATGGTTGCCCCGCAGTTCCAGGTCAAACCAACCATCCCCATTGGCATTCGCACCCAGGATGGCAGCCGTAATGTTGACGGTTAACCCATAGTGGGAAACCAGTTGGGAAATAATGGGTTCCTGATGATAATTCTTCGTGATCCGTAAACGGATCCGTTTGTAAGTTAAACGAGTATCAGTTGTTGTGGCTTGCATAGTTGTTTCTCCTGGAGCGATCGCAGCATAGCGAAACGAAGCTAGTAAAATACTAATACCCTAGCGGAATACCGTATTTTCCTGATAGCCCAATTTTACAAAGGATTATCGGAAAAGGCAATATTATTCCGGCAATTCCGCTCGGTAAGCGGGAGATTAAGCGCGTTCCTGTTATCCCTTGCTCGCAGGCTTTGTCAGCTAATGTTGGCGGCCAACGTACCCAGATGGTGCTGACGAGTACGGGCGTCGGTTTTGCGATCGCAGCGAATTTCCAGCAACCGTACTCCCGTCGTTGGTAGAGGATTTAGTCTTTCTTTTAGCTGATCCCAGCTCGCGATCGCCTCATACTCAACGCTGTAGGTCACGCAGAGTTGGGCAAAGTCGACTGCCTGCGGCGTGGCAAAGAAGGTTTCAAAGGGTGGGTCAAATTTGGCAATTGGTAGCATCTCGAAAATGCCGCCCCCATTGTTGTTGATCAGCACGATGGTTAGGTGGCCTGCCAACTGGGGCCGCAGGAGAAACCCGTTGGTATCGTGTAACAGCGCCAGATCACCGGTCAACATCACGCCACCTGACTGGCCATGGGCCATCCCAAGCGCTGTGGAGAGGCTGCCATCAATTCCGTTGGCCCCCCGGTTGAAAAATGGTTTGACTTGAGAATTGTTTGCGCTCCAGAAAAATTCCATATCCCGTGCGGGCATGCTGCTGCTAATAAACAGTGGCGTCCCGACTGGCAATACCTGCGAGAGTAGCCAGGCGACTTTCCCCTCAAATAAGTCAGATGTGTTGGTCATGGTTTGGGCGATTGCCCCACTTACCTGGGCCTCTAATTGACACCAGCGATCGCAATAGGAATGGTGCGGTAGCGGCGCAATCTCCATCTGTAATAGTGCTTCCACTGGAAATCGCAGATGAGTTGTTTGACCGTGCAGCGGATCGAGGTTGCGGCCATCGGGATCAATGACCCACTGACGTGGTTGGGTTGTGGTCAGCCAGGTGCGTAACTGTTTGCTGGTGGGCATGTCTCCCACCCGAATCACCGTTGTTGGGATCAGTTCCTCTGCCAGCCGGACATTGCGCAGAATGGCATCGTAGGTAGTAACCAGGTAGGGGTTGAGGTTCGCGTAGTTGCGGACGGGAGAGAGCGCCTCTGCCAGCACCGGGTAATGGAGGGTTTTTGCCAGATGGGCGATCGCCCGACAGTATTGTTCTGGGTCAGCTGGTTGGGCGAGTCCGGCGATGATCAATCCCTGTGGCGGCAAGGTTGGCAGAGACGTTGGATGAACCAATTTAGTGGGAGTGACCAGGTGAGGTGACAGGCCGCTAAAAAACGTCGTAGTGTTAAATGTGGCGGCAATCGTCTCAGCTTCGGGTTGGGGGAGGGGCGCGAGGGGATCCCGTAATGGCAGGTTTAGATGTACGGGGCCGGACACCGGATAACACGTTTGTTCCCAGGCGTAGACCAGAGTTTGGCGCAGGTAAGCCAGCAAGGATGGTTCTAGGGAGGGCACGGCCAGTTCCGTCTGCCAGTTGGTAAAGGTGCCATAGAGTCGGTGCTGGTCGATCGCCTGTCCGGCATTACAATCCCGCAGTTCCGGTGGGCGGTCAGCGGTCAAAACGAGCAAGGGTACCCGACTTTCGCGGGCTTCGATTACCGCCGGGTAGAAGTTGGCTCCCGCCGTTCCAGAGGTACAGACCAGCGCCACGGCCCGTTTCGTCTGCCGGGCTATACCAAGGGCGAAAAACGCCGCCGATCGCTCATCTAGAACTGGATAGGCGGCGATGTCAGGATGCTGGGCAAACGCAACCGTGAGTGGTGCTGATCTCGATCCGGGACAGATAATTGCCGTTGTTAATCCCAGCCGATAAAGGGTTTCCACCAGAATGGAAGTCCAGACCAGATTAGTATTACGAAAGTCGATCGGCATGGGATATCACACTAAAGCCGCCAGTAACGCCTGTAATTTTAGCTGTACTTCTGCCAGTTCCCGTTCCGGATCCGAACCGGCAACAATTCCCGCTCCGGCATAAAGGCGGGCATGGCAACCGTCAATGATGGCCGAACGAATACCAACGGCAAATTCCCCATTACCCTGGTGATCAACCCAGCCAATGGGGGCTGCGTACAGCGATCGCTCAAACCGTTCATAGCGACGAATATGTTCACAGGCAATGTCTCTGGGGACACCGGCAACCGCAGGTGTTGGGTGTAATTCGGCGATCGCATCCAACAGGTGAATGTGGGTGGGTACCTTGGCCTGAATCGGTGTTTGCAAATGTTGAATATTGGACAGTTGCAGTAACCGTAACGGGTTGGATTGGGGGGTTAACCCAAGCTGACACAGTTGGCGGGTGATGAACTCAATGACCACCTGATGTTCATGCATTTCTTTGGCGCTGTTTAAAAGCGTATTTGCCAGGTGGGCATCTTCACAGGTGGTTTTGCCACGGGGGGCGGAACCTGCCAGGGCATCGGTCATCAATTGGCGATCGCGCAGGCGAATTAAACGTTCGGGACTGGCACCAATAAAGTGTTGCCCCTTGCCGTTGCTGGTGGCGAAGATATAACAATCCGGGTAAAGCTGGCGGAGATTGAGCAGGGAATGAACTGGATGAAACGGTAACGGGGCAAAAATGTCGACCGCATGGGCAAGGACAATTTTGTTCAATACATTGTCTTGAATTGTTGACAGAGCTGATGCCACCGCCTGTTTAAAGTGCTGTGGATCGGTAATGTCTTGCCGGCGCAAAAAGTGTCGCTGTTCAACGCTGGGGGGCAGTAATTGATAATTGGTCGTCCGAATTTTGTGTAATGTTTGCTTAAATTCTTCAATGGTTGATTCTAAGTGGGTGTCAGCGTTAATCGTCAAATTGGCAACTACAATACAACGCTGATCTTGATATGAAACCTGCCACTTAGGGAGAAAGATGGTTGCTGCTGGGAAGGGGCTGTTTAACTGTGAATCACCATCAAAAAAGGTAAAGCTACAGAAAAAGTGGGGGCCAGTCAAATGGCGATAATGGCTACCAACAACCGTAGTATTTGCCAGACTTTGCTGAATAAATGCTTTAGCGGCCTGAAAGCGATTGGCACCTTCAACGCGCAGTTGAATAGTTGCACCAATTGCTGCCATACCACTCACTCTAGATGCACCATTTGTGAGATTAATAGGCTGACTTTGAGAGTAGGATTTAACCCCTATTTCTCGCCTTTCAATGTAGAAATTTAGCTGTTCGGGTTGGGCAAATTGCTGATAAATAACCAGTGGATCAATCGGGTCAATTTCTAGGGAGATGCTAACAATTTGTGAATGTTGCTTATCGATGGAAGCTTGTTTACAGATTGAAAGAAATTGGTGCAGATCCCGATGGCTTTGAAACAAAGTGTTGCAGTATGGTGTAACTGGCATGTAACAGAAGCAGTGGAACTGTAATACTCAGTATAATTCCGTGAATGCCCATGACGGGCGCTTTACAGGCAAGTCACCTCTGAATTGGTAGGTAAAGGCCAGCCTCAGCCAGCATGAAATCAGCTTCAGCTTAACCGTCCACTGGATCGTAGAATAATGAAGCTGTTTGAACGGCTACCGCCCGTCTGATGTCACCTATCTATGACTACGATTGAGAATGCGATCGCCCGCCCCAACCGCAAGTTATGGCTGGCAGCAATCAAACCGCCCATGTACAGCGTCGCCGTCATGCCCATTGCTGTCGGTAGTGCGGTTGCTTTCACTGAAACCAACACCTTTCAACCGGGCATATTTTTAACATTTGTAACGGCCTCCATTCTGATCCTCGCCTGGGAAAATCTCAGCAACGATGTATTTGACTCAGAAACAGGGGTCGATGTCAACAAATTCAATTCCCTGGTCAACATTACAGGCAATAAATCACTCATCTTTTGGTTAGCCAACCTGTTTTTGGCTTTAGGTCTTTTGGCGATTGGGGTGATCTCCTTCTGGTTGCAGGACTGGACTGTGATTGGGCTAATTGTGGTTGCCTGTTTTGTCGGCTATATCTACCAGGGGCCACCCTTTCGTCTCAGTTATCAGGGGGTGGGTGAAATTCTGTGTTTCTTTGCCTTTGGGCCGCTGTTATTCAGTGCTGTCTACTACAGTCAAACCAAGTCCTGGTCTGCTGCTAACTTGGCGGCGGCCGTTGTCGTTGGCATCGCTACCAGTTTGATCCTATTTTGCTCCCACTTCAACCAGGTTAAGGATGATGCGGCAGTTGGTAAAAAAACACCCGTTGTCCGCCTGGGAAGTCAGCGATCGGCACAGCTTTTACCCTGGTTGTGTGGCAGTATCTATGGGCTAACGGTGCTCTTCGTTGCACTGAAGTTATTTCCTGTCTGGACGCTGTTGATTTTTGCCAGCCTGCCCTATGCGGTCAAACTGTGTCGGGTCATTGGCTCCTCCTATGATCAGCCGGAAAAGTTGACCTGGTGTCGCTTTATCGCTGTTTCCTTACATTTCTGGAGTTGTCTGTTACTGGGCATCGGGTTTGTCCTGGGCTAAGCGATGGTTGCCGCTCCGAGATGGGATACCGCCCCCCTGAAATTTGAGTTCCGGCCCTACCGGCGGATCTTTCAGCGCTCCTTGTCCACCAGTCATGGCGAATGGCGCGATCGCGAAGGTATTATTATCCGCTTAACACAGGCATCGGGCCGAGTGGGTTGGGGGGAAGTCGCACCCGTTCCCTGGTTTGGCTCTGAAACCCTCGCTGATGCCATTGCCTTTTGTCGACAATTGCCACCCTTTCTCACCGCCACCACTATTGACGCCATTGCCAACCAATTACCAGCCTGTCAGTTTGGCTTTGAATCAGCCCTGGAAATGGTGCAACCGATGGCGATCGCCCCGTTTCCCCATCATTTCCCTCCTTGCAGTGCCCTCCTACCCGCAGGCGAAAATGCTCTGGCTGCCCTTTTTCCCTTAATCCAGCAGGGATTTACCACCTTCAAATGGAAGATTGGGGTAGAGCCGCTGACAACCGAACTGGAGCAGATCTTTCCCCGATTGATCGCTACCCTGCCACCAACCAGCCAGCTACGGTTAGATGCGAATGGTGGGCTAACGGTTGATCAGGCAATCCGCTGGTTAGACTGTTGCGACACCATCAATCAGCAGGCAAACCAGCAACCGTGCTGCCGGGTTGAGTTTTTAGAGCAACCCCTATCCCCGGAGCACTTCTCAGAGATGGTGTGCTTAGCTGACCATTACTTGACGCTGATCGCGCTTGATGAGTCCGTTGTCTCCCTGGAACAACTCCAAAACTGTTACACCGAGGGTTGGCGGGATGTTTTTGTGATTAAACCAGCGATCGCTGGTTCTCCCAGTCGTCTACGCCAATTCTGTCAGGGGGTAAAGGTTGACGTGGTGGTGTCGTCTGTGTTTGAAACAGCGATAGGCCAGCAAGCGGTCAGAACCCTGGCCCAAACGATTTCGACGGGCGATCGCGCCCTGGGAATGGGTTTAGACCACTGGTTCGCTGATGATGATCCCCTCCGTTGTCAGGATGCTGAGGCCCTATGGAATCTCCTTTAGGTATGCTGCAACGACGAATGGAGGATGATTGGTTGATCGGGTATGACGGTCAAGAACTGATCCATCTGACCTGCTACGCCCGTGACCAACTCACCGATTGGTCAAAGCCACCGACCCTTTTGCTGGCGGAACGACATCCACTGAAATTTCTGGCAGGTTTCCTGGCGGCCTGTACGGCTCAGTGCCCCGTGTTTCTGGCAAATCCAGATTGGGGCGAGATGGAGTGGCAACAGGCCCTTGCGATCGCCCAACCAGATTTGATTTGGCGGGATGGGGTGATGAAGGCTTGGGGTGATGGGGTGATGGGAAAACGGGGCAATAGGGGCGCGCCTCAAGGTGGGATTATGATCCCAACTGGGGGGTCGTCGGGCAACATACGATTTGCGACCCACACATGGGAGACGTTAGTGGCGGCTGTAAAGGGATTCCAGCAGTATTTTGATGTGACTGCCATTAACTCTTGCTGTGTGTTACCCCTTTACCATGTCAGTGGGTTGATGCAGTTTCTCCGTTCCTTCACAACGGATGGTCAGTTTGCCCTGGTACCTTTCAAAATGCTGCAATCAGGCGATCTCGCCATTGACCCAGCTGCGTTTTTCCTTTCCCTGGTACCCACCCAACTGCAGCGACTTCTCCAAACCCCCAATACCATCCCCCTTTCTGCCTTTCGCACAATCTTCCTGGGTGGGTCTCCGGCCTGGCCTGAACTGCTGGAAAGGGCACGCCAGCAGCAAATTCGTCTGGCCCCCAGCTACGGTATGACCGAAACCGCTGCCCAAATTGCGACGCTTAAACCGGCTGATTTTCTCCAGGGGAAGCAGGGTTGTGGTCAGGTATTGCCCCATGCCCGGGTCTTGGTTCAAGGTGCGAGTGGGGCCGTACTGAGTACGGGCGAAATTGGGGCGATCGCCATTCAATCCACTTCGCTGGCCCTGGGTTACTACCCGAATTACTTTTCCGCCTCAGACTATCGACCCGATGACCTCGGCTTCTTTGATGCAGAGGGCTATCTCCATATTGTTGGCCGGAACAGCGACAAAATTATTACCGGCGGAGAAAACGTCTTTCCGGTGGAAGTGGAAGCGGCCATTCGGGCCACAGGTTTAGTCGCAGACGTTTGTGTGATTGGTTGTAGTGATCGCGAGTGGGGCCAAATGGTAACTGCCGTTTACGTTCCCACCCATCGGGAAAACACCCCATCCCACTTAAAATCTGCCTTGGCAGGTCGGTTGAGTAAATTCAAACAACCGAAACAGTGGGTTGAGGTGTTACAGATTCCCCGTAATGCTCAAGGGAAAGTGAACCGGCAGGTGCTTGCCGCTTTAGTAAGCACCGCGACTGGCAAATGCGTAGTAGATAAAGAGGGCAATGATGGCACCAACCACTGCTACGAGGATCCCACCCAGGCTAAACCCAGCAGATGCCAGGGTGAGGGAACCTGTGGTGAGCAGGGAATAGAGAGAACCACCGACAAAAGCACCAATAATTCCTAACAGCATGGTGCCCAAGAATCCGCCTCCCTGGTGACCGGGATAGATTGCTTTAGCGATCGCACCGGCAATTAAACCTAATAGAATCCATGCCAGAATATTCATTGTTCCTTCTCCTTGGAATTCGTGTTAATAGAAAGACCTAAACTTTAACGTTTGTCTTATTTGTCTTAAACAATTTACAGTTCACATTCAGGTGAATTTGTGTATGTTCTAAATTTACTAATTTCGTAGGGAGAATAAGACTATCGAAAGGAGGGGCTTGAGCTATTCCCAGGGTAGAACTCCTCTCTGACCAGATGTCTACCTTTAATTAGAGAAATAAATTAAAGCTAAATCAACCCAATTAATTACTACTATGTCAGGGATGATTCGTACCATTTCGACCCAGCCATTTCCCGATCAACAACCGGGTACCTCCGGTTTGCGAAAAGCCGTTGTGGTGTTTCAACAGGCTCATTACCTGGAAAATTT
>CAZGDE010000309.1:0-8983 GCA_964524315.1 uncultured bacterium
AATGATTAAGCGGCTTGCAGCCTCTCCTCAAGATGTCAAATAGGCTCTATAGAGCCGACCTGGGTTTAGAAGAACGCAGAAAACCTATCTTTGTCTGCAACGTTGGACACTCCGATACAGTCATACCCATCGTTCACAGTTGATATGAAAGTGTTCCTTTTGTTCCCACAACACTTGGGTTGTAGCGATGTTGGCTTAAGTTAACTGTGACATCGTTGATAATCCTTTCACCGTTGCCGAGTTCTAACCCATCTCATAAAACCCCTATCCCTGCTGAATAGAACTTGATTGCTCCATTTCAAAAAGGGTTGGAGATATGGATACGTGTTCTCGCTTTGTTTGACAACTCAATCAGGAATCATGGTGAAACTGGCACATCACTCTATCTAGCCTAATGATTTCCTGCAGATGGAGATAGAAAAGTTACGCAACATATTTTTATCAGGCTATTCAGAACCTCGAGGTTTTATCATAAAAAACTCCGTTAGAAACCCCGTTCTCTTAAGCCGGGGATGAAAACAGGACAGCAGGATTTATCCTGCCAGCTATCAGCACACACGCACTACTTTCGCCGATATAATAGCTATAGAGCTGATTTGACATCTTTATAATTAGGATTAAAGGAGCCAAACCCCTTAGATCTAACGACGATAAGCTATTCGAGCAGCCTAACTGACGCCGAATGGGAAATCTTTGAACCCCTGTTGCTGGAGATCATACCCAAGAAAAAGCGAACTCGACCGTGCAATTGGAGCAAGCGCAAAATTGTCGATGGTATCCTCTATCAACTCAAAAATGGCTGTAATTGGGAAGACTTACCCCAAGATTTTCCCCCCGATTCGACGGTCTGCACTACAAACAGTGGCGCAATGTGGGGGCTCGAGGAGTTGCTGCGGGTATTGCATGAACAGGTGCGGGAGCAGGTTACAACCATTTCCAATGCTCGGTTGCAGCTACCAGACGGTCAGGACTTTTGGCAAGACAATCCATCTCCAGAAATTGCAACTGCGATCGTCACAACAACTGACGCGAATACGGTTCAAATTACAGTTACTGGCATAAATGGAGTACCGGAAGGGAATATCACTCAAAACCAATCGGGGTTGGTGTTGAGTGTATTGCCATTTGAACCGGAGGAAGAGGTGGTGGTTACGGCACAGAAACGATCTGAACCTGCCCAGAATGTGCCCATTAGTTTGAGGACGCTCCGATGGCAAGCGCGGGCGGACGCCAGTCGTTCCCGTCACGGGACAACGGTTTCGCTGCAACCTGATCTCAACGTTGGCCGATCACGGCACACTGTACTTCAAGCTGTTCACGCAAAACTTTACGAGTGATGTGATGCTGGACTTTCTGCGTCGCTTGATTCGCCAGATTCCTCAAAAGGTATTTTTGCTTGTGAACCAGCATCCGGTGCATCTTGCGGCCAAAGTCAAGCACTGGTTGGAACGTCATGAGGATCGCATTCGCCTGTTTTTATTGCCGTCCTAAAGTCCCGAACTCAATCCAGACGAACGACTGAACCACGAGTTCACTATTTCATGCTCTGGTTAGTAAGCGATTAGCTCGCAAAACGATTTGCTTCTCCAAATCCGAATGGTTGCATGACATTGTGATTGGATTGTTCATCAATCGCTATGAATTTGGACGGGTAGTTTGACTTTATCGATCCCCAGGTCTAGAACACTACCGAATTCGTTCAATGCCCGCACGCCAAATGTCACCTCCCCCATCCGGGTTCATCGATGTGTTTGAGTTGTTCATGGCTCCTCCTTAGTTCGTTCATGTTCAGCCCTTCGTTCCTGAGGAACTACTATGGCTTCTGCTGACTTCTGTCCGGTGTCCCCTCGAAATTACTTTCAAGGGCGCTGTCCCGATGACATTAGGGTTCTGTGGCTCCCTCACCGTTTCCCGCGAGACCGCAATCAGACTCCCATGGACACCCAGACCGCAACCGAACAGACCTCCCCAGATAAGAACGTGATCTGTCCCGCCGCAACCGCGTCATTTACGATGCCCCTTGAACCGAGGGTTTCGTTGTGTTGTGCCAACGCACCCAGGGGTCTTCGCCTTCTATGACGTTTCTGTTCGTCGGCTCGTCGGTTTGCCGCTGGCTTCCTCCAGACACTCCCTCGCAAGAGTACCCTTGCCTTAAGCTAGTGGTTATCGTCACTCGGAACTTTTGAGTTCATTTGGACGCTGGTTCCACCACAGGGGACTTTCACCCCATGAGATCACGCCCATGCTGGGCGTACACAACCCCGTTGCACCGGAACGTATAAAATATATCTGTTGGGATTTTTAGTTAATCTGCGTCCGGTGAGCTTGGTCGTTATACAGTTGCTGATCTCATCTGCAAATTTAGAGGGATGACAAGATTGACTAAACAAAAAAGGAGCTATGGGACAAACTAGTGAAACCATATACCAATTATTGGCAAGTCAAATTCAAGATCTGCTGAATGACGAGTTTGTTCAAAAATTAAAATTTGGAAAATATAGTAAATGGGCTCTAAAGCTTAGATCTTCCGAAATTATCCCAATTTTATCTGCTGCTGGAAAGTACGGAAAATTAAGCCCACCCTGTCCTGATATTGATACTACTCCAATGTTTTCCGGCCATGGACTCAATCAGATATGGGGTACTAAAATATGGCTGAATCAGGAACAATTGAATGCACTCAGTTTTTTAGCAGCGATTTATTGTAGTTCAGATTTTTCAAAACTCAAGATACCGATTGAATATAGTGAGGAAGCACCCGAATTTTCAGAAAATGTGGCTTGGGCAAGAGAACTGAGTAGTAGCGATCTATTTGGTATTCTTTGGCATATTGGTGGCTTTGGTTCTCGAAATTTTTATAAGAAAACGCTTGAAGGCTGCATTAATGATTATCATCCCCGTGCTCAAGAATGCCTAATTTGTCTGATGCGAGTTGCGCAGGGGCAAGCAACATATTACCAATTGGCAGGTGAGCGCTATCCTCTGCGAGAACATCAATAAGGTTGATAGAATAACGAATGAATTAAGTGCAGCTTAAAAGCCATAACTCAAAAAGTTGATTTCTAAGATGTATAGCATACTGCTGGAGCAAACCACCTACAGATGCTGGTGCTGTTAAGGCAGTGGTTGTACTGCTATTCAACAGCGACCGTTAGCTCTCAAGTCGTCGGTTGAGGCTGTTCATGAAGCTTGTCTGTTAGCGGCAGAGCTAAATTGCTCTCAAACCTTTCCGGATAGCTGTTTGAGGAAATTGCAGGGCAAATAAAGTTAATAGATATTGCTTTTGGTGGTGTGTACAAATGTGCATATTATAATTGAGATAGTTTACCAATGGAATAGAGACAATGCGATCGCCAATCTCGCAAGCATGGTATTGACTTTGCCGATGCAGTATCTGTTTTCTCTGAGGATCTG
Organism: uncultured bacterium; assembly: GCA_964524315.1. Taxonomy (GTDB): domain Bacteria; phylum Cyanobacteriota; class Cyanobacteriia; order Leptolyngbyales; family Leptolyngbyaceae; genus CAZGDE01. Next base: position 3,415 of record CAZGDE010000309.1, read on the forward strand.
GCAATTACCATTCCAGACGAACGGTTTGACGAGGAACGGTTTATCACGATTGGAGTTGATGCATTTGCACAAGTTTTGGAGTTGTGTACAAGATGCGGGACGATGAGTTCCGGATCATCTCTGCCCGCAAAGCCACTCGACAGGAACGGCAGCAGTATGAGGAGGGATGAGTATGGAAGCTGAATATGATTTTAGTCAGGGTAAACGAGGTGTGATCGACCCAACGCCACCTGGAAAAAGCCGCATCACAATTCGGTTAGATGAAGAGGTTTTAGCATGGTTTCGTGAACAAGCTCACAATGCAGGCGGAGGAAATTATCAAACAATGATTAATGAAGCCTTACGTCAGCATATTCAGCAGAGGCGCGAACCTTTAGAAGAAACGTTACGCAGAGTAGTTCGTGAAGAGCTTGAACGTATTGAGCGTTAGGATCTTGAGTGGTTGATTCAAATTCACGCGGGTTGGGATCAAGTCGCTGCCCGATCAGTAACACCGCCAACCCTAAAACGGCTGGTATTAGTAGAATAGTAAACCCTGTTCGATAGCTCCCCCAGGTAGCTAAAACGGCTGTCACCATAAATGAACCGGCAACGGCTCCGATCTGATCCATCGCTTCATGCACTCCAAACCCACATCCTGTACCAACTCGCATCGCAGCATGGGATAACAACACATCTCGAGGGGGCGTGCAAATGGCTTTGCCGGCGCGTTCTGCGATCATGAGACCTGCCAAGACCTGCCAAGACCTGCCAATGACCGACGAACGCCATCAGGGGAACAACAGCGGTGTTGAGGGCATAGCCTAATGTGGTAATACTCCAGTACTGTCGGGTGCGATCGCTGAGAAATCCGGTTAACAAACGCAAACCATAGCCAATCAACTTGCTGAACCCAGCAACTAAACCCACAACAGTGCCACTGGCCCCTAAAACCCCCAGGTAAGCTCCTGTAATACTTCGTGCTCCCTCATAGGTGGCATCGGCACAAAGGCTAACGAATCCAAGTAAGACAATGAATTTTAAGGCAGAAGAATTGAGTTTGGGCATTTTCCAAATCTGGTGTCATGGCTACATCTGACTCAGATTAACGCCATTGATGGTTTTGCCAATGTCACTCATGGACTCCTGAATTCCTTGCTCTTTGCGTTCACTGTAGCGATCGCACAAAGAATCTACCTGGTTACGTAGGAGGAGTGTGAACTTATAGAGTTCTTCCATGACATCGACGACACGGTCACGGTAAGGTGAATCCTTCATCGTGCCATCTTCGTTAAACTCCTGATAGGCTTTGGCAACGGAGGACTGATTGGGAATCGTAAACATCCGCATCCACCGTCCCAAAATGCGGAGGGTATTCACAGCATTGAAGGATTGGGAGCCCCCGGAAACTTGCATGACGGCCAAAGTGCTTCCCTGCGTGGGACGCACAGCTCCGATACTGAGGGGAATCCAATCAATTTGGTTTTTCATAATGCCCGTAATCTGCCCGTGCATTTCTGGACTAGACCACACCTGCCCCTCTGACCACAAACTTAACTCCCGCAACTCCTGTACTTTGGGATGAGTTTCAGGAACACTGCCATAAATCGGGAGTTCTCGCGGGTCAAAAAACTTCACTTCCGCCCCAAATTCTTGAATAATTCGTGCCGCTTCTTCCGCTAGCAAACGGCTATAGGATCGCTCTCGTAAGGAACCATATAGAAATAAAATTCTGGGTGGATGATCCAACTTCGTCATCGTTTCTAGCTTTACTTAAATGTCAGTGGAAAGAATCATGTTATTGGGGATAGATTGAGTCGCGAGAGCTTGCAAAAAGCTAATTTGAGCGTCGCGCAATTCAACATCTGGTTTGGCTGTCAAGAGTCTCTGCATGGCTTGGTCAAAAGTTAGTCCTGATTGAATCAAATAGGCGGCTAGCATTGTTCCGGTACGTCGTCTGCCATTGGTGCAGTGAACGGCAACGCCATGTCCAAGACGGTTCTGCTCATCGACAAAATCCCGTAACTCCTGGATTTGTTCAAGGCTAGGTGGTGTCCCTCCTTTCGTTGGTAGCCAGCGATGCGGTATTCCCACCTGCTCATACAAATCTAGATTGGCAGGATCATCCATCACAGAAACGACTGCCCCTATGCCTGCTGTTTTCAGCTCCACGATTTCATCGGCGGTAGGCTTTCGGACACCTGCCAGCGTGCCAGGAATCACCCACCATAGGTTTTCGGTAATTGGCTGAGTGATAGGTTGTTTCATCGCCTTATCTCACTTAATGTGGTTGGTGCAGCGACTCAATTAGGTTAGTCACTCGTTCTCGGATTTCATCGCGGACCTTTGGCAGCCTCTCCGGTCGTTCAATTAGATCAGCCAACGGCCACTCCTCAAACCTCTCCCGTTCGCGCCATTCGGGTGAAAGATTGAGGTCGCGGCCCAGGGAGATGACTATATCGAAGTCTTCTGGGTTGCACTGACTCAATATCTGCGAGGTTTGACGGCTAATGTCCACTCCGAGATCGTTCATTGTGTTAATTGCTGCTGGAGCCACCGCACTGGCTGCTAACCCGGCACTGGTTACCCGAATCGTGCCAACGCCTAAGTGCTTAGCAAATCCGGCGGCAATTTGTGAGTAGATTGAGTTTGTGCCGCAAATAAACATCACGTGCTTCATAAATAATGACCGCCCTTGATTGCGCTGAGCTAATAATCAGGGCTGACACAGCGTGGATCTCGTAGCGTTGCCTTCTCTGGCTCTCGGGGGAACCACATTGCTGTCCGCTTACAACATTCAACGAGCATCAACATCACAGGCACTTCAATCAGTACCCCAACCACCGTTGCCAGTGCTGCACCAGAGTTCAATCCAAACAAAACAACGGCTGTGGCGATCGCCACTTCAAAATGATTACTGGCTCCGATCAACGCCGCAGGAGCAGCATCTTCATAGGAAAGCTTGAGCTTTTGGGCCGCGACGTAAGAGATTAGGAAAATAAAATTAGTCTGGAGGAATAAGGGCACTGCAATCAACAGAATATGCAGGGGGTTATTGACAATGAGTTCGCCCTTAAAGGCAAACAGGAGAATGAGTGTCAGCAGCAACGCCGTGATTGCTACCGGACTCAGGTATTTCAGAAACCGCCGTTCAAACCACTCCCGTCCCTTGTGCTGGAAAATCCAATAGCGCGAGTACATACCGACGAGCAGTGGGAGCCCAACGTAGATCAGCACCGAGAGCGCGATCGTCTGCCAGGGTACGGTCAAATCATTCGCTGCCAACAGCCAGCGACCCAACGGGGCATAGAGAAACAGCATGGCCAACGAATTCACAGCAACCATCACCAACGTATGTCCCTGGTTGCCATAACAGAGGTAGCCCCACATCAACACCATTGCCGTACAGGGAGCAATCCCTAACAAAATGGTACCCGCGATGTAAGAATTTGCCAGTGGGACTTCGACTCCTCGGAGCATCTCTGTGCCCGTAATTAGTGGGCGAAAGAGCCAACCTAAGAAAAACTGAGCAAAGCCGACCATCGTAAACGGCTTGATCAGCCAGTTTACCACCAGCGTCAGAATCACGGGTTTTGGGGTGCGGATTGCCTGCGCTGCCTGAGAAAAATCAATCTTGACCATGATGGGATACATCATGAAAAACAGGCAGATGGCGATCGGGATCGAAACTTGGTAAAGACTCATGGCATCCAGAGCCACAGCGACCCCTGGAAATACCCGCCCCAGTAAAATACCGACCCCAATACAGAGAAAGACCCAGAGGGTAAGATAGCGCTCAAAGAAACTGAGCGATCCGCCTGCTGGCACTGCTCTGGAATGAATTGAAGAATGGTTAGTCATAAAGCCTGCGAGCCATCAAAGAAGGGAATTAGTCGCCATCACCCGCTTTCCAGGCAATCGCCTGACTGGGTTGTGGATCGGGTAGTTGCAGCGAGATGAGCCACGCGGCGAGTACAAAGACTGCCGCAGTCCAGAGACACCCCACCAGTCCAAAGAGTTGAAAGATAACTCCCGATAAGACAGTACCGACAAGCCGTCCACCGGAATTTGCCATGTAGTAGAACCCGACATTGAGAGCAACCTTGTCATCGTCGGTAAACGCCAACACTAGATAGGAATGCACTGCTGAGTTAAAGGCAAATACAATGCCAAAAATCATCAACCCCACGATGATCGTCACGTCTGGAGGAGCGTTCAATTGCATGGCTAAGGCAATACTGGCGGGAACAGCCGTCAAAATCCCCGTCCAAAACTGAATGGTTTTTGCCTGGGGCGGTTCCCCACTACCAAAGTGTCTGAGCAATGTGGGCGCGAGGAACTGAATGAGTCCATAGCCAATCACCCAACAGGCAAGAAAGCCGCCTGCTTGATAGAACGACCACCCCAAACTACTCCGCAGGAAGACAGGTAACCCGACCACAAACCACACATCCCGCGAGCCAAAGAGAAAGAACCGCGCGGCAGACAAAATGTTGATCTCACGGCTTTTAGAGAATAACTGCGTGAACTTCACCTTTGCCTTGATCTTGCCCATCCCTTTCGGCAGCAGGACGCCAGTGCCCATAATCAGCAGCAGTCCCACTGCCATGATCCACAGTGAAGGCACAAAGCCAACGGTGCCTAATAATGCTGCTCCCAAAAAGAAGCCCACACCCTTGAGCGCATTCTTAGAGCCAGTCAAAACGGCTACCCACTTGAACAGAGAGGATTGGGCATCTTGCGGCACGACTAAGCGAATCGCACTCTTAGAACTCATCTTGGTCAGGTCTTTGGCAATCCCCGAAAAAGCTTGGGATATCATCACGTACAACACTGCTACCCACTGGGCCCAGTCGCGGTTGAGCCAGGACAGCATGAACAGGGCAAAGACCTGCAAGCCAATGCCACTGTAGAGCGTCACTTTCAACCCTAGCTGAGAACCAATCCAGCCGCCTAAGAAATTGGTGACAATGCCAAAGACTTCATAGAACAGAAACAGAAAGGCAATTTGGATCGGGGTGTAGCCAATTTCATTGAAATAGAGCAACACCAGCATTCGTAAGGCCCCATCAGTCAGGGTAAAGCCCCAATAGGCCAGGGTGACCAGAGCGTAGTTTTTCAGATTGGCACTCGGTGCCGTTGTCGAAGTCATCGTCGCTCCCTCTCAATTCAGGCTGCCTGCCACTTTGCGGGCCAGTTCCACCATGCGGTTGGCATAGCCCCACTCGTTGTCATACCAGGCATAGATCTTGACCTGAGTGTCATCGACCACCATCGTTGATAAAGCATCCACAATGGAGGAACGGGGATCATTCAAATAATCAATCGACACTAATGGACGTTCCTCATAACCCAAAATTCCTTTGAGTGGTTCTTGTTCTGAGGCTTGTTTGAGCAATTGATTCACTTCTGCCACGGTGGTTGGACGAGCCACCTCAAACACGCAGTCGGTGAGCGAGGCATTGAGCAACGGCACCCTGACCGCTAACCCATTGAGTTTGCCATTGAGTTCTGGGTAAATCAGCCCGATCGCCGTTGCCGAACCCTTGCTGGTGGGAATCAGGGACAAAGCGGAAGCGCGGGCCCGGCG
>CAZGDE010000310.1:0-1725 GCA_964524315.1 uncultured bacterium
CAGTCATAGGGTGAGCTTTCGTAGAACGATCGCCAAGCGGCGGCCTTGAAGCCATCGTAGTGGTTGGCGTGGTCGGGATGGGTCTCTAGCCAGGCAAGGCGGACTGCATGACCGATCAACACATCCAGCACAATGTAATCCTCAATTTGCAGGTTCGGGTTACGGTTGGCGATCGCTGCCAGTTCCATCAGTGCCTCCACATTGACCTGTCGGTATTCAGGAGCCTGAATTTTGTTTAGCAAATGTTCGACCTGGAGGGCAAAATTTTTCTCTCCGGGGGTCATTTCCGCCAGCAAAAGTTCGCTGTCCAGGCGATTCCGTCGTTCCAGCTTGTCACCAATGACCAGACCGCGACAGTGCTTAAGCACCTGCCACACATTGGGGTAGAAATCTTTTGGTACCCGGTTGAGGGCACCATCCAGTTGTCGCCGCCGTCGCCAGTCTTCAGGGACGGGTTTCGCTTCCTCCGGAGCCGGTAACACTGCCCAATCGATCGCCTCCTGCTGCTTGATGTGGAGTGACTCCTGACGGAACAATGCCTGATCTAAACCAGCATAACCAACGAGTACCTGGAACAGGCGGGTTTGGATTTCGTGCGGACTGAGCTGCATCAGTCGTTCGTAGGCTTCATCCTGGGTCATGCCCAATTCAGTTGCCAGCTCGCTAGTAATGAGCAGAATTAAATAACCCACCCGCAGGGTCAACAGCCCGTTAAACAGCTTCGGTTGTGCCTTGATCAACAGACTGAGATAGATGAGAATTTCCTGGGTCAACATGCGATCGCGGATGTCTTCCCGGCAGAATTCATGGATTTTTTCCATAATTTCTGGTGGGGTCAGCGGTTGGGTAATCAGCGATATCTCACTGTAAGACTTACCAATCGCGATCTGTTTCTGTCGCACGAGAATATCCGTCACCACATCCGCCAGATTGAGTGCCATCTTGTCATACAGACCGGCAACCCGACGAAGAATTGCCCAGAGTTTCAGTTTGCCCGCCCGCAAATAGATTTCGTTCAGCAGCATGGCAACGGTCACAGACTGGATCGGTTGCCCCAAACCCGTATCAAAATCCAAGCCTTTCAGCCGCACCAGGGCACTGAGAAGTTCCACCTGTTCGTAAATATTTTCCGTTTGGCGCAGGCTATCCAGCAGTAGCTTAATATTCGTCTCGCACTCCAACCGGAATTCCTGCATACTGCTGAGGGGGCCACTTTTTTCCAGGTTAAACGGCAGATAAGCGGAGGCAGATAGCGCCCCCTGTACTGATTCCTGGGCAAATTCAAAGTCGTGCAGAAAATCAATCCGCTCCAAGCTGGCGGTCAACATTAACTGGTTCAATCGTCCCAGTTTCACCTGTACCCCATTGACATTCCCGTTCCGCAATTCCTGAATCAGTGTCAGGAACGGTAGCGCATCACCCGTTTCAGGGTCATCCGCCGCCAACATGGACTCGGTCAGCAAAAGGGTCATCGTGGGTCGTCCCAACTGGCCCCAGTGGCGCTGGATATGGGCCAGTTCTGCCCGGATTTGTGCCACCAGGAAGTGGGGATCAAAGGTGAGGTAAAACTGTTGCTGATCCAGCAGGGAGGGTAAAAACACGATCGTTTCGCCCCGTACCCGGAAAAAGCGGGAAGTCGTCAGGCTGCGAAGACGACGGAAGGGGCGTCCGGTGAGCCCCAACTTGTCATTACGCCCGATCTGGGTGTACACCATCGCCAGTTCG
>CAZGDE010000310.1:1735-8968 GCA_964524315.1 uncultured bacterium
GGCCTGCCGAATCTGAATCGGTTCGACCTGCTGTGGGGTTTGGGTATCAATCCCGTAGCCTGCCAACTTGGTCTGGAGTGATTCGTCCTCAACGAGCAGCACAATTTGTACCAATGGCTTCCGTTGCTGGCGGACATGGAGATGTCGGCCCAGAGGATCGATATCGCCCACCGCCAGAATGCCTTCGCTCACCATTTGCCCCAGCAGATATAGACTCTGAGCCCAAACGAGGGGAACGTTTTCATTGGGCAGGCGGGTTTGACTCCCCGGATTCGCTCGCTCTGCTTCAATCAAGGCTTTAGGTACGTAGTAAAGCTCGGGTAGCAATTTTAAGCCATCCCGTTCAACCAGTACGGTTGCCAATCGTTGCTGGTACGTTTCGATCTCGTCGCGATCGCCCCGGAACACCGCATCCAACAACAGATAGGTGTAAAACAGAGGCCACTCACACTCGATATGCTCGAACTGTTTGAGTTCCAACGGTTCGTAGTGTAAGCGGGTGGTGTCTTCTAACACGGTCTGGTGCCCATCCCGCAGGAACCGTTTACAGCCGTAATTGCCCTGAAGCTTGGTGACAATGTTGGTACGGGTGCGATCGCACAACGTCGGGTCATCCACCGCGAACGCCGGAAAACCAATCACACTCAGCAGGGCGGCATCAACTTCCTTGGAACTGGATTCCCGGGGCAGAAGTGATTCCAGGGTAATGCGTGATCGGGCAATCTCATCCGGCATCACATGAATGACAGAATTCTGTCCCCCCCGCACACCAAACAGGTTCAACCCATTCATGGCTTCCAGTGCTGCCTTTGCCATGCCAATAGAGCTGGCATTCAGTTCGGGATTCCCGTGGTTGATCTTGTTACCCCGCTCCCAAATACCGTAGTCCGGCGTGCGGTAGGTGCGCCCAATGTAATAGACCAAGTTTTGGATGAAGTTGACCTCATCCGTCGTGTAGATGATGGATAACCCCGATGCAGTCATCTGCGCCAGCATCAGCAGGTAAATGGAGGTCGCATCTAGCTGGAGATGCCCCCATTCGTCATCGCCCACGACGGTACCGCCAGTTGCCGTGTCGTATTTCGCGTGGAGGGCATCTAGGGGCAATTGGGTGATTTTGAAGCGTTCCACCTTAGCTGCCTGCCGCATCATGGCAAACAGCAGTCCTCGCATCAGTTTGATGACACTGTGTTCCAGTTCAAAGGTGCGCCCGCGATCATCATCCAGTTTCCGGTACGCCAGTGCCAACCCCCAGACTGCCAGGATGCTGTAAACGTTATCTCGCACCCAGGCATCCGTGTAATCACCGTGGGCATTAACGGCTGTGCTGGCAGGTAACAACCCACTAATGGGATTTTGACGACTAAGAATGACGGCTTTCGTCTGCTCGTAGTAATAATCTAACCGCGCCTGGAGATCGAACGTTTTCATGGGCGTAGAAACGGGAAGGGGTCGCTTAAAAGTCGCTCAAAAAATATTAGGAAGTCGTCAAATTATTAAAGATTGTAGATTTATTTAGGATCGTGGATTTATGAGACTGGCAATGGGTTGCTGGTAGAAGCTTATTTTTTCGGCAAAGCTTTACTACAGCACAATAATCCTGACGACATTTTGGAAAAGCTATTGGACTTCCATATCTAAATCTAAAAGGATAAAAGGAATGTCAGATAAACCAATTGAAGTTATGGGCAGTGAGAAGGCAAGGATAACTTAAGGGAGACTACCCAATCCTCCCGTACTTTCACCAAATGTTTATCAGGTCAGTTCGTTTTTATACCGTAGCTTTACGGATCTATTCGAGCTTTTTTCTAACATAAGAGTATCGCTTCAACAGAATATCGTTTTCCCAAATTCGGTGCTACCCAGAGGTTACGTCTATGTCTCGTCGCTACAACCATAACCAATCGCCACTAGTCAAAATTGTTTATTCCAAAGTCTTCGTCCACGGCAAGCTCCACCTCGTACCAATGGAACTTTATGCAGATGGTTCAGTGCAACGCTGTGAGCCCGGTGGTATTTCCGCTTGAATAATTGCGATATTGGCAGCAAAACCAGGGTTCAGGTTAATTTTTCTCCGGATACGACACCATTTCCCCCGAAGAGTGATTTGGTAGATGCACCCTGATAATGGTCCCCGGCACAAGCCGGGGTTTTTTTTAATGAAAATGTAACAGTTTGCAACGTATAATAAGGGCTGAGCAATCTTGAAGAAAACCTGAAGAGATTACATGCGAGTTGCGATCGCCGGTGGCGGCTTAGCGGGTCTGGCTTGTGCCAAGTACCTTGTAGATGCGGGACATACCCCGATTGTGCTGGAAAGTCGAGATGTATTGGGTGGCCTGGTAGCTGCCTGGAAAGATGCGGATGGTGACTGGTACGAAACGGGGTTACATGTCTTTTTTGGGGCATACCCCAACATGCTTCAGTTGTTCAAAGAACTGGGGATCGAGGATCGGCTTCAGTGGAAACAACACACCCTCATCTTCAACCAACCCGACAAGCCTGGAGTTCTCTCCCGCTTTGACGTGCCGGATATTCCTGCACCCATCAACGTGATCATGTCGATTCTGCGGAATAACGACATGTTGACCTGGGAGCAAAAAATTCGCTTTGCGATCGGGTTATTGCCAGCGGTGATACGGGGGCAACAGTATGTGGAGCGGATGGATCAGTACTCCCTGCTGGAATGGTTACGGCTTCAGGGTGTCGACGAAAAGGTTAACACCGATATTTTTATTGCCGCTTCCAAAGCATTGACCTTCATCAACCCGGAGGATGTGTCAGCAACGGTGCCGCTGACTGCCTTGAATCGGTTTTTACAAGAACGCTACGGTTCCAAAGTTGCCTTTCTGGATGGTTCCCCCACGGAACGACTCTGTCAACCTCTGGTGGACTACATTACCGAGCGTGGCGGTGAGGTTCATCTTAAGCAACCCCTGAAGCAAATTCTTGTCAATGAAGATAAAACTGTGCAAGGATTTCTCATCCGGGGACTGGATGGGGCCTCCGACCAGGTAGTCACCGCCGATGCCTATGTTTCGGCAATGCCCGTCGATGTGATGAAGGTACTCATGCCCGAATCCTGGAAATCCATTGAATGCTTCCAGAAGTTAGAGGGACTGGAGGGCGTACCTGTGATTAACTTGCATCTATGGTTTGACCGCAAATTGACTGACGTGGATCAATTGCTATTCTCGCGATCGCCGCTGTTAAGCGTCTACGCTGACATGAGCAATACCTGTAAGGAATATTCCAACCCTGACCGTTCCATGCTGGAACTGGTGCTGGCTCCAGCGAAGGATTGGATTGATCGCTCCGAGGAAGAAATTCTCGCAGCCACGATGGCTGAATTGGAAAAACTTTTCCCACAGCATTTTACAGGTGAGAATCAGGCAAAACTGCTGAAATCCAAAATCGTGAAGACCCCTCGTTCCGTCTACACGGCATCTCCAGGGCGACAGGCGTGCCGTCCTGACCAGGCAACTCCTGTCCCAAATTTCTTCTTATCGGGTAGTTATACGATGCAACGCTATTTGGGCAGTATGGAAGGTGCCGTACTTTCTGGTAAGCTGACAGCGCAGGCGATCGCAAGCAGTCGGTATCTTGCTGATGCTCCTAAGGTTAGTCCCACCAGTCAACCTGTTCCTGCCAGTGCGCAGGTCTAAATAATCTGCTGTCCCCTGATGTACAGAGCAAACGCTGATGGTTGCAAGTGAAAAGGCTAACAACATCCCAGGTGTAAACGGTCTGTCTCCCAGACCATTCGATACGGCGCTCTCCGGCAACAGCCTGCAATCTCTGTCAAGCGTTCCCAAGACAATGCAGGAATTGCCTGAATCCGGTGGTGTGAGAACTCTAGCTTCCCTCGAAAAATCCTACGAACTCTGTCGTCAGATCACGGCAAAGTACTCTAAAACCTTCTACATCGGCACCTTGCTGATGCCGCCCGAAAAACGGCGGGCGATCTGGGCGATTTACGTTTGGTGTCGCCGCACTGATGAACTGGTGGATGGGCCCCGCGCGGCCCTGACTACACCCGAAACCCTCGACATGTGGGAACGGCAAACCGAAGCAGTGTTTGCTGGTAACGCCAGCGAAGATGCGGATGTGGCATTGGTTGACACGCTCCAGCGTTTCCCCATCGACATTCAGCCCTTTCGGGACATGATTGAGGGACAACGGATGGATCTCTACCGTTCCCGTTATCAGACCTTTGAAGAACTGGAGCTTTACTGTTACCGGGTCGCCGGTACGGTGGGGCTGATGACCACTCCCGTCATGGGTGTCAATGACACACCCCGCACGGCCCCGTGGCATCAGTTTGAGCCCCAGGATCCGACGAAGGAGGCGATCGCCCTTGGCATTGCCAACCAGCTCACCAACATTCTGCGGGATGTGGGCGAAGATGCCCGTCGGGGACGCATTTATATTCCCCAGGAAGAGTTGGCGTTGTTTAACTACACGGAAACAGATTTGTTCAATGGTGTGGTTGACGATCGCTGGCGGGAACTCATGCGGTTCCAGATCCAGCGAGCCCGCAAGTTCTTTGCCAGTGCCGAGAGTGGTGTCGGCCTCCTCAACCCCGATGCTCGTTTCCCCGTATGGGCCGCGCTCATGCTGTATAGCGGCATCCTGAATGAGATTGAACGGAACGATTACGATGTCTTCCGCAAACGGGCTTACGTTCCCACCCCACGGAAGTTACTCTGTTTACCGATCGCGCGGCTCCGGGCAGCCGTCCTTTAAAAAGAACGCGGCGATCCTACTGCCATTCCCCCTGGAGAGTGAACGCAGACCAGGCGATCGGGTTAGCGTGCTTCTGTTTGGTTATCAGCATTGCCTGACGTAATGCCTGTGCTTTAGTCAGCCGACCTTGCCGCCAGTTACGGTAAAACTCGGTCATCAACTCCACCCTCGGCATATCGGGCGTTGTCCAGAGGGAAAGAATGACGCTGGGCACTCCGGCAGACATGAGCGATCGCGACAGCCCGATGACCCCATCGCCGGTGATTCGGTCACCTTTCGCGTCACAACCACTCAGAACCGCTAATTCTGCTGATAGTTTCATGCCCAGGATCTCTGTAGCGGTTAGCCAGCCATCGGTTTGCGCTTCTGAAGGTAGAGCAATGGCGCTTGCCAATCCCTGGTTTTCATCAAATACCCCCCTGGTTGCCAGATGCATCAAGCGAGCTTGCGACATTTTCTGCACGACCGCTGCTTTCGTTGCCTGATTACCAAGCAATCCTGGTGCGTTTAGCAACTTGGAAATGGCAGTTGCTTCCTGGAGAGTGCCAGCACCAGGGGACAGGTTACCAATAATCAGGTCGAGTCGGGCGGAGGTAGCAGGTGGTGTCTCTGCGGTTAAGACTCCCACAGAGGGTGCCGTCACAAGCGTATGTTGCTCAATTAGATACTGACCACGATCATTTTGCAGGGCAGCAAAGGGCACCAGAAACAGGGATTGATGTGGTACGAAGATAACAGGCTGTTCAGGGTTGGTCGGGAGCAGATCGGCGATCGGGGCAATGAGTAACTGATGTAATCGCCGGAGTGGTTCAGTTAACCGTGAAGGAACTGGCTCCTGGACGTTGGGAGACACCTGGTTAGGAACATCGCCGGATGTAGTTTGACCAACACCCAAGCCGTTGGAAACATAACGACGGGTTGCGGCTACTAACTCGGTTAATTCGTTCGTAGATGTAGGGTTTTGATTTAACGTTTGGGTGGATTGGGGCGATCGCAGTTTGACCGAGCGAAACGCAATGTCACCCGTTGGCTGAACCACCCAGATATAGAGAAAATCTGCGCCAATGATGGCATACTGCACCAGCGTTACCTGTCGTTGCTGGGCAATTTGGCGGATTTGCTGAATCCCCGGTGGGCTGGTTAGAGGGGATTGCACCAGTGGTTGGGGTTGGGGGCGCGTTGCCAGGAGTTTGACAAATGTCTGGGCCCGCTCACGTTCGGTAACTTCCAACGCCCCTTCAATTTTCCCTTGGGTAATCATCGCCTGTTGCAGCAGAGCATAGGTGAGTGCCTGAGCGTCAAACAGGATAACCTTGTCAGCATCCGTAAAATTGGAGCGGCGTGATTCCCACCGTCGTACTGCGATAAACAGAACATGCTCCGCTTCGATGGGTCGATTCGTTGCTAACAGAACGAACCCGATGTTGTTCAGCGTCAATCCCTCTTGCAGGCGATCGCCCGTTTGCCGAGTGAGTGCCAGGGCTTGCTCCAAGGTCTTCAAGGCAGTATCGGATTGCTTCAGGTGATGCTGTATCCGTCCAATTCTGTTTAGCGTGACAGACTGAATGGTGCGATCACCCGTCTGCTGCTGAAGCACCAATGCCTGTTGATATCGTTCTAACGCTGGTTGCCATTGTCCCTTTTGTTGGAACTCATTCCCCTGCTGGAAGAATTTTTCCGCTTCCGTGTTAGAAGCGGTCGAGTTCTGCGCCTGTAGGGTCGTTAGCGGGGAAGCAGAGAGCGAAGAAGCCAGAGCAAGAGAAACAGACAGCGGTAATAAAAAAAGGACAATAGCCAGGTCAAACCGAATCCGGATGAACATTGTCAGCGTTTAGAAATCAACTTTCAAGCGAAATGTTGATTGTACGATACTGAACTTCCTGCGGGTGCAGGTAAGCTGCCGTGCCATTTTTGCAGGCGGCGTCTAAATCGTAGGGAATGGTGGTGCTGGGTTCCATGATCAAGACGTAGTGACCATTCCAGCCACCGTAGCTTTGAAACACCCAGACGTAGGGAAAGTCTGCCCGGTCAAACCGCATCTTAAGCGCGGATTGAGTTTGCTCGTGCCGAATACCACACCAACCATCAGCCAGATTGGAGCTATAGAAAAATTCTTGCAGGTTGGACGATCGCGCCGGGATTTTGCTGATGTCAACCTGTTTACCATTCGCGTCGAAGGCTTTGGGAAACTGGGTGAGCCGCTCCTGACCAATAATTTTGCTGAAGTCCAGGACAACTGGCTCGATCAGGCAATCGGGTAGCAGAATTTCGTCATTTTCGGCAATTGCGATCGCGGCATGTTGTTTTAACAGAAAGGGGATTGAATCATCGGATTGATTTTGTAACCGATAGATAATCCGCGCCTCGGCTGCATCCTCATCCAGTTCAATCATTTTTTCCACCAGAACTGGCATCGTCTGGCACTGGTACTGCAAGGTCAGGCTGAGGTCAATCGTTTCCTCAATCGTCCACGCCTGAGACCACAAC